>CAYPWL010000026.1:0-13491 GCA_964414425.1 uncultured Saprospiraceae bacterium
AGATTTTCGAGGTCATAGACACTCGAATAGCGATTTAATATATAAGCTATGATATCAACTTGGTATAGCGGAGGAGTTTACGGAGTGGGTAAGACCTGAGAAGATGATTGGTGGGTTGGGGTAATGGTAAACTCAAGCAAAATATTTAAAAGCCCTTACAAACTAAATTCATAAGGGCTTTTGTTTTTATTCCATCCTTGACAAAACTAATTATCTCAGGGCTGAATCTCTGTTAACTTGGGTTCATTCACTCTTGCGATGATAGAGTTCGCCAGAAAAATGGTGTAATCACAATACATCCAATCAAAATTATGATAGTTCTTACCAATTGATTAGTTAGATCTCTTAGCAAGAAATAATCAATTAATAAAAATATTACCCCTGTCCACAAAACTATTTTTAACGCAGTTTCTCTTTTCATATATATTTCTTACTTTCCGATACAATCATCATAATGAGATCCACATCGATTTAGCTCTTTTATTTCTAAAGACCCACCTACAACTGCACATCCCAAAATAATTGGGAGTGATATAGGAGCAGATGCGCCTCCACTTCCTATAATAGCTGCTGTGGCAGCGGCACAAGTTACTGAGCTTAGATAGCCAAGTCCCAAAGCTCCACCAATACATATGCCATAATCCCAAGCACAACCCTTGGTGTATTCCTGTGCTCCAGCTATGTCATAGTGCCTCTCTATGAATATAGGCAATAATTCTTCCTGTGAATACTTATCTAAAGAAAATCTATCATTCAAATCAAGAGCAAGAGTAGATGCTCGTTTAAAGTAACTCAAATATTCTTGCTCTGTAGTTCCAAATTTTTCTATAAATTTCATTGCCATCTCTTCCGTTGCATTTTCATACTCTACTAATTCCTCTAAAGAAAAATTTTCTCTTAATTTCTTATTATGATGAAAGGTAAGATCAGTGTATTCCAGAAAAACATCATCAGTTATTAGATTATCTAAAGAGTATTCCGAATCATCTAAAGAGTATTCCAAATCGTCCGAAGAACATGATATAATCATAAAAAGTAACGCGATCAAACTAAAATATTTCATTTATTTCTGTTTAATAATAATTAAGTTGCACCCCACACCTTTAGGAGTCAGTCCGTACTTCAATATTGCTTGGACATTTTCGCTGATATGATTCCTCCGATCTCTTTAGAGAGTTTAGCTCGTCATTCTGATTTCAACATGTCAATTCTATTGTATGACATATCAAGTGGTTCGACTACCCATAATCTCTAAGTCAATCGATGTTAATATCGTAGTTTACTAAGTGCTATTTATTATAATAAATAGCGATCTTGTAGTGTTAAATTATGAGCACTTAAATAGTATAAATTTATATTAATCATTGAATATCAGATAATTATGATTATCTATTTTTAGCACATCAACTTATATTCGCATCGCCCATTCTTTTAGAGGCTACAAATTGCTCTGTAACACTCCGGGCTAACGAGGTACTTTATCGCTCATTAAAAAGCAATATCTTTAAGCTCAAACTTTGTTGATGGCAGAGATCACCTCCTTATCCCAACTTAATCCTGACGGCTACTATACCTATCAGGATTATCTCACTTGGAAGTTCAAGGAGCGAGTAGAACTATTCAAAGGGGTAATTGCTAAGATGTCACCTGCTCCGAATCGTAGACATCAAGAGATTAGTGGTTTCTTGGCAATGAGTATTTACAACTATTTGCAGGGCAAGCCATGTAAGGCTTACACGGCTCCCTTCGATGTGCGTCTACCCGTATCAAATAAAGAAGGAAAAGTTGATACTGTAGTACAGCCAGACATCTGTGTAGTATGCAACTTGGATCTACTCGATGAGCAGGGTTGTAATGGCGCCCAAGCTTAGTGATCGAAATCTTATCTCCTGGTAATTCAATCCGGGAGATGAAAGACAAGTTTGAGTTGTACGAGCAATCTCAGATACCTGTATACTGGATAGTTGACCCACATAAAGAATCAGTTATCATCTATACGCTCAATGCTGATGTGCGCTATGTAGGTAGCAGACCTTACGTAACTGGTGATCAGTTTACTTCTGATGTGCTGCAAGGCATAACGATTGATGTTAAGAAGGTATTTGAGTAAGAGAAGTATGAGAATGTTTATCTGAAGATTTCTTCTAATTCAATCTCCAATCCGTCGATACAATGACTCCGAAGCGCGTCTCCGACAAGATAAGGCCGGCTTCCTATGTAGACTTGATTCTTATCCAAGGTGTAAACTATTATATCCATTCTATTTGGATCAATGATCCAATATTCCTGTACTCTTGACGCCTCATACAAATCAAACTTTTGCTTCATTTCTCGATCAGAATTGCCGGGTGAAAGGATTTCAATTACCAAGTCTGGCGCCCCGTTACAGCCTTGTTCGTCAAGTTTGTCATCATCACATATTACGACGATATCTGGCTGAACCACAGTATCTGGTTTATCTACATTTTTTTTGAAACTGGTAGTCGAATATCAAATGGAGCCGAAAACACATGACAAGATTTATACCTAAGGTGTGACTATAGCAGTCCATACAGAGCACTGGATATAGCTTGATGCCTTCTATTAGGCACTGGCGACATCTTGGCTAACCAAAGCCTAAAAAGCTCGACCCTGTCCTCAAATTTCCATGAGAGGTAGTCTTGATAAGTATAATATCCGTCAGGATCAAGCTGTGACAATGAGGTGATTTCAGCCATATCTGATAACTGTCTCTGTAAAAAGACACGAATTGATGGTCAAAAGCTCACACTACCTTCCATGGCTCATTGCCTTATTTGAGATAATCACAAAGCTCACCCCTTGAAATACGATAGTATTTTTCTATCTTTGCGCTCCATTTTTGAATAGCTGAATGTACGTATCTTATGAATCCATACAGAATCGCATATAAAGGCTTAAAAAATGGGACCCACAATATAGATTTTGACATAGATGCTGATTTCTTCAAAAATTTTGAGAAGTCCAGAATTACGGAATCAGCAATCAAAGTGGACATTGAGATAGATGTTAGGTCGACGATGATGGTATTCGACTTTACAATTTCCGGAATATATAGGGGGGATTGTGATCGATGTACTGCTCCAATCGACATCAATATATCTGGAGTGGATCAAGTGATCTTTAAGTTTTCGGAGGAAGAAATTGCTAACACTGATGAAGTAATTTTTATCGATCCGAAAGAGACTCATATCGATCTTACTCAGGTACTCTATCAATTGATCCATGCGCATCTACCGATATCGGCCAGCAGAGATTGTGAGACCGAAGAGTACAAATACTGTGATCATCAAGTGTTAGATCGATTAGAGTATCGAGCTCCAGAAGATGTCGATGATAATAGCAGTAATCCATTGTGGGGAGCGTTAAAAGACTTAGATTTAAAATAGAAGACTAAATAACAAGAGAAAATGGCACATCCTAAGAGTAGAATCTCCAAGCAGAGAAAAAGAAAAAGAAGAACTCATAAGAAGGCTATTGCCCCTACGATCTCTATCTGTAAGAATACAGGTGAGGCACACCTCTATCATAGAGCCTACTGGCATGATGGTGCGATGTATTACAAAGGTCAGGTGGTTATCCCTGCAGAGGAAGAGATATTCGAATAATTATATTCCATGTATATATTCCGCTTAGGCGGAAAAGCTCCACCGGTAAAAGAGACTGTTGGAGCTTTTTTAATTTGAACTACATCCATCACAAGATTCTTAACAGAATATATAAACCACAGACATGAAAGAAATCAAAAATACTCCTAATGCACCTGCTCCTGTAGGTCCATACAACCAAGCAACTCTGGCCAATGGTACGCTCTATATAGCTGGACAGATTCCTATCAATCCCGCTACTGGCGATATCGTCAATACCGACATCGAAGCCGAAACACATCAAGTGATGACTAACCTTAAGAACATACTTGAAAATGCCGGAATGACTTTTGGGCACGTCGTAAAGTGTAGTGTATTCGTCAAGAATATGCAGGACTATGGCAGGATCAATGCGGTATATGCACAGTACTTCAATGATGATACAGCGCCTGCTCGTGAACTCGTAGAAGTATCTGCCCTACCTAAATATGTCAATGTAGAGATCTCTGCTATTGCAGTAAAATAGAGTCAGTCGGCGACTAAAGTCAGTAGAATTATGAGTAAAAAAACAATCTTATCGTGTATTCAACCAACAGGTCAGATGCACTTGGGCAATTACTTCGGCGCTGTTAAGAACTGGGTAGAACTTCAAGCAGATTATCAGTGCTACTATGGAGTAGTAGATTATCATGCCATGACTATGCCCTATGATGTCAAAAAACTAAGAAACAACACTTGGGAGCTCATCATGAATCTCGTCGCCGTTGGCATCGAGCCAAGTAATCTATTTATTCAGTCGTTAGTACCAGAACATGCTGAACTCAGCTGGATACTCAATTGCTACTGCTCTTATGGTCAGCTGACTAGGATGACACAGTTTAAAGACAAAAGCCAGAAGACTTCTGAGGCGAACAAGGAGAGCTTCATTTCTGCGGGCTTGTTAGACTATCCGGTGCTCCAGGCTGCTGATATATTGATATACAGGGCTGACTTTGTCCCTGTTGGCAAGGATCAGGAGCAGCATCTTGAGCTAACTCGTGATATCGCCCAGCGATTTAATCATGGTGTAGGCAAGGATTACTTTATGTTGCCCGATACTCTGTTTACTGAGACGCCTAAGATTCGCTCAACTGCTGACCCAACACGTAAGATGAGTAAGAGCGCCGGAGAGAAACATTGGATCAGCGTATTTGCAGATGAAGCCAGATTGCGCAAGCAAATAAAATCTGCCGTAACAGATACTGGCGAGCCTGTAGCAGGTCAGATGAGTGATGGCGTAGATAATCTATTCACACTACTGACAGCATCAGGAGATCCCGATAATCAGTACGATGGGCTGATGAAAGATTTTGAGTCGGGCACCCTAAAGTATTCAGAACTCAAAGGCGTCGTGGCAGATAGCCTCGTCAAGATGACATCACAGTTCATAGAGCGCAAGGCAGCACTGAAAGACAACAAGCGAGAATTAAAATATCAAGTAAAGCAGTCCTCAGAGCTGATACGCAAGAGAGCTCAACAGACACTATCTGAAGTAAAAGACTTAGTTGGACTGCTCAATGTTAAGTTCTAATAGCGTGTAGCAAGCAGGCTATTTAGCCTTTCTACCACCTTTAAGTTCGTCCTGTAACTTTTTCAACAGGGTCATATCTCCCTTGGATAAGAGCTTGGCTTGTTTAGGCCATGTGATCGGATCATGCATAGTGTATCTCTTACCTGCGGCTAGCAGGACTTTTTTGAGCGCCGCTGGCTTGGCCTTAGCGACTGCCTCGTAGGATCCGTATCCCGCATCGGTAAGTAACCCTGCAATCTTGGGTCCCACACCTTCTATAGCCGTCAAGTCAATCTTTTTGGATTGAGATTTTTTTGACGTTGCTTTCTTTGTTGCCGATTTTTTGGTGGTTGCCTTTTTGACGGGCACTTCTTCTACGATATTAAGCAGATCTACCACACAGTTATCCACAGCGAAGCATGATACATGGCAATATGCATCGGCCTCCCCATCATTTACCCAAGTGTCATGGTCGACACAATATCTATACTCATATATTTTACCGGGATCAAGCAAGATTTCTGCTTTGTAACCGTCCTTAGATTTCTTCATGCTTGGCGCAGCGTCCCAGTCCCAATTATTGAACTCTCCGAGCACACGGATATCTGACCCTTCAGTGGATTTGGGCAAGCTAAAAGTTACTTTGTAAGCCTTCTTCGACTTGATGTATTTCTTTGTTAGTGACATTGTATGATTTTTGACCTAATTCTAACTCTAAAATACGTCTATTTAATACCTCAGATGGAGATGAAATATTGATAATTTGTTATGTTCAGCATCAAATACACATCATGAAAATATTTTGCATCGGTAGAAATTATGCCAAGCATGCCAAGGAAATGAATAGTCCGCTGCCCTCTCAACCGATGGTATTCATGAAGCCGGCCACGGCGCTATTACCTTATGGACAGTCATTTTTTTACCCAGATTTTTCGGATAATATCCATTACGAGCTCGAAGTAGTTGTGAAAATCAAGGAGCAAGGCAAACGCATCGCCCCCTCCAATGTATGGAGCCATATCGGTGAGATATCTCTCGGTATAGACTTTACCGCTCGTGATATCCAAGCCCGATGTAAAGAGAAGGGACATCCGTGGGAGATTGCTAAAAGTTTCGATTACTCTGCGGCCATCGGCAAATGGAAAGAGGTCGATAAAGCGTCTTTCGCCGCCATTCAATTTGATTTAAAAAAGAACGGGCGGCAAGTGCAGATCGGGGAGACTTCGGATATGATATTTGATATAGAAGCACTGGTAACTTATATCTCACATCGATTCACATTACAAAAAGGAGACCTCATCTATACAGGCACTCCCGAGGGCGTCGGGCCCATAGCTCGGGGAGATGTCTTAGAAGGATTTCTCCATGGAGAATCTCTGCTCTTTTGTGATATCAAATAAATCAAAATTAGACAATGACCCACTGACTCATCCACAGATCGATATCTGCGATTTTAGTTAGCTTTAATGTCATAAACGAAGCTTGCCTTACTGTGAAATGGTCTGACAGAGGATATTGGGTATCGACATTATACAAGTATCAGTCCTTGATCTATTGGATCATGTACTCGGCCTATTTCAGATCGCTTACATTCTTTTCTGCGGCTAATTCGGCTTTACACTTAGGTGGTATGCTCGATGACACTAAGACTGCTATCTACGATCTTACGCAAGAAAAGTATCTTCCAAAAACTATAGTTGTTTCTCAGCGAGATGATCTCACAGCTAAACTACAGCACGCTCAGATCCCATTCCCGCTCATCATAAAGCCCAATGTTGGATTCAAAGGATTCATGGTGAGACGTATAGATCGTATTGATGAACTACTGGAGATTCAATCTCAGTTTGGTAATCGGGAGATGCTGATCCAAGAGTTTTTATCCCATAGCTCAGAGTACTCTATCATGTGTTATCGGCTCAAGGCTGATCCAGGCTACGGTATATCTTCTTTTGTCGAGAAGGTCATGCCGTATGTTATAGGAGATGGTCAGACGACGATCAAAGAATTGGTCCATAATTTAGATAACCCCTTCTTAAACAAAGAGTTAGTTTTTAAGAAACTCGAAGAGAAACAAGATGACATATTAGCCGATCAAGAAAAACTCATCCTTGATCATGTAGGCAATTATGCTCGGGGCTCTAAGTTTTATGATCGCTCTAGTCATATCGATAGCGCTTTACATCAGGCAATAGACGATTTTTTCTCTGAGTTTGATGGCTTGAACTTCGGCAGGCTTGACCTAAAGGCCAACTCAATCGATGAGATCAAGCAGGGTAACTTTAAGATCCTCGAGATTAATGGCGCCAAAGCTGAGCCCATACATATCTATGATCCTGAACTATCATGGTCTCAGATCGTTAGAGATATTTCATTTCATTGGAAGACCTTGTTTAAAATAGTTAAAGAAAATAGCGACCAGGAGGTACCTACCACTGCAGAAGGATGGAAGTCCTTTTGGAGCTTAAAAAAAGCTGTTAATTCATGATCGCAGTCATTGATATCGGTAACTCCAATGTTGTTTTAGGCTTTTATGATGGGGATGCATGTACAGACATATGGCGTATCCCCACTATCAAAGAAGGCTCCGCCAGTCAGTATTACGATATGAAATTGAGGACTGAGATCCTCGAAAAAGGTCTAAACATTGAAAATATAGATGGCTGTATACTCAGCACGGTAGTTCCTAATCTAAGGGAGCTATTCCAAGAGCTATTAGCAGACCTATTTGAAGTGGAGGTAGTAACGGTAGGACCACAACTCTATGAGAACTTACAATTTAAGGTGCCTCGGCCCTATGAGATCGGTACCGATCTGGTCGCCAATGCTTACTCTGCTTATCATACCTATGAGAGAGATTGTATAGTAGCGGATTTCGGGACAGCGCTGACGTTTACAACAGTTAGTGGCGAGGGCTTTGTTCAGGGCGTGGCAATAGCGCCGGGTATAAAGACGGCAATGAAAGCACTATCCAGTAATACAGCTCAGCTACCTGAGATTCCTCTAAAATTACCAGATTCTGTCTTAGGTCAGAATACAACTCATGCGATCCAAGCTGGAATACTATGGGGATATGTAGGCATGGCCAAAGAACTCATCGGCAAGATTCGATCTGAAGTCGGGGATCATTATATAGCCTTAGCTACAGGAGGCTTATCATTTGTGATGGAGCCATTAGGCGACCTTTTTTATAAAATAGATAGAAATCTCACCATGAACGGTCTGAGATTAATGCATAAACACAAGACGAACAAATAGAATGGAAAAATTTACAGCAATAAAGGAGAGAGCATCTAAGTACTCTGCAATGTTAAAACATGTGATAGACTATCGCAATGCATGGTATAACTCGCTCAAAAGTGAAATCGTCAAAACTGCAGAACAAATATTAGAGCATACTGGTGTATCAGCATCAATAGAAATCGAGGAGAGATTTGAGAATCTCGAATCAATAACCATATCATTGGGCAAAGCTGTCAGCGGCATCGCCGAAAATGTTGATGACATCACCAAAAGAAACATCATCAAGGATAAAGGATCATTAGTCTACAGTCAACTATTTAATGGCAAAGTCCAAGCATGGATGACCTATCCTCTCATCGAAGGGTTAATGCAACCTAAACCTCCTAAAATGCTGGGAATATATAAACCAGAGGAGTTTAACGAGCAATTGATTTTGGCTAATTTTGATGAGTTCTTTAAGGAATTAATTGACTGGGAGAACTACGATGATGATCAACCTGGAAATGAGGTTCAAAATAGAATCGGATTTGGGATTCATCAAGAATCACAAGAAGAGCTTTAATAGCAAAAACATATGATGTATACTTTACTGTTTGATATGCCTGACTGGGGCAGTTCGGGTGTATGGATGAGTCTCCTAACATTGACCTTTTTGGAGATCATTTTAGGGGTTGATAATATCATATTCATCACGCTTGCTGCTGATAAATTGCCGAAAGAGCACCGAAAAAAAGCAACCAATATTGGTCTCTTTTTAGCAATGTTTCTACGTATTGCCCTACTGTTTGGCATCTCATGGCTCATATCCATGCAAGAACCCTGGTTGAGTCTGGACTGGGGATGGCTCAATGCCGGTTTCTCAGGGCAGAGCTTCATATTGATAATTGGAGGCATATTTCTCTTGTACAAGAGTGTCTCGGAGATCCATCATAAGCTTGAGGAAGATACTCACGGACTGGGTGACGGTAAGAAAGGCGGGACAACTATGACCAATGCGATCATACAGATCACCCTAATCAACATCGTATTTAGCTTTGATAGTATCCTCACTGCTGTAGGTATGACTAATGGTCTCTATGGTGCTTTAATCATAATGATTATCTCCGTCGTATTATCTGTAGGTATCATGTTGGCATTTGCTAATCCAGTTGGAGAATTTGTCAATACGCACCCTACCATACAGATGTTAGGTTTAGCATTCTTAATATTGATAGGATTCATGCTAATCCTTGAGGGTGGTCACTTGGCGCACCTCACCATATTTGACTCTGAGATCGGAGCAGTACCTAAAGGATATCTATACTTTGCTATTACATTCTCATTGGTGGTGGAATTCCTCAATATGAAGTTGCGCAAAGGAAATGCTCCTGTGCAGTTGCACAACGCTAAGGCACAGATCAAGAAAGAACAGTCATAAAATATGACGACAGGGGTTAGGACCATTGGACTCATAGGTGCCCTCCTTTGGCTCTTGACAGGATGTAAGGAGTCGGGCTCATCTACTACCTATATCAAGGTTACAGGAGAGACTATGGGCACATATTATAATGTTACGCTCAACTCCGATCTGTCACCTGCTACGATCAAAGATTCTATAGATCAACTGCTGGTTGAGATAAATGATGAAGTGAGTACTTATATCGAGACTTCGATCATATCTCGATTAAATCAAGAGCCTGGTACATTTACCATATCAGACAGTCAAGATCATTTTGCCAAGAATCTTGATGCATCCACAGACCTGTACGAGACAACTAGAGGCTACTTTGACCCCACGGTGATGCCATTAGTCAATTACTGGGGATTTGGATATACCCCTAAGCGAGCAGTTACCCAGGTTGATTCTACGGCTATTGATTCTATGATGCAGATTGTAGGCCTGGACAAGTTGAGCTATCGGAAAACACTCAATTCCTTAGTCATTAAGCCCTTTAGGGGGCAGCTTGACTTTAGTGCTATTGCCAAGGGCTATGGGGTGGATCAAGTCGGAGCGCTCCTGGAGAGAAATGGTGTCAAGGACTACTACGTCGAAATAGGTGGAGAGGTATTGACACATGGACAAAACAGCAAAGGGGGAAATTGGGTAATCGGCATCAATACCCCCTCATCAGATGCCGCACTGACAGATCTGATCGAATATCTAATGCTGACCAATCGGGGCTTAGCCAGCTCAGGAAACTATCGCAACTATCACGAGGTAGACGGTGCCAAATATGGCCACACCATAAACCCTAAAACTGGATATCCTGAAGTTAATGAGCTCCTTGCAGTCAGCGTCATAGCACGAGATTGCATGACGGCCGATGCAATTGCTACGGCATGCATGGTCATGGGATATACAAAAGCTAAAGATTTAATAGCATCTTTACCGGAGATAGAAGCTTGCTTCTTCACAGGATCCGAGGATGGGTCGATAAACAAAAATTATAGCCATGGATTTATTCAATACGTCGCCACAGAATGAGTCGGCAACTGCCTTCAACTTAGATAAAGACATAGTCTTTTTTGATATCGAGTCTACTGGCCTCAACATCTTACAAGATCGCATCGTACAGATTGCCCTCATTAAGTATTTCGCCGATGGCAGACCACATGCAGAGTTGGAATTAATGATTAATCCTGGTATCCCAATACCAAAAGAATCTGGAGATGTCCACGGTATCAGCGACGAAATGATCGCCGACAAGCCGCACTTTAAAGCCGTAGCGCAGCAGATTTATGACTTTATCGCAGACGCAGATTTAGCTGGGTACAACTCAGATAGATTTGATGTGCCGATGCTCCTCGAAGAATTATATAGATGTGGTTTTACGCTTGATATGACAAATCGCAAGTCTATCGACGTCCAAAAGATCTTCTATCGCATGGAGCCGAGGACATTGCGAGCTGCGCTGAAGTACTACTGTGATAAAGAACTGATAGATGCTCATGATGCCCTTGCGGACGTCAGAGCGACTGTGGAGGTGCTGCAGGGACAGATCGCTAAGTACAAAGGGGTTGATCACGAAGATGGAGATGGCTTTATCACCAAGGAGCCTATCAAAAATGATATGAATGCCATCTATGAGTTCACCTCTGACAAGCGGCATGTTGATTTCACTAATCGACTGAAGAAGACCGAGAATGGGGAGCTGATCTTCAACTTTGGTAAGTACATGAACCACCGAGTAAAAGATGTGATCAAAAAGGATCGCAACTACTTCCACTGGATCATGGAAAAAGATTTTTCCTCACAAGTCAAGACGACTATACAAGGTATAATGGACGACATCATCAAAGAGTCCCACCAATCGGCATAACAAATAAATAGGCTATTGTGTTATAATAGCGTGATGAGACTTGCTATATACGGTATGTTCCTGCTCTCAGCAGGCTTTATGTGCTGCGGCGAAGAATCTTCGGAGCCCTTTGATCGTATTGATCTGAGCACCATACCGTTCGCCCCCGAGCCGTATGAACTTGATCTTCCTGATCATTTTCCTCAGATGATTATCCCTGAGGACAATCCCATGACTCTGGCAGGAGTAGAATTAGGTAGGCATTTGTTTTACGATCCTATCTTATCACGTGATTCGACGATCAGCTGCTCGACCTGCCATCTACCAAGAGGTAATTTTACAGATAATCTTAATCGTAGTATAGGTATAGATGGACAGCGCACCAGTCGCGGATCGATGACATTGCTTAATGTAGGATTTGTCAATACGGGATTATTCTGGGATGGCAAGGTGATGACTCTGGAGGAACAAGCCGCACTCCCTATAGAGGACCCCATCGAGTTAGACGACGCTTGGACCAATGTGGAGGCCAAGCTCCAACGACATGATCGGTATCCAACTATGTTTAGACAAGCCTTTGGCATCGAGGATTTCGACGAGATCACACAACAGCTAACTACTAATGCTATTGCTCAATTCGAGCGCAGCTTAGTAAGCAGCGGTAACTCCAAGTACGATCGGGTAATCTCTGGACAAGATGTGTTCACGGACGAGGAGTTGAGAGGACACAACATATTTTTTGATATAGATCCTGATGTCTCCGTCCATCTCGAGTGTGGACATTGTCATAATGCCCCACTGTTTACCACTAATGAGTTCATCAATAATGGTCTCCAGGAGACTCCTGATCTCAATTCATTTTCGGACTTAGGTCGAGGAGCTGTTACAGGAGTCACATTTGATAATGGGACATTTAGAGTACCCACATTGAGGAATATATTCTTTTCTGCTCCATATATGCACGATGGCAGTTTAGCAGATATGGACGCTGTAATCGATCACTATAGCACAGGTGGCAATATCGCAGACAACATAGGCGCAGTATTAAGACCCCTTGATATCACTCCTTCTGATAAAGAAGCCCTGATGGCTTTTTTGCTTACGCTTGAGGACACAGATTTCTTAAATAATCCTCAATATCAGAGTCCATTCTGATATTTTAGTAACATTTTATTCTATTAAATCAATATTATAGACTGATTATCTGATACTTACGCTACAGATAATTTGATAATTCATAGAACATTACAAATTTTTTGTCTTTGGAGCAAGCCTTTTTGTTACCGATACTTGTAGTATGAATTAATCATATAGCGAGCTAAAGAGTCTTACACAGATTGATTCGAATATGTTCATGGGAATTATGATTTGTTAATAGAGAGTTGGGTAATAAAGCCTTCAGCTTTCTATTAACAAACATATACGGACCTATAAGACGGGAGAGAGTGAGAGCATATTCCTTAAAAGCTAACGAGTTATTGAGTTTATATTTTGGTTATTATTTTTTGAGTTCCCCAACGAGTAAGGCGAGCAAAGCCTGGGGAAAGACTTAATGTTCATGGGAATTTTAATTTGCAAAAGCTGGTCTTCTGATATCAAGACCAGCTTTTTTTCCGCTTATCTTCTCTCAATGTTATCATCTAAATAATATTTTGATATCGTACAACAACTTAACTTTCTGAACTATAAGACATTACGATTAACAAATAATCATATTCAAGGAACATTATTGAATTTTTGTCTTTGGAATGAGCCTTTTTGTTGCCGATACTTGTAGTATGAATTAATCATATAGCGAGCTAAAGAGTCTTGCGCCGAT
>CAYPWL010000026.1:13591-54241 GCA_964414425.1 uncultured Saprospiraceae bacterium
CCGATACTTGTAGTATGAATTAATCATATAGCGAGCTAAAGAGTCTTGCGCCGATTGATTCGAATATGTTCATGGGAATTATGATTTGTTAATAGAGAGTTTGGGTAATAGAACCTTCAGCTTTCTATTAACAAACATATACAGACTAAAGAGCGGCAGAGAGTGAGAGCATATTCCTTAAAAGCAATTGAGTTTATTGAGTTATAATTTTTGGTTATTATGTTTTTGAGATCCCCACGAGTAAAGGCTTAGTAAGCCTGGGGAAGGACTTAACGTTCATGGGAATTTTTAATTTGCGAAAGCTGGTCTTCTGATATCAAGACCAGCTTTTTTTATTTCAGCTATTAAGCCTTGCTCAAGGAGATTTAAAACACCACGCCGATAGTAAATCCAGGACGGACCAGGGTCAGATCAAAAACAGACTCAAATGGAGTATCAAAATTGAAATCAAAACCGTTAATAATTCCACTGGTCTTTTGATAGACCAGATTTAAGGACAACTGCATATTGTAATTCTTACGGTTAGCAATCGTAGTTCCTAACTGAACCTGCCCATAGGCCCCACTATTGAAACTATATTGAGAATTAAAATCAAACCGATCCGTAGAAATACCGAATCCATATCCTAAATCCAAATGCACATATGGCTTGAGAGACTTTGATTCTGTCAAGATATAACGTGAGGACAGATGTACTGGTAGATGACTCATATCAAGCCTATTGAAGCCTATGAAGCGTTGATGTGTATTAAATGATAATCCTCCTCCTATTCCGATTCTATCGTTGAGCATCTTTATGAGATGGAAGGATAAAATATAACCTCCAGTGGCACCCTCTCCAAATGTAAATCCCGAAGAAATGATTTTAATAAGCTCATCATCTATGAAGGCCTTATCTGGTAGTGTTGTTGCTCCTGCGGCACCTCTGCGCAATACACGGGAGTCTCCTACGGGCCCAACAGCAGATATATACTTATATCCTATCTCAAGTGTATCACCTGTCAGTATGGCTATGGTAACCGCATAATCGTTGTCCTCGAGGATGGTACCGAGCAACCGACTGCCATCCTTCAACTCAACGATCTGAGGAAGCTTATCATCTTGAGTCTGCCCAAGCAGAGCTGATGCTACCCCTAAGAAAATCAGTAAGAAAAAAAGTCTATTCACTCCGTGGATCAAAACAGTATCTCGCTGAGCGCATCGAATTGATCTCCATTAACCCCATACTGGACTAATCCCTGCTCAGAAGCTAATAGTACAATATCTGTCCTCGTAGGATGAGGGATGATATCATATGCACTGATATCACGGTTATAGCTGATCTCGCTGAGCGCCGATCGATTAGTAGCATCGAATACTCGCAATCCATTGTTGCCTTCGCCCACATATAAGAGATCCCCTATCAATGAAAGCCCAAAAGGACTAGACATTTCTATCTCTTGTAGTAAAAAAGGATCTCTTGAGTTATTGATATCAAGCACATTTAAACTGTTGACATCGCCAGGACAATCATCACCATTACGTAGTGTTAGATAGGCAATTCCACCTTCTATTGGAAGGACTGGATCACATCCTGTAGCATGAAAATATTCGCCCTCCCACTGTATACTGGTATTGGCAAGTCTATGGATAGACATCCCATTCTGGCTACCTATGTAAAGCAACTCATCCTGGGCGAAGATCGTCTCCATCTGCCATCCTATATACTCTGTAAAATTGTAGGCTTTGTGCTCAGATATCTGATTGTCAGCAATATCGAAGCTGAATATCTGCGATCGATTAATAACAAACATTGATTCATCGCTAACCGCCATTCTATTCGCCGTGCCTATCACGCTCCCATTGGATATAAATGACGTTGGTATCGCTGACTCGTCTAATAAAACATCTCTATCATCAAAGAAAAATCTCCCTCCGTCAAAGAGCTGATCATCGCAATTAGCTTGCTCGGTGACCACCGCCACGTCAAATCCAATTAAAGCGTGATTCTCAAAATTCCTTTGATCTACCGGAAACGCTTCGATCATACGATCGGCAATCCTGATATTATTCATATCGGAGATATCGATCTTGAGCATATCATAATAAGCATTACTATAGATATAGTCACCCTCCACATATAGTTGAGTACTTCCTGGCACATTCAAGAAGCTTACAGTAACTGGGTTAGATGGATCTGTATTGTCAATAATATGTATGCCAGTGCCACTATCACCTATGATCAGTAGTTCTTCGCTAACGTAGATCTTACCTGGTTTCTCGATTTCTCTTGCTGATTCGACCAAGTCGTCAACTCGTGCAAGATCAAGGTCTGCATAGATTGCCGACATCTTAGTATAGGTAATTGTCTGATCACATTGATCAAGACTGCAGCCTGAAATCAAAAATCCAAGCATAAGGAGAGCAGCGAAATGTTTCATAGTTAATGTTGTGTACCATAAGATACGTTTAAAGTGTCCTAAACGCTACATTATTAACATAATATTATGTGAATTACCCGCCAATTCCGCCGCCTTGACCGCCACCGCCGCCACCTTGGCCGCCTTGACCTTCGCCAGAGTCTTGATCGGTATTCTTGATCTTGCTCTGTCTTTGACGGAAGTCCACCTTACCAAACTTGTACCTCACATTGACCCCAAATGACCTAAATGGTAAAGTAAAGCCCGACACCTGCGAAAAGCTCGGCGTCTCTTGTGTTGTGTTAAAAGTGAGGTTTTCTCTGATTGGATTAATAACCCGTACACCTATACTCCATGGTCCTAAGTCCTTACGCAATCCTACCCCTACTATAGAAAATGCAGGCGTATTTCCCTGTAGCGTGGGCTGCTCAGAACGCAAGAAGCTGAAGAAGTCCGCTTTAACTGTTCCACTAAAGCTATACTCCCCACTACCAAAGAATTGGTACTGTACATCTTGATTAGTCAGCTGTTCTCCATTGACGATACCGGAGCCATCATATGTGAAAAAGTCTCCCCCAAATCTAATATTGAGCTTGTTGATGGACTTATTGACGAATAGGTTGATGCCAAAAGAATTATTCGTACCCACATTGTCAAATGTGTTGACAGATAACTCTACTACCTCCCCACTAGATGTAGTAATGTCACTAATCTCCAATATGTCCTCTATGATATCATCAGATCTGCGATAATATGCCGATCCAAAAATATTGAAGCCCGCTACTCTCGTATTGTACGATAACTCAATCTGATCCGTGATCTCAGGATCAAGCAATGGATTACCCACCTGTACATTGGTGATATTAGAATTATTGAAGAATGGATTCACATTTCTCAGACTTGGACGCTGAATCCTTCTACTGTAGCTTACCTTAAGATTTCTAAAGTTCTTAAGTGGTCTACTAATCGTAAAATTAGGTAACCAATTATCATATGAATTGGTGAAGTTGAATCCGGCATTATCATCAAACTCCCCTGCAATCTCCGTACGCTCATATCTTACCCCGGTGATGAAATTTAACTTACCAACAGAATAGCTTAACTGACCATATCCAGCATATACATCTTGATCATAACCGAATACATTGGATTGATTAACATCAAGAACAGCCTCCCCATTGATGATATCCGAAAATCTTGAATCACTGGTGATATCTCTGAGAACCGCCTTCGCTCCTGTCTCCAGTTTAAATGACTTAGGCAAAGGATGCGTGTAATCTACCTGTATGGTATTCTCCCAGTTATCACCATCGTTAAAGATGTTTTGTACTCTTTCAAACTCCGCAAATGAGCCTGTACTAACAATGTCATTTTCGGTATCCTGATCTCCTTTGGACAGTTGGTAAGCTATGACTAACTCTCGCCCTTCGTCCTCTTCAAACTTCTTAGTATAATCTGTATTCCAGTCAAAACCACTAAACAAGTTGTCTCCTACATTGGCATTGTTGAATGTGAACAGGGTCGCTCCTGTAGCGTCTCTTTGTGTTCCTTCGAAGTTGCCATCTGTGTCAAACCCAAACCCTCTAAGGGTAAAAGAAGTGTTGATCGCATTATAGGCATTGAAATCATAAAATGCACTCGCTGTACTATTGAATCCCAGTCGGGAGGTATTCTGTATACCCGATTGATTGAGCGTAGTCTCGATACCTCCTACTGTTGTAACCCGGTTCAACTCAAAGGTCCCATCAACAGGATGCGAATAAAATACCGACCCACTGATGGTTGACCCAAATCGCCCCTTACCTACATTGAGGTTGCCCGACACATTGCTCTGCCGATTACCAACAGCCCCGTTGAATGAGCCTGCAACCCCTTCTACACTACCTTTCTGTGTGACGATGTTAATGATCCCTGCGCTACCCTCTCCATCATACTTGGCGCCAGGTGAAGTGATCACTTCAACTCGCTTGATCTGATCTGCTGGAAACAGCTTAAGGGCATCTGCCACATTAGATGAGAACATCCCCGATGGCTTGCCATTGATAAGGATTCTTACATTCTCAGAGCCCCTGATCGACACATTACCCTCTGGGTCTACAGATAGGTTAGGCACCTTACGCAGGACATCAGTAGCATCACCGCCTGCGACAGAACTATCGTCCTCTGCATTGAAAACAATACGATCTATCTTATTTTCAAATAAGGCCCGCTTCTCAGTAATCTGTACCTCATCAAGGACGTAGTCCGTTGAGCTTAACTGTATAGCACCGAGGCTATAATCAGGCTTCTTCTTAGTTGTCTCTATCTCTCGGATGATCTTGGCTGTATAACCCAAGAATGACACCTCTATATCGTACTTGCCTGGAGCAATCTCAGTGAAGCTAAAGTCTCCATCATCCTCACTCAATGTACCATTGATGATTTTTTCTTTACCATTTCGTCTAAGTGAGACAGTAGCAAACCCCACAGGCTGCCCAGTTAGTGAGTCTACTACAGAGCCTGTGACTTTGCCCTTAATTTTTGGGCCTCCGCCTCCGCCAAAGCCACCAAATTGGGCTGACATCAAAGTAGCGCACGTCAAGAGTGTTAGTATAAGTAGAAGTTTTTTCATAGTTGCGATCCTAAATCTTATAACCGTCGATGATCATATATGGTTACAGATAGTGTTGAAATATATGTGCTATATAACATAACCAATGATGAGAAGCACATTTTTTAGATAAACTCATAGCGTTTACTGATGAAAGCCTGTTTTTAGATTCAAAATTTACCCGACGTTAACTGTTGAGCCAATAAGTCACCTTAAGCACAATTGATCTATTTCTGATATCAAAAGCAAACCGATCACTCGGATCACCAGGATTGCCCGTGAAATAGTTATCCGTATACACAATGAACAAATCAGACACGGGTGCAAATCGCCACTGAAATCTTGAATTAATATTAGTATTCTTAGATTGAGTATTGTATTGTAGAAAGGTGGTAAAAAACACCTCTTTAGAAAACGTATAATCTATCCTCGGACCTATCAAAAAAGTACTTCGAGTACCTTCCAAATGCGGAACATCAAAGAGGTTATAATTATAGTTTATGGCCACGGAAGCCTTCGGAATGTTGCGCCAGGTCACGTCTCCCCTAAAACCATACCTTGACCCATTAAAGTACCCTCCAATAAATGTCCTAAGACTTGCTTGGAGATCCTTGCGACCGTCACTACGGATACTACTGAAGAAGTTAATATAATTATACTCTGTATCAGCAGGTAGCGCCAAGGACTCCGTACCTGTTGGATCAAAATCGTCAAATAAAAATATGTAGGTATTAGAGACACCAACTGCAACACGTGCAGTATTTGGCAATTGCGCATTGATCTCAAAGTTGATAGACCTATCGGTTAAACCCAATTCTGGTTGCCAGATGAACTCTGAGGCCAACTCAAATTCATACTGGTTAATCACATCATTACGGGGATAAAACGTAAGCCTCGTCCTGGGGCTGGCACTCCAATAATTAGAGCGGCGTATGAAGCCTACTTCGGCATTATAATCTTCGCTGACGTGCTCATGTCTCCAGCCTAAGCCAAATGCTCTGGTAGAATAATTGAGTTCCGCACCATGCGAGATAGGCGTCGAAGTCTGATCTGGTGTAAATGAGGCATGCGTAAAGGTCTTTCCAAATAGCGTATTTGCCTCATTGGCATAATTGAAGTCCACGCCAAAGACTCTGTTATATCTATTTTGTCCAAGTTCCTCCGCATTTCGAGCCGATACTAGCTTATTAACTCCAATAAAGCTGATGTTAGATCTCCCCAGAACTTGTTGCTGCAATGCCAATACTGAAAAGTTAGCCCCACTTATGCCATTGGTGAGGTCATTGGCCGTCTGTACATTGAGCAGCCCTATTCGAGTTTTATCGTTGAGCTTGCCACTGAGTCTGGCACCACCGTAGATTCTATTTTGTACGGTCTCCCCATCATCATTAGACCCTACTCCTATCCTACGTGAGAAGAATGGATTAATATTATTGAAACCAAACTCACCAAACAAGTCTGCATTCTCTAGGAAAAACTGCCTGCGTTCAGGAAAAAATATTTCAAAGCGCGACAAGTCGGTGATCTGTCTATCTACCTCTACCTGCGAGAAATCAGGATTGACCGTTAAGTCCAGATTCAAACCAGAAGTAATCCCAATCTTAGCATCACCACCTATACTCGGGTTGAATTCTCCGGAAGTATCATTTTCAAAGTCTCTACTATACGTCGAGGCAATGAATGGTATGAATGAAAAACTCTTCCTTTTAGAGTAGATAGGTTCCTCCCACTCCATTATCCCGTTTTTAGCGAGACTAACTAAAGGAAGATTGTTAGGTATCCCAGTCCATGTCGTCCACTCGTTCGCCTGAGTATCAAATCTGTAAGCTCCTAATTTCCATTGTTTACTCCCTTCGGAAAAGCGTAATGCCCCGAAAGGTATCTTCAACTCTGCAGTGTAATAACCATCAAAGATATGAGCCTCTCCCCACCACTTATTATCCCAAGACTCATCGAAGTTAGCGAAGCTGTTGCCACCTCTGGTTATCACCCCTTCTCTGATGACACCTTCTGGATTGATCCCAAAGAAATAAGCATTAGTCTCATCTGAGAAGCTATCAAAGACGAATGTGATATTGTCATTACCCCCAGCACGATAATCTCGCCTTAATGTGTTGACCCGCCAATCATTACCAAGACCACGGCACTTAACTCCGACATAGAGGAACTCATCATCGTAGGCCATATAAAACTCAGTCTGACTCGTTGCTGGAGTGGTATCATTTGGGAAATATTGTATGAATTGGGAAGAAGGAGTACACTCTAACCAGAATGGCTCTTCCAACTTTCCGTCGAGCTCTATTTGATCTGATATTTTCTTGACAAAAGCATATCTGCCCAAATCATTTTGACCAAACAATGAAAGTCCCCAAAGGAGCATAAAAACAAGTAGAAATCGTCCCATATGAATCGATGTAAAGATAGCAGCAGCCTATCGAGTACAACTGAAATATTACTTAATAAGTTGTTAACGTGAAGTCATATTGACGTCAAAATCACCTATTAACAGATCACTTTGAGCGAGGCAGGCATAATCTTAAATTCGAGTTCTCCTGCTTCGATGGGATATCCTTCGCCATCAATATGCATGTAAGAATCCTCGTAGGCCGTAATCTTGACAGAGGTAGTCATCTCGGTACTGGCAAAGTGACTCTTGTGGATACGCTTCGCAAAAAATCGCCATGCATTACCAAAATAATCCATCTTATGAGCATCATGGATTAACATCGTATTCATAAGGCCATCACATTCATCTGCGTCAGGAGCAACTGTAAAGTGATATCCGAACATAGATCCATTGGCGACATTGACAGATAAGAACTTCCCGTCATACTCCTTGTCATCGACCTCCACTTTGTAGTGACAGTTCTTATACTTGACGCTCTCCATAATGGCGCCTTTGAAGTAATTAGAAAATCCACGTTTAGAACTTTGCTTAGTCCTATACGCTACCAGTCCATCCATGCCGACTCCCGCCATATTAATGAAGAATCGATCATTGACTGAGCCGCTATCTATATATTTCGTTTTGAACTGCGCAATCCTGTGCAAGGCTCGTTTCTTGCTGCGGCCGATACCCAAGTGCATTGACAATCCATTACCTGAGCCACCAGGGACTATACCGAGTGGCATATCAGAATATACCAGGGCAGAGGCTACTTCATTGAGCGTACCGTCACCTCCTACTGCTACTACTGCGTCGTAGTTCTCTCCTAAAGCACTCTGAGCAATCTCGCTAGCATGACCCGCATACTCAGTAAAGACTACTTCTGCATTAAACTGACGGGCAGGTATAAATCTATCTATGAGCGCTGGCACTCTATCCTTAGAGTGATATCCCGCAAACGGATTAACAATGAATAATATATTCCTCTTGTTATCCCTCATCTCTATCTAAAAACAAAATATCGTTGCATCGGAAAATTATAACATGCTCCTACGAATATAGCTACAATAATAGCAGAGTATTTCTCATCAATGTGTAATCCCTCCGTCACTAGATAGATACCGACAGTATTTAATAGTATAGAACCCACTACAACAGCTCCGAATCTCAGACTCTGCTTAGTTATAACGACGTCCTTGTTTTTAAATGTCCAATTGCGCCCTAATGTGAATGCCACCGTTGCCCCTACACATCCTCCAATGAACTTTGCTATGGGATAATAAATCCCTACATACTCCGATCGTAACAATAAAAAGACCAGGTAGTCACATAGAGTTGCAGTGTAAGCGCTAGCGTTATACCTCAAGAAAGAAGTAATCAATGGAACCTTAAAGACTGTTGCTTTCTGTTCTGTCACGACTGCCACGCTATCAATAAAAGTATTATCCTCAAGGCTATATTGGCATATATGCCTGCCACTACATCATCTACTAACACGGCCCAGTTAGTTTTGATTTCATCAAACCGTCTTATTCCAAATGGCTTCACAATATCGAAAGCTCTAAATAGGAAGAATGCTAATATCAATGAAGTCCAACTGATAGGAATCAGGATGATTGTAATCCAATATCCGATCATCTCATCGACTACGATGCGTTGATCATCATCCTCCCACTCATCCTCGAGCACACCTATGCTCCATAGCCCTGCGGCGTAAAATGCAATGGTCAGAATTATAGGTATATATAGACTGTCTGAAACTCCACTGACATAGATCAGGGCACTAATTAAAAAAGCCACGGCAGTACCCCAAGTGCCCGGACCAGGCTTAATAAAACCTGAGCCAAATCCAGAGGATATTACCACGGCTAGTCTTTTCATATTAGAGAGTCTATTATATATACGACTCCTCTGAAGAGCCCGAATATAGTAATCTATCTACTCTTCGTAATAATCGAGACCTAAATGTGTAATGATCTCTTCGCCTGCTATATGTCTGATGGTATTCTTTAGCTTCTCGAACTGCTTGAATAAATCATGCTGAGGATATAATCCTTCTTTAGTCTGTGGAGACTTCAGGTAAAATGACAACCATTCTTGTATTCCTTTCATCTCTGATCTCTTAGCAAGATCAAGGAGTATGGCTAAGTCTAATACCAATGGTGCCGCTAATATGGAGTCACGACAAAGGAAATCCACCTTAATCTGCATCGGGTATCCAAGCCAGCCTTTGATATCAATATTGTCCCATCCTTCCTTGTTATCACCTCTTGGGGGATAGTAATTGATTCTTACTTTATGGTACATATCACCATATAGCTCTTTGTGAAGATCAGGCTCGAGGATCTGCTCAAGCACACCGAGTTTAGAAACTTCTTTAGTCTTGAAGTTATCCGGATCGTCAAGTACTGCACCGTCTCTGTTACCAAGGATGTTAGTAGAGAACCAGCCATCTATACCTAAGTATCTTGCTTTTAATCCCGGAGCTAACACTGTCTTCATAAGTGTCTGTCCAGTCTTAAAATCCTTACCTGCTATAGGCGTACCCGTCTGATGGGCTAATTCTACCATTGCTGGCACATCACATGATAGATTTGGTGCTCCGTTAGCATATGGTATCCCCATCTTAACCGCCGCATAAGCATATATCATACTCGGCGCAATTGCTGGATCGTTATTTCTAAGGCCTTCTTCGAGTGCCTCAACCGTCTCATGTACAGCTCCTTGCTCTATATAGATCTCTGTAGAGCCACACCATACCATGACAACTCTGTCACAGCCATTCTCTTCTTTAAATTTTTTGATATCCTCCATGAGTTGCTCAGCCAGGTCCATCTTAGTAGCACCTGTCTTAACATGAGAGCCCTCTAATCTCTTGACATAGTTCTTATCAAAAACCGCCTTCATCGGCTTAATAGCCGATAACTCATCTTTGATTTCGTCCAGTAATCGCTGGTCCAATACCTCAGCATGAGATGCTGCCTCGTATACATTATCCTCAAATAAATCCCATCCCCCAAATACTAAGTTATCTAACTGAGCAAGTGGCACAATATCATTTACGTTAGGCTTTCGGTTCTCTGTACGCTTACCCAGACGGATAGTACCCATCTGAGTGAAAGCACCTATTGGCTGGCCTAATCCTCGTCTTACTGCAATACATCCAGCTACAAAAGTCGTAGCTACCGCTCCCATCCCTGGCAATAATATACCTAACTTACCAGTGGCTGGAGATGCTAATAGTTTACCCATAGAGTTGTCTTTAGAGTGAATTGAAGTTTATCAAATGTCAAAATGGAGCGCAAAGTTAAATTTAATGTTGCCAAAATCAACATTAAGTTTTGACTTGCTCACTGTATCAGCCGTCTCACTTTTAAAGTCTCAGACAATGTGAGAATTACAAATAATGAATTCTCAGATATTTGAAAAAAACAAGATCTTAACTGATCTGAGCAATATACAATTGGCGTATTCTTTTGAATCTCGCTGTTTTAATAAGTGCATTGACTAACCCATAGGCCAGTAGTGCACATAGTATGCCTAAAATCGCATCGATGATATAGTGATGTTGAGAATATACAGCTGCGAACCATGTCCCCAACGCCCAGAGTGTGAATAGTAGCATATGCCACTTATTTTTCATCTGCCAAGCCGCTAGTATACATAGCACGGGGTAGGCACAATGCAAGGAGGGTATAGCACAGAAGACGTTGCCACCCTTAGCATAAATAGAATTAAAAACAGGTGATCCTATTATCCGATCAAATTCTGATAGCAAGCCCTCACTACCCGGTATGGTAAAGTCAGTGCCAACTCCATAGTTGATATAATACCAAGGCGGTGCTGCAGGATAGATGTAGTATCCTATCATACCAATGATGCAGGTCAATAAAAATGCCGCTCCGAACGTAAAAAGCATTTTTTTGTCTTTGAAAAAGAGATAACAAGCGTATGCCATCGGCAAGGGCATCCATAAGATGTATGACAGCCCAGCTATGATTGATAATACATCATGGGTGCGAGTTTTAAACCACTCACTCGGCACAACGGTCTTCCCACCGTTCTCCATACCAAATAATGCGAGCTCAATATTGTAGGGTTCTAAGATGTGGACATCGTTGACCGTATAATTGGGCAGGGCTGGTAGTGTATCATAAATGATGTAGAATAAAAGGAAGCTCAAGAGTACAAATACCGCCCGATAGGTATATCGATGGATTAACAAAAGGCCCGCTACTAATATAATCAAGGCCGTATGATCACTATCCCATCCCACCGTAGATACAATAAGGACAGTAAACAATGCAGCAAAAAGAGATGCTGCTGTAAAACGGTTCAAAAATTTTGGCATTCTGTGCTTTAGGCCCTCAGAGTAATCTACCCTACCCGGTTCATTTGATGTTCGGAGTGTAAAACTCGGCGTATGGCTGTGATGTTCGTCGCAATCGCTAAAAATAAAAACCCAAGCATAAAATAATCAAGATTAGGGAGTATGGCAGCCTGCGTCAATGTGTTGGGACCATACCAATAGATCACCCCAAAGATGATCGCCCAGATCCCAATAAATACGATACGCTCAGGACGTTGCATAAATCCTACAGCACACTCTATACCTAAAGCCTCTGCTCTGGAGCGAGCATAACTCACCATGATACTACCGATTAACGCTACAAAACAAAGTATAAAACCTAGTTGATTATTAAACAATTGGAAGTAAATACTCAAGCCCATAAACATGACAAACTCGCTATATCGATCAATCACGGAGTCAAAGAATGCCCCAAACTTGGATTTCATATCGTACAATCGAGCTAAGCGCCCATCCATTGTATCCATTAACCCCGCAAATCCAAGGATAATACCAAAACCAAATAGGTTGTCGCCATAATTGATCGTAGCAAAATTAAAATAGTTGAGCAGATGAACTACAGCCAAAATATTGAGAACAAATCCAATAATGGTTATGTGGTTAGGTGTGATACCCAGCTTCTTAATAAGATGTACAAATGGGTCAAAAATCTTATAAAGGATTTTTTGCCCCGTTTCTTTGTATCCCATGGATTGCAAGATATGACTTTAGATTGTTGTATCCTCGATGTGATCTTGATTGTTGTTCAATTTCTGAGTAGATGTCAATAATTCAGCTGATTTTTCATCGAATTTTCTATAATTTCCATCTAATAAGCAGATAACATGGAAACATACGCTCTTGCGCTTACTTATGCCATTCCAGGATTTGTTGCCTTGATCATTATTGAATATTTCGCCAGCGTCCTAATGGGTCGAGAGGTCAATCGAAGTATGGACACCATCGCAAGCCTCAGTTCAGGCATGACTAATACACTTAAGGATTTAGTTGGCTTATCAATTGTGATATTGAGTTATGGATGGATGGTAGAGCACATGGCGCTCACGTCGATACCTTCTACAATCGCCGTATACATCACGGCATTTGTACTTATTGACTTTGCCTCTTACTGGTCTCATAGATGGAATCATGAGATTAATGTCTTTTGGAACCGTCATATCGTACATCATAGTAGTGAAGAGTTTAACCTGAGTTGTGCTCTGCGTCAGAGTATATCTGGGATTATCGGAGTTTACTTCTTCTTATCTATACCTATGGCTTTACTGGGCATACCTGCTACGGTGGTAGCAATTGTTGGGCCGCTACATCTGTTTGCACAGTTCTGGTATCATACTCGACTGATCAACCGTATGGGTTGGCTGGAACACATAATCGTGACACCGTCGCACCACCGAGTACATCATGCTATCAATCCTGAGTATATCGACAAAAACTATGCAGCCATCTTTATCATATGGGATAAGTGGTTTGGTACCTTTCAGGCGGAGATGGACGATGTGCCGCCAGTATATGGTGTAAAGAAAGCGGTGCAGACATGGAATCCTTTTCTGATCAATTATCAGCATCTATGGCTATTAATCAAAGATGCTTGGCGAGCTGACAAGTTAGTTGACAAGATCAAGATCTGGTTTATGCCGACAGGCTGGCGGCCAGCGGATGTCCAGCAGAATCATCCAGTAGCAGTAATTGATGATGTGTATACTCAAGTAAAATATGAGCCACAAGCCTCCACCCTACTCAAGCGATGGTCTTGGTTTCAACTCCTATTTAACAATGCTCTGATCTACTACGCTCTCATCCATATTGCAGACTTCAGCTTCTTTGATCTGGCGATGTATGCATTGTTTATTGGGTTTTCCATATTCGCCTATACCAGTTTAATGGATCGTGATCTGATTTCTGTGATTGCAGAGGCATTTAAGGCAAGTCTTGGTCTTATCCTAATTATCAGACTTGGAGGATGGTTTGGCGTAGATAATTATATAGCGGGTGCTACAGTGATGATGATCACTTACATTATTGTTTCTCTTGTCGCCACTCTTTATTTCAATTTTGGTGAGAAGCGGTATACCACAGTAGAGATAAGTTAGTGGCTGAGAGGCTGTTATTAAGTCTCCTTCAACAAGAGCTTATTATACTTGATCCATGGGCCTATATCGGCTGCATAATGCTTAACCATTACTCTTGAGAGTTGGTTGATATGATTGAGATCATGGACGGTCCAAGTGGAGATCAACTGTCTCAGTGTCACCGTGCCTAAATCTGGGTGAATCCCTACTTGATCTAAGTCACTCGAGGATAGATTCCACGATTGGAGCTTCTGGATATTTTGTGCCCTCAGATTCTTAAACATCGCCAAGAGCTCATCGGTAGTCTGTGAGCTATACAGTCTGTCTTGAGCAAATCTATCATAAGGCTCAAACCTCTTATCCTCTCGATCACTTAAGATAATCTCGGCTCTTGGAATCCAGTCCGTGACCTCTCCATGTATGAGGTGCCCAATTATATTGTGGGCGTTCCACGTGTCTGGCCCCTCGTTGATACGATCCCAATTGTGCTCAACATTACCTAACAAAGCGATATACACTTCAGGCGTTCTTCTTAAGATTTCGATAGATTTGTCGAGGTTGAAATTCATTTTGAACAAGGGCTTTATAAGATGAGCATTGTCTTTATTACGCTTACAACAGCTGGGATCAGTTAGTCTATAAAACGATAATTGAGTCCAAGAGAGTAAATAGATAACGAGTTACTAATCCGATCCTCTCCGCTAAATCCTGTAGGAGCATTAAATACTTGTGCGGATAATTCCGCTCTTGGTGTTAACTCATAAAGTACCGTGGCTACGAATCCATGATAAAATAAGTCATTACTCCCTCCATTTTCTTCAGTTTCAAACAGCTCCAACATACCATCCATATTTAGATCTGCTTGGCCAGTAACAGTAACTCTGCTTGAATGTATAAGATTGAGTTGGTAGCCTAATCCAAAGCTTAACTTGTTAAATTTATAAACATAGGATACCGGAATAGCAAAGGAATTAATCCTTGTCGCAACAGATACCTCACCTATCGGCACCATGTTCAAATCAAATATATCTCGGCTCCCATTGAGCAATAATGGAGCAAAACTGACACCTGATTGGATACTGCTATTCTCTGACACATTAAATCGAGCATCAAATCCAATTGAAGGACTGAATCCAACCTCAGGCGTAAATCCAGCAAAATCCACAGTGTGCCTTGCATATGAGCCGTCAATAGAGATGCTAAATGATTGAGCTTGAAGATGGACTAATCCAAAAAGTAAAAGTGCAGAAATCGTTGATAGGGGCTTCATAGGTAGTTAGTGTTAATGAACAATAGAGCAGGAGCAGTCCAGAAACGCTTACTAATTTGTGGATATTATCTATTCGAGAAATAAGCTAATTTCTGCGACTATAATTATCGCTCATAATCAGACTTGCCACCAGTTTTTTTGATGAGCCTGGTTGACTTGATAACTATATCTTGACTAAAGCCCTTACACATGTCATAGATGGTCAAGGCTGCCACAGAAGCACCTGTTAGCGCCTCCATTTCGACACCGGTCTTCCCCTCTACTTTAACTTCAGAAGTAATCACTACCTGTCGATTATCATCAATCGAAATAGCAATATCAGATTTTGTGATTGGCAGCGGATGGCACAATGGGATGAGTTCACTTGTCTTTTTGATCGCCATGATACCAGCTAATATGGCGGTTTGAAATACAGGTCCTTTTTTAGTCGTAATATCATCATTATTCAATAATGATACGATCTCAGCTGGTAGCTGGACGATGGACTCTGCGATCGCTGTACGTTGAGTAACTGATTTTTCAGAGACATCTACCATTGTTGGTAAGCCTCGAGCATTTAGATGAGAGAAATTCTTAGCCATGATATACTAATTAGACTTATGCATCGCAATCGGGTCTCCTATCGCCAGCTTACCTCCTGAGATAACCGTAGCTGTGATACCTCCGTGTCCTCTCATGGCATTGTATCCCCCAGGACCGAGATTTTCTTCCATCCTTGAGCATGGCACGCAGTATCCTGTTCCTTTGAGCACGATGCCATCCCCCAAGCTGATCTCATGGTCATGTAGCGCCAGCAGGTTGATGCCACTCACGACAATATTCCTTCT
The DNA here is from genome assembly GCA_964414425.1 of uncultured Saprospiraceae bacterium. Classification (GTDB taxonomy): domain Bacteria; phylum Bacteroidota; class Bacteroidia; order Chitinophagales; family Saprospiraceae; genus GYS-P2D. The sequence goes on from CAYPWL010000026.1 coordinate 29,501, forward strand.
GAGGTCCAATGGGCTTACCGATTTATTCATAACTGATGCCACAAGATCAATATGCTCTTTTTGTATAAGAGACACCATTCGTTTCCCCCCTTTGCGAGCGTTGTGATCACCTGTAAGCCCCGCTTCTACAGTGATTTCTGCGGAATTCACCTCTTTGAGGTCGGCTTTTTTGATTGGGCGGAGTCCTATCCATTCTATTTTACCTACTTGAGGCATCGTCGCCTTGAGTACAGGAATAGTCTTCATAAGTACACATGATTAACTGAGGTGAAGATATAGATTATGGATTCATAACAGTCATAAAAAAGAATCCGCCCCTCCATTTAGCAGGAAGGGCGGTTCTAAGTTCTTCTGCGGTGAGCTAATTCTTAGATGGCCGCTTTCCCACCTGTGATTGAGAGCTTAAGCGAGATATCGTTATTGATCGCCTTGTCACCAAGATTGTCAAAGAATGAAGATGAACCATAATTTACACCCCAATCTGTCCTATTGATCGTGAATGGTTTAGTGGTAACATTTACATGGTTATTATCTACCGACGTCTTCGCATCAAATCCTATTTGCTTGGTCTGATCTCTAATCGCGAGATTCCCATAAATAGTGCTATTGACATCATCCTTCATCTCTAAGTGGTGCACCACCTTTGTGATTTCAAATGTGGCCGTTGGATATTTTGCCACATTAAAAAAGTGATCCTCCTTTCCTTCCGCAGTTCCTTTGAGGTGCGCTTCAAGGTTAGTTTTACTTTTCCCTTCGAGGTCTGTGACATTGATCGAGTTCATATCGATAATAAATGATCCTCCTGTAATCGTGCGATCCTTGACGGTCACACTTCCACGAGCGAGACTTACTTCTCCCGTGTGTGAGGCACCTGTAACTTTGGTAGCACCCCAACTGATTGTGCTATCGTCAGTATTCATAACTACGGTAGTCCCTGTCGATTCAGTTACTTCCTTCGCTTCTGTTACTTCGGCTTTTTCGCCGGCAGTTTCTTTACAACCGCTCAGAACGAAACCCAAAACGGCAATACAGAACATTAGATTTTTCATTTTGTAAATGTTGTTTTATTCGTAATGATAGTCTAACAATTGGATCATCAATTAGTTATCTTTTATTCCCCTCTTAAGCGTTAAAACTGTAATCTCTGGATACATCCCTACCCGACCAGGAAAGGCCAATAAACCAAATCCTCTGTTCACATAGAGCTGTCTGCCTTTTTCATTATAAAGACCCATCCAATATGGATATCTGAACTTCACAGGGCTCCACTGAAATGAACCAATCTTAATCCCAAACTGCATACCATGTGTATGTCCACTCAGGGTAAGATCGATGCGTCTGTCATATCCTAAGACTTTATACTGCCAATGGGATGGATCATGGGACATTAACAAGGTAAATGGCTCTCCCTCTAAACCAGTCATTGCTATATCAAGATCTCCCCGCTTAGGAAAGAATCTACCGTCACCCCAGTTTTCTACACCGATAAGCGCCAGAGATTCGGCCCCAGCATCTATAAGAACATGCTCATTGAGCAATAGCCTAAATCCCATCTTATCAAACTTAGAAAGAAGGTCATCCCAATAAGCTTGCCGGAGGTTCACATCTCGAGGAACACCGACGTAATCATGATTACCTAATACAGCATACTTTCCATATGGCGCAATCAGTGATGCAAAAGCCTCTATGTAGGGATCTATCTCATCCTTGTGTCGATTGACTAAGTCTCCGGTGAATAAAATAAGATCTGCCTGTTGCTCATTAATAAGTTTGATTCCTTTTTGGACTTCTAATACGCTGTCCCATGTCCCAGAGTGTATATCGGATATCTGCACTATTCTCAGCCCGTCTAAGCCTTCAGGTATTCTATCAGAGTAAATGGGGACTTCTTCAACTTGGTACTTATACTTTCCATATATCACCCCATATAGCATAGTGAACGCTATCAGGTAAGCGACAGCCAATACAATTAGGTATAGCACCTCCGTTACGCTATGCTCTACAGCAAAAAGGCCAATGATAGCATTGGTCAGCGCAATAATCAATACAGCTACAAACCATATGAACTTAGCGCTCAAAAATGAAAAGGCAGTTCCTGCCATGAGATTGAAAAAGCTCGATCTTGGATGCCGCTGACTATTATAGGTCAGCATAGCATAGGCTAATGGCCCATAAGCAAGAATGATAAAGCAGACATAATAGGTATAGGATGCAATCTCTGTAAACGCAGGCGATATGTTGCTAAAACTATTAAGGATTGTAGCATCTTGAAACACAAAAAGGCTAATGACAACAAATAATCCTAAAATCCGACTCATGTATGCGAAACTGTAGTAGCTTAAGAAGAGTTGCAAATATGACATTAGGTAGAACTGAAAAAAGAAAATTATGTCCAAAACACATTTATCTCAAGAGACTTTGAGATTCTACAAGGATCTGAGGAATAACAACAATCGGCCTTGGTTTCAAGAGCAAAAAGGGAGATATGAACTTGTTAAAGAGGAATCTAAAAGCCTACTGGGCAGTATCGAAGACGCCATGAACGAGCATGATGATATTGAGCGGGCTAAGATGTTCAGGATATACCGTGATGTGCGATTCAGCAAAGACAAGACGCCTTATAAGACCTCTATTTCTATGTCATTTCACCGCAGTAAACCAGCGCTTAGAGGTGGCTACTATGTACAGGTTACACCAGGTGGGCATTCATTTATTGCCGCAGGATTTTGGAATCCAGAATCCTCCGATCTTAAGTTGATACGGCAGAATATCGATTTTGATCATCAGAATTTCAGGAAAGCCATCAACACTCCATCGCTAACTAAAATATGGGGAGAGATGCAGGGTGATCAGGTCAAAACTTCGCCAAAAGGCTACCAAAAAGAACATCCAGCAATAGATCTACTGAAGCACAAACAATTCATATTTACCAAGGCTTACTCTGACAAGGATGTTACTTCTCCAACGTTTGTTGATAGCATTTCGGAATCCTTCCAAGCTATTAGACCATTTTTTGACTACATGAGCTTGATCTTAACTCATGACTTGAATGGGGAGCCACTCTATTAGCATAGATCGATTGTCTTAAGACGGTCTCTCCTAATCAGTCGGCACCAAAATTTTAGATTTTATTACTGTAATGCCATTGGTGTTTTGTATTATGGGATTTAAAGTAATTGATTAATGAAAGATCTTGAGTTACTGAGAGGCTTAAGACTTAAGGAGGATGATACAATCGAAACGTTATATGATCTGTACGGTGCAGATGTATATAGTCTTATCTCCAAAACGAAAGTTGGCAATGCATCAGAGTTGACTATTGAGACTTTCAAAGGATTCGCACAAACGATCTCTGACTTCAACCCAAAAGCCCAAACGATATGGAGCGCATTAATGGGACATGCAAGAAAAGTAATCCGAAACCATCGACTGACAACTGGCAGCACTATCAATGTCTCAGAAAATGACTCTGACAAGTATAACTCAATTCTTAACAGCAGCTACTCGGAGATCATTGGCAAAATATTCTTAAATGGTCTATCTCTTAAGGAGGCGACCAAGTATCTCAATATACCTGAGGGTACAGCAAGGACGAGGTTTCGATTAGCTATTAATTCTCTGAAAAATAAATATAGTAGTGAGGCAGGTAAGTTCTTAAGTCTATCACTGATCATACAATTGATTGTAATATGAATTTACAAGAGATCAGAGTATCGGGACTGTTAGAGCAATATGTAATCGGTGCGCTTAACCCGGAGGAGCGAGCGCAGGTAACAGCGACTATCGCAGAATATCCTCAACTGAAAGAAGATATCTCTCTGATCGGTGATGTACTGCGGGCATATCACAACATGGCTCCTATATCGCCACCTGACGAATTAAAAAACCAAGTCTTAGAGGCTTACAAAAATGTATCTCCCAATCGTCCATCCAAAGCAATCGGGAAGTCAGCACCTGCCCCAGTTAAAAAAAGTAATAAGTCAAATACGACATCTCAGATTCAATGGGGCGCAATAGCGGCAGTCTTAGCGGCCGTGTTCGCTTTAGCTTGTGCTGCCCTGTTTTTCATGGATCGATCTAAAATCAATGACCTCAAGGATGAAGTCGCCCAATTACAAAGCACTGTGTCATCGAAAGATCAAAAAATCAAGTTAATTACTACTGAGCGAGATAGTCTTTCAGTCTTGAGTGATCCTAACAATAAGTGGTATTCCTTAAAACCCAGTTATAGATACCCCAGTGCCCAAGCATATCTAATCAAGAATACGGGTATAAATACTACTTATGCCAAGATCAAAGAGCTTCCAGAACTGCCCGAAGGGAGATCTTATAAATTGTGGATACAAGATGCGATAGGCGTGTACGAACAACTCCCAGTAAGTATAGAAAGCCTGAGCGGTGGATTTATGAATGAAGTAAAAATCCCTCTAAAGGCTGTTCGATTAGTCATATCCGTCCATAGGGATGATACAGACTACCTACCTACGCCAAGGACTATAGCAGGCACCATAGAGCTCTAAAGCACGAATTTTCTACTTCTACTCATTTTTTTTGAGCGTAAACAGACTTTACTTAAATCTCTTCTGTGCTTATCATGTTATTAACTTACATCATCAATTGATTACAAGAAATAATAGATACTGCCATGTATTTCAACGAAGAGCATAAGTTATTTAGAGAAGGCTTCAGAAACTTTCTTGCCAAGGAGGTCGTGCCACATATAGAGTCTTGGGAAGAATCAGGAAAAATTGAAAGGTTCATTTGGCAGCGCTTTGGGGAGATGGGATATTTTGGTATCAACTACCCTACTGAATATGGTGGATTAGACCTTGATTTATTTTACACGGTCATCTTCCTCGAAGAAATGCAGCGCATTAATTCAGGTGGATTTGCCGCAGCCATGTGGGCACATGCCTATCTGGCCATGACACATTTAAACGTAGAAGGTAGTGACGCGATAAAAGAAAAGTACTTAACCAAAAGCATCTCCGGTGAAATGATCGGTTGCTTATGCATCAGTGAGCCTTTTGCAGGATCGGATGTAGCTGGTATGCGTACAACAGCAGTTAAGCAGGGCGACAGCTACGTAATTAATGGCTCTAAGACCTTCATCACTAATGGTGTTTATAGCGACTACTTAGTGGTATCTGCTAAGACAGATTTAGAAGCCAAGCATCGTGGTATATCGATGTTCCTTGTCGCTAGAGATACTCCTGGACTCTCTGCAGCTAAGCTCGATAAGCTTGGATGGAGAGCATCTGATACTGGAGAGATATCCTTTGATAATGTGGTCATCCCCGCTTCTCACCTATTAGGTATAGAAGGCAATGGGTTCGCATACTTAATGCAACACTTGGCATTGGAGCGCCTAATCATGGGGGTAAATGCACACGCTCGGGCAGAATATGCACTCGAGTATGCCACTCAGTATATGAGTGAGAGACAAGCTTTTGGCAAGCAGCTCAATGAGTTTCAAGTATTGCGACATAAGGTAGCCAAGATGGCCAGTAACGTAGAGATGCACAAAGTCTTCAATTATAATATCACCCATCGATTGAATAATGGAGAGTATGTAGTAAAAGAGGCCAGTATGTCTAAGCTCTTGTCTACTAAGATGGCCGATGAAGTCATATATGATTGTCTACAGATGCTGGGTGGCTATGGCTATATGGAAGAGTATCCTATGGCAAGGTATTTCCGCGACAGCAGACTCGGGCCTATCGGTGGTGGAACCAGTGAAATCTTATGTGAGGTAATAGCTAAGATGGTACTTGATAAAAAAGTCTATACTAAGGCTGATACATAAACACCAAATTCATTGAGATTTTGAAGATTATAGAATGTCCGCGAGATGCTATGCAGGGTCTACACCCATTTATTCCGACTCGGGACAAAGTAGAATATCTCAATCTATTATTAGACGTTGGATTTGACACGTTAGACTTTGGCAGCTTCGTATCGCCTAAAGCGATACCTCAGATGAGAGATACAGGAGAGCTTGTCAGTCAGTTAAATTTAGATAGTAGCAAAACTAAGCTACTGGCTATAGTAGCTAATCAACGAGGTGCTACCGACGCTGCAGCCTTTGACGAAATCACATATTTAGGATATCCTTTTTCGATATCCGAGACATTTCAATTACGCAATACTAATGCTACCATCGAGCAATCACTCGAACGTGTCAAGGTAATCCAAGAGATCTGTATCAATAGTAATAAGACGCTTGTCATCTATATCTCAATGGGATTTGGTAACCCCTATGGCGATGAGTGGAATGTGAATGTCGTACAACACTGGGTAGAAGTATTAACTGGCTTGGGCATTACAATCATACAGCTCTCCGATACCGTAGGCGTTGCTCAACCTGATAGCATATCATATCTCTTTAATAAGTTGATACCCAAAAATCCAGAAACCGAGATCGGTGCTCACTTTCATACTACACCTACGACATGGATCGAGAAAGTACAGAGTGCCTATGATAATGGTTGTAGGAGGTATGACGGAACGATTATGGGATTGGGTGGGTGTCCTATGGCTCAAGATAGTTTAGTTGGTAATATGCCCTCAGAACATCTCATTCAATTTGCCCAAAATCAGCATATCGACCTTAGTTTCAATTTGGATGCCTATCAGCAATCTGTTCTTATGGCTCAAAAACTGATGATACATTGATCAATTCATAACTTAACAGTGATATCAACATTATATCAATGACGAACTCTATTTCATCACTAAACTCTAATACTCATGCCTCTTAATAAAGTGGTTAGGGACGTACAGACTGCATTAGCAGGTGTCAGCAACGATATGACTTTTATGCTCGGTGGTTTTGGGCTTTGCGGCATTCCAGAAAATGCGATTATGGAGCTTGTCCGCCTTGGAATCTCAGGCCTTACCTGTATCAGCAATAATGCGGGAGTTGATGACTTCGGATTAGGGCTACTACTGCAAAGTCGCCAGATCAAAAAAATGATCTCGTCCTATGTAGGAGAAAATGATGAGTTTGAGCAGCAAATGTTGAGTGGGGAGTTAGAAGTAGATTTGATTCCTCAAGGTTCTCTCGCAGAGCGTTGTCGTGCTGCAGGCGCAGGAATTCCTGCATTTTTCACTCCTGCGGGATTCGGAACAGAAATAGCTGAAGGTAAAGAGGTCCGCGAGTTTAATGGCAAACCTCATATACTGGAGAGTGCCCTAACTGCAGATTTTGCTTTTGTCAAGGCTTGGAAAGGAGATACTGCTGGCAATCTAATCTATAAAGCCACAGCTAAGAACTTCAACCCCATGATGGCTATGGCGGGCAAGATCACCGTAGCGGAGGTCGAAGTGCTCGTGCCTGCAGGTCAACTTGATCCGAATCAGATCCATACACCTGGCGTATTCGTACAACGAATATTTGAAGGCAAGAATTACGAAAAACGTATCGAGAGAGTTACTACAAGACCTAAATCATAACATCATGCTCACAAAAGATCAGATAGCCCAACGCATAGCACAAGAATTGCAAGATGGATGGTATGTCAACCTCGGTATAGGTATCCCGACTCTTATTGCCAATCATATCCCTGATGGAATCAATGTAGAATTTCAGTCGGAAAATGGGATCTTAGGTATGGGACCATTCCCCTTTGAAGGTGAAGAGGATGCTGACCTTATTAATGCGGGTAAACAGACCATAACGGCTATGCCTGGAGCCGTATACTTTGACAGTGCAACCAGTTTTGCTATGATACGTGGACAACATATCCAGCTTACGGTATTAGGCGCTATGGAAGTATCTCAAAATGGGGATATCGCCAACTGGAAGATACCGGGCAGAATGGTCAAGGGCATGGGTGGCGCTATGGACCTTGTGGCATCAGCAGAAAACATAATAGTGGCTATGATGCACACCAATAAGAAAGGTCAATCGAAGCTGCTTGAAGCTTGCAGCCTGCCCTTAACTGGTGTAAACTGCGTGAAGAAAATCGTCACAAACATAGCTGTACTCGAGGTGAAAGACAACGCCTTTCATCTACTCGAAAGAGCACCAGGCATCTCTATTCAAGAGATTAAAGATGCCACAGCTGGCACACTGATCGTCGATGGCAACATCAAAGAAATGAACCTCTAAATATCCTTTATATAGCTCCTCCAAAACTATTGGTCATCGCAGTCAGCGATATCTAATAGAAGTTCGCCGCCTTGCTCTACCTCAAAATCAGCCATGATCTCTAAGAAATGGCCTGCTCTAAGTTGAATAAGTGTGCCTGCTTCTACAGTCACTTCACCTTGTGCTTCTACAAAGTCTCGAACATATCTATCAGTTCCATCTGGAATAGATATCGCATTAGAAGTTCCGTCGTATATAAGAACGATATCAGTACATGGGCATGCTGTACAGAATGATCCACCACAGTCGACACCGTCCTCATCGCCATTTTGCACACCATCCATACATGTTGGGCAGGGACCACATAATGTTCCCCCACAGTCAATTCCCTCCTCGTCACCATTCATTACCATATCATCACAGGTCGCATTACTGGGGACAGTACCACATATTTCTAAAGTCCATGAATCAAGTGAACCGCCATCCAAACTAGCTCCATCTGACACAGTCAATACCCATGTCCCGGCAATATCCTCCCCATTAAAAATAGAAAACGCTTCTGCCGGAGCAAATGTGCCTCCATTAGGGGGGCAAGGAAGTGCTCCTCCGTCATCATCAAAGTTACCGATGATATTATCTTGATTGTTACATGGATTAATGAATAATGCAGCTGAAGTACCAGTCTCTTGATGTGTTATAGTTACAGTTAAGTCAGCAATCCAGGTATGTTGAATATCTAAGTCTAAAATATTTAAGTCAGTGATGACTCCCGGGTCTGTTACTAGCGTTGTACTGGTGATCGTAGGTGTACCTGTTGTTACGATAGTTATGGGAGTATCAGTACTTCCATATTGAAAACACCCAATATCGGCTGTCTGAAATCTAAATACCTGGCTGGTCGGCCCTCCTCCACATGGGTTAGATGGCGTTACTCTCCAAAAGTAAGTGGTTACCGTATTTAATGGTCCACCTGTGTAACTATTAGAGCTAACAGTAGCCGTCTCGATAATATTACTAAATGCGAGATCTCTGGCAATCTCTATCTCATAATCTCCAGCGATATCTGTCCATTCAAAAACTGGATTTATACTGACGTCACTAGAAAAGTCAGCGGGGCTTAAGAGTGCGGTAGAAGCTGTGAGTGCCTCATCAATAGCATACATAATAGTGATCAACTCTGTATCAGTGCCATCTGCAGCAGTAATACTAATATTATAAATACCAGGAGTTGCACTGGAGATACCAGCAAGATTTAATTGATAGGTCCCACTCGATGATACATTGTTACTGCTGAATGATGAACTAACTCCACTGGGCAGACCTGCGACACTAAAATTTACTGAACCCGTAAATCCGGCCACCACATCTAAATTAAAATCAATTGAATTCACATTAATGTTGTTGCATACCCTCAGATCTGATTCGGGTGCTGACAGAGCAATATCTGATAATCCATAACCATCAATCGTAAGAGTTCCTGTATTGTTAGGATCAAGCCAATCTCTTAATCTACGATTAGCTGTTGCAGCGCCATTATTCTCCCAAGCAAAAGAAAATTTACCATACCAATCATCACTGTCGTTACCACATGCTGCAAAACCACCTGACAACATTCCAACGAGCCTTCCTGTCGCATTGTCAAATAACGCTGAACCTGATGAACCACCTTCTGTTGTCCCGCTATCCCAGTCCTCTACACGCCAATGTGTAGCATTCGGATTTATTGCCGCTTGGAGATATGCGGTACTGGTCACCGGCGCATTCTCCATTGATATTTTCTTTGCATCACCAGCTGGGTGGTGTATACCGGTAACTGATTGAGAGATATCTCCTCGAGCATCCCAACCTGCATAATATACGTCGTATAAGTCAGAAGGATTTTCTGACAACTCCATTAATAAGTGATCAGAACTTCGAATGCTCCCACCTGGAGCACCATCTACATCTGCAAGCAGAGTTGCACCACTTGTTGTCTGAGTATCATCTGGAGTACCATTACCACAATTAGGTCTTTCAAATCTCCAGTACACCACTACAGTATTAGCAAATCCACAGTGATTAGCTGTCAAGAACAGCGGGCGCCGATCCCCAGAAGTATTTGCGACGAGCGTACCACTACACAGTCCACCACCTGCTATTGTTTTACCAACAGCTTTGATCTGATCTCTCCATTGATCACCCTGAGGACATTCCGTATCGATATTACAGCCTCCAGAGTTGCCCAATTGATTATTATTTTTGTCAAATATGGATCTATATCCATGTACAACCATACTAATATGTAACCTGCCTTGGCCCTTTACTGAAGCGGGCTCGTAATATTCGATATAAGTCTTTTCCCCATACACCAATGCAGTACTGAAGCTTTTGTCTTCTTTATTATTTCGTGAGGTGAAAGCCCCTAAAATCTGTTCATAACCGTCATTGTATAAAAACAACTTAGCACCTTTTGGTAAGTCATAAGCGTCATATACTAGATTGATAGACCTGGCCTTGGGGGCGTTTAGTGCGAGTCTCCATAATCTATCTCCATTCGGTAAATCTTCCCATAGTCCTGCGTTATCAAGACCTAAGTCTACATGATGTTCTATCCCAAATCGATATGGAATTTCGATAATTTCATCGTTAATGGCGTCTTCAGCTTCTACAACAGACATATCAATCTGATTCATTCTTGCCATAGGCAGGACAGATTTCAGATTGCTCTTACCCAAAGAATAAGGCATGCCCTTCTCACTGAGCTGTCCGGAGAGACTTCCAAAAGGAATAATAGTAACAACAAGTAAGCATAACAATTGTGCAATAATCTTATCAGCATTCATAGCTGAACATTTTTTTTTGATTTTGGTCGATGCAGATGCGACAGTACGCTTCTCTCGATATTGATATAGTGACAAAGTGGATGAGTAATAGGGCTCCAAACCCACAATTTATATAGTTTGAAGCTGTCAGAAAAAGATTTATGCAAAAAAAAGAGCCGTAATTTAATACAACTCTTTTCTTATTTAGTCGGGGCGGCAGGATTCGAACCTGCGACCCCCTGGTCCCAAACCAGGTGCGCTAACCGGACTGCGCTACGCCCCGAATAATTCTTTTAATTGAGCATTTTCAAAATGGCGGAGAGAGAGGGATTCGAACCCTCGTTACAGTTACCCGTAAACTTCCTTAGCAGGGAAGCGCTTTCAGCCACTCAGCCACCTCTCCTCTATGTCTTCACATATGTTATAAATGTGGCGCCTTTTCAGCGGCTGCAAAGATATATATTCCTTTTTGGATAGCAAGCATGATACTGACTTTATACTGCTATTTTATTACATCAATAAAGGGATAATGCGTTTTTTAACTAAAAATGAAGGTGTGAAAAAATAAAAGAAAACAAATGTCAATATTCTTGGATATGTTACTCATAAAGTATTTCTTTACAGCACGTTTTCATCATTAGATCCATATTGGTCATTTCTTTTTCTACCTGAGAAAGATAATAATGGCCAAGAAAATCGGGGCTGTCTATTTCATAGACAGCCTTTTTTAATTTTACATCCAGACAAAGAAAAAGCACACCATGATCAATGATGTGCTTAATCTAAATAGTAGCTATATAATTCTTATCCGGCTAACTGAAACTCCATAGCCTTCTTGACTAATCCTGCCGTATTGCGTGCATTGAGCTTAGATAACAGATTGCTACGATGTGCTTCTACTGTTTTCAAGCTGATAAATAACTTACCTGCAATTTCTTGATTGGTATTTTCGTCCATGATCAAATCTAAGACCTCTTTTTCTCGCCTTGTAATCTTGGGCACATCTTTTTCAACAGGCTTGGCCTTTCTATTATTATTCATTAGGCCATTCATGATTGTATTGGTTATGGCCTCACTGAAATAGGTTCTCCCCGAAGAGACCGTACGGATTGCTGTGACGAGCTCCTTACGTCCAGTATTCTTGAGCACATACCCTAAGGCACCACTTTTAAGTACTTCGGTGATATAGCTCTCTTCGTCATGCATTGAAAGAACCAATATTTTGACATTCTGATTCATTTTGAGGATACGCTCGCATACCTCAATACCGCTCATATCTGGTAGGTTAATATCAAGCAAAATGATATCAATCTTTTCCAATAAGTCTTTGTTGAAAACATCCTTACCCTCAAAACATCTCTCGACTATGGCGATATCATCCTCTTTGCTCAAGATGAACTCAAGTCCTTCGACAAACATTTTATGGTCATCAACAATCAGTATTCTTATCATTACTATAATTTACACGGTCAAGGTAGCCCTGTTTCTATCTCAGATAATATAGGGTTTACTCTAATTACTAACCATTCAATAAGCGGCAGATTAGTAGATATGGGATACTTAACCCTTAAGAACATACTTTTAGTATATATACTGATGAGTCCCCTTCATGCTATCTGGTCGCAGGTAGATAGCACTTATCTTAATCAATTGAAGGCCATCAACGATAGAATAGAAAAGGGACTTACTAATAATGACATACACATCAGAGCCAAGGCATACTATGACAGGGCCAAGCTAAATTTTGATACGCCGCTGCGCAATCAAGATATAATAGGCGACCTGATCGAGAGCGCCACGCTCTATAAGTTCTTAGAAGACGACGATGGATACCATAGTGCAAGATTAGCCCTGGCAGAATTCTATATACTGAAGGAAATCTATCTCGATGACGCCTTCAAACTATCATCAGAGGCCTTTAGATATTTTAATGATAAGAATAATAGCCTGCGTCAACTTATTGCTACCAAGCAACTGGGACAAGTCTATCAGAAAAAACAAGACTACGAAAAGGCGATACCCTATGCAGAACAAGCTCTTGCCACCAGTATCAACATCCAAGATCGCCATCAAGAATTAGACATAAGACTACTCATCATTGAATTATTTGGCAAGCTCGGGAAAGTGGAGAATGTCGTAGAACAAGGCCTATATACCATAAAGCTTGAAGAAAAATATAATGCCAAAAGAGTATCTCCACAGGTATATCACACTATGGCAAGCTATCTCTACAAAGATGGTCAAGACAGTAAGGCGCTCACTTACGCTCAGCTATCTGAATCCCTCATGGATAGTGACGACCTAATGGCTATAGATATTTATGATCTCCTTGCCTCACTATATAGCCAGCAGGCGAACTATGAGCAGGCTTATCTGTCCGCTGAACGAGCTAATAACCTGAGGCAAAATCAATACAATCAAGAAAAATATGCCCTATCCAATCAATTAGCGGTTAAATATCAGACTCTTGAGAGAGATCGAGAGATACGCGAACTGGAACAGGATTATGAGTCCAGCGAGACAAGATTATTTAAGCGGACGAGGTTGTTTTTTGTTCTGGGATCGATGTTACTGCTACTTACAGGTATAGCGGTATACCTATATCGTCTACAGAAACAAAAACTGGCCGCTAAGAATCTCATCACGCAACAACAAAAGGAAATTAACGAACAAAGAATCAACGAGCTCGAAAATTCACTCAAAATAAAAAATCTACAGGCCATGGTTAAAGGTCAAGAGGCTGAGCGTACTCGTATAGCTATCGACTTGCACGACAGTCTTGGCGGGATGCTCTCAACACTGAAATTACAATATGACAGCCTCCAAGTAGATAATAATGAACTGAGTAAAAGCCCTGAATATCACAAAATCATGAAACTCATTGATGTAGCGTGCAAAGATGTACGAGACATATCTCGTAATCTTAAACCAAATGCTCTCGAAAAATTAGGCTTAAGTGCAGCGCTGGGAGACCTAATTAATAGATACAATACTCGAGGCTCCCTTGAGATTAGCCTTCATACTAATGAGATTGATGGGATGCTCGAGGACAACGCTAAGCTACATGTCTATCGCATTATACAGGAATTGCTTAATAATGCTCTTAAGCATGCTCAGGCGACTGAGATTTATGTGCAGATCAACAAAACCGATGATCACATCATGCTCATGGTGGAGGACAATGGTATAGGATTTATCGAGAGCGAGGTAATTAAGGGCCTAGGATTAGGAAATCTACAGTCACGTGTAAATCTCTTGCGAGGCGAGATAAGCTTTGACTCTGTACCTAAGAAAGGGACCTCTGTTATAGTCCATATCCCAGCGTCGACGGGAGATAAGGCCGTTATAAATCAAACTGAGTCTGATCATCATAATGCCTAAATAGAATTAAATCTGGAGTAAGGGCTCAGTCGAGCATGATAGCCTCTTTGGCTTTGACCCCTTTTTCTGTTTTTTCAATTTTGAACTCTACGCCTTTACCCTTTCTTGCTTTGCCAGTAAGTTCTGAGACGTGGAGAAATATTTTGCTCTCTACACCATCTGCCTCAACGAAGCCATATCCTTTACGGTAATTGAAGTGTATGATTTTCCCAGTCATTTTACCGGAAGGAGATGATGTTGACCCATTTTTTGCGCCACCAAACATTCCTTTAATTGTATCTAAAAAACCCATAACTATGCGCTGTATGCTGCGATCTTCTCCTGCTCAAATAGAGCAGTTACATCGTCTTCGATAAATTTTTTACCATTCCATTTGCCAAGCCATTTGCAATTGTCTCGCTGTGTACGCAAGTACATGTTATAAGCTTCAAGAGCTTTTCTCAACGTTACTCTTTTAATACAAATGTTGTTATTGAAACCTTTCTTGATTTCAAAGTAGTACACTCCTTCGCCGTATTCGAAGCGTTTCGTACTTCTTCTTGCCATGAGGTAAAATTTTTAGAGTGAGTAATTAGGCGTCAGCGAACTTCTCCTGACGGTATCTAGCATTGATAATTTCGTTTCTGCGAGCTACAGACTTCTTAGTGTAATGCTTACGATTTCTGATTTGTTTGATGATACCGACATTTCTGTGCTTTCTCTTATATCTCTTGAGAGCTCTGTCGATTGTTTCTTCTTCTTTTACGTTGATAATGATCAAAGTATAAAATTTTAATGTCTGTGATAGTTTTCTAAAAAATTCGCTCAAGAAATCTAAATTCTTGAAATTGGCTGCAAATATACGATTATTGAGAATATGCTGCTCAAAATAAATCCGTTCGTTGCTTGGGCCTTTTAAGAAAGACCCATATATCAGCTTAGCTACGAGTCAGTGCAGCGATACAAGTTTGTGTCGTGCCTAATGCGGTCACCTCTATATCAAGATCTATGATATCGCCATTCAATACCATATCAAGAGATAAACTGATCTCAGTTCCAAGAAAATCTAACACCTGAACCACATTAGCAGCGCAACCATCAACGTCAATCTCGTCTTCTTCGCCATTTGACTCTATACGTATGGTATTCTCATCGACAGCCGTGATTCCTAAAACAAGATCTAAAGTTGTCCCCGCACAAGAAGTTTCAGTGCTCCATGTTCCTTCCCATGCTTCTGGTTGACACTCATCATCGCCACCGCAAGACGACAGCAAGAATGCAGAAATCACAAATAGTATAAGCAGGGAGATATAATTAAAAGGTTTCATAGTATGCTTTATGAAGTGGGTTATACTGGACTCGAACCAGTGGGTCAATCATCATTGACGAACCGGTGCCAAGCAATGGGCGGGTTCGCGGCAGAATTCACCCATATCAATGATCCCTGTGATCACCACACAGAATTTTTAAATCAAGTGGGTCATACTGGACTCGAACCAGTGACCTCTGCCCTGTCAAGGCAGCGCTCTAAACCAACTGAGCTAATGACCCATAATTACTACAAATATGCTAAAATTATGAGTTGTTGATACTGCTGTACAATTGAATTATAATATGATTAATAGTCTTAGCTTGTGATATGACATTCGCAGATCGAGTCATTGATTATACCTTAAGCCTTACCCCCGACTGGAAGCTCCCAAAAGGCATTGACATATTGTATCCATATAGTGATGACGAGTGCAAGACGATCTTCACGACCTTTTATAAACGGTATTGCGATGACAACCACAAGCGTATCATACTGCTTGGGATCAACCCAGGGCGGTTTGGATCAGGAATTACAGGTGTACCTTTTACTGATCCCAGTACAATAGAAAAGCTTACTGGAGTCAAGAATAGTTATACAAAAAAGGCCGAGCTATCTTCTCAATTTATCATGTCCATGATCAATGCCATGGGAGGAGCTGAGTCGTTTTTTCAACACTACTTTATCGGATCTGTATGCCCACTTGGTTTCATGAGAGATAATAAGAATTGTAATTATTATGATGATCCCAAGCTATATCAGGCCCTAAAGCCCATTATCGTAGATGCAATAAACAAGCAAATTGAATTTGGAGTAAGAACAGATATTGCTTTCTCGATAGGTCAGGGCGAAAATTTCAAAATACTGAAGGAGTTAAATGATGATCATCAGTTCTTTGATCGAATTGAACCCCTCCCTCATCCAAGATGGGTTATGCAATACAGAAAGAAAGATCTTACAAGCCATATTGACACCTATGTAACTAAGTTGTCAGAACACCTTACAGTGTAAGCTTTTGCCAAAAAAAAGAATATTTGCACCCATGCAACTTAAGCTAATATCAATCCGTCTCTAAAATAAAACAGCATGCAAACCTTCTTTCTTGTAGCCTTATCCATATTCTTTACCCTCCCAACAACGACTGCTGGTGATAGAGTCACACGATCGCTTGATACATTTACTGGTGTCGACATATCTCATGGGACAGAAGCGGTCCTCATAGAATCTGACGAAAATAAAATAGACATCGAAGCATCAAATGTGGATCTAAAAAAAATCAAAACCACGGTTAATGACGGAGTACTCACAGTTAGCGTCAATACAGAGTGGTGGCGTCTGAATTGGAGCAGTAATCGCAAGATTAAGGTGAAAATTTATCATACTAAGAAAATAAATAGCGTGGAGGGCTCTGGTGGTGCCAGGATAAGTACAGATCACAGTCTATCAGCTGAACAACTTACAATCGATGGAACAGCAGGAACAACAATAAATCTAAGCATCGACTCAGAAGCCACGAAGATTGATGTGTCGGGTGGAGCAATAGTCACTCTGAACGGCACATCCAACATGATAGAAGTTGATGCCAGCGGAGGAGCAATAGTAACAGGTATAGAGCTCATCACTCAAGATGCAACAATAGATGCTGGAGGAGGAGCAATAGTAAAAGTTACAGCCCAAAAGTCAATAGTAGTAGAGGCGAGTGGTGGAGCGCAAGTGAGATATGGAGGCACCCCTGCGGATACCGATATAGCCAAGCGTGGTGGTGCGTCAGTGAGCAAGATGTAATTAGAAGGGGCAGCAAATCATAACTGATTTACTGCCCTTTTTACTTTTTTCCTCTAAATGAAATCTTAGACGTTGAGTCCTCCACAGATACTGAGAACCTGACCAGTAATGTAAGTCGAACCATCACCTCCAAGGAATAAACAAGCCTCTGCCACATCATCTACAGAGCCAAATGATCCTAAAGGAATATTGGAGCTATAATTATTTTTCACCTCGTCTGACAGCTCGGCTGTCATCTCCGTCTCTATAAATCCTGGTGTAATCGCATTACAACGGATACCTCTTGAACCCACTTCTTTGGCGATGGACTTGGTAAATCCAATTACACCCGCTTTTGAAGCTGCATAGTTTGCTTGGCCTGCATTGCCAAATACTCCTACAACTGAGCTCATGTTTATTATTGACCCAGATCTCTGCTTAAGCATCGTGCGCAGGGCTGACTTAGTCAGATTAAAGACGGATTTGAGATTTACGTTTATCACATCATCCCACTGCTCCTCGGTCATCCTTAGCATCAGATTATCCTTGGTTATACCCGCATTATTTATCAATATATCAATCCTACCAAAAGCATCTGTCGCGGCTTTAATGAGCTCCTGAGCATCCTCCATCTTACTGGCATCAGATCTTACAGCAATGATATCCTTACCTCCTAAGTCCTTAATAATCTGATTCGCTTTCTCTTCTGACGAGCGATACGAAAAGACAACTTGGGCACCTTCCTTCTTAAATCTCTCGACGATACCCTTCCCAATTCCTCTTGTTCCTCCAGTAATTATTGCCACTTTTCCTGTTAAACCTCCTTGCATGAAAATCTATTTTCTCTATTTACAGTTGTACTACTAAGAAAAAGCAAGATATGAGTTCTGCCGTAAAATCAAGTCATTTCTCTCCAGGGGTCCTAAGTATGTTACCTCTATTTTATGTAGGTTGGTCAGATAGTGTACTGAGTCCTTCTGAAATAAAACTTATACATAAGACTATCGATAGCATAGAGTTCCTAAGTGATGAGGATAAAGAATACCTCATAGCTCATACAGATCCTAAAATGCCTCCTTCAGAGCAGGTATTTAAGAGTTGGCTCCAGGCCATCCGTGCTCAAGCGAACCAAATAGAACATGGTCAAAAATGTGATTTAGTGAGTTTAGGAATGGCGATTGCGACAAGCAGCGGCATGCTCAAAAATGATTCTGGACAAGCAGAAAAAACTAAAGCTGCCTTAACTCAAGTGAGTAAAGAGCTAGGTATAGATAATCCCTGTAGCGAGCACATACTTATCGAGCAGATCTCAGAAGATAATGATCTACACGATAGCACTATCCAGTCTATTGTAACTGGTTTATCTGAGGTGCTTGATGCTCCCTATGCAGACCTAAGAAATAGGATGAGAATCTTGTTAAGTGATCCTCTCTTTAATCAGGATGCCGAGCCCGACAAAGATGTATATCGACTTAAGGTGCTCAAGCAAGTTAAAGCCCTGGGACAACAAGGAGTAAGTGCCTATTCATTTCCCAAGAGATATGGAGGAGGTGAGCGTAGAGGAGATCACATAGTAGTCTTTGAAATGTTGGCATACGGAGACTTAAGTCTCATGGTGAAGTTCGGCGTGCAGTTTGGACTCTTCGGTGGAGCTGTTTATTCACTTGGCACAGAATTGCATCATAAGAAATATGTCGAAGCGATGCACAGAGCAGAACTCTTGGGATGCTTCGCTATGACCGAAACTGGACATGGCTCTAATGTGCGCGAACTAATAACCACTGCCACGTATGATCACGCTACTAAGGAAATCGTAGTCAACTCACCAAGCTTTGACGCTGGCAAAGAATATATAGGAAATGCCCTGCACTCTGAGATGGCTGCTGTATTCGCACAATTAATAGTGGACGGGGTCAATCATGGCGTTCATTGTGTACTTGTACCGCTACGTGAAAAAGGCCAACTACTCAATGGTATCAAGGTAGAAGATTGCGGTTACAAGATAGGACTCAATGGTGTAGATAATGGTAGAATATGGTTTGATAATGTGCGAGTCCCAGTTGAAAACTTGTTGAATAAATACGGCTCGATCGATGATGATGGGCAGTACTCCAGTCCTATAAAAAATGATGGAAAACGTTTTTTCACTATGCTGGGAGCCTTGGTGACGGGTAGAATAAGCGTGGGCGCTGCAGCGAACAACTGTGCTAAAAAATCACTTACAATTGCTACAAAATATGCCCTACACCGTAGACAGTTTGCAGGAAAACCTGGTCAGAAGGAGACCATAATCATGGATTATCCTACTCATCAGGATCGTCTAATACCGGCTATAGCTAAGACATATGCTTATCATTTTGCACTTAGAGACTTGACCGAAATGTACACGGTCTCAGACGATGTTGACACTCGGAAGATCGAAACACTGGCAGCTGGACTCAAATCTAAAGCTTCATGGCATGCCACTGAGACAATTCAGATGTGTAGAGAAGCCTGTGGGGGCAAAGGATATCTGTCTGAAAACCAGATTGGTCAGATTAAAGCTGATAGCGACATCTTTACAACTTTTGAAGGGGATAACACCGTGCTCATGCAGTTAGTCGCTAAAGGTTTATTGACTGAGTTCAAGCAAAACTTCCATGATGAGGGCTTCAGAGCAGTGATATCATTTCTATTGCGTAAAGCCAAACATAAAATCAAGGAAATCAATGTGATCGACAAGAACAATGTCGATCAGAAGCATTTAATGTCTATAGACTTCATATCGGATGCATTTGCCTATCGATATGATAAGATACTGATCAACCTGAGCGAGCGAATGCGTAAATACCTCGGCAGGAAAATAGAACCATATCAAGCATTCCTCAAGACACAGATTCATATGACTGAACTGGCAGATGCCTATATCGATATGGTCTGCTTAAACTCTATGGTGACCGCCATGGGCAAATGTAAAAATGAGAAGACCCAAAAGATGCTCAAGCAGATCATACAGGTCTATGGGGTAAATGTCATACTGGATCTGAATGGCTGGTATCTCGAAGCAGAGTATATCAGTAGCAATCAGTCTAAAGCACTACGGAGAGTGAAGAATAAATTATTGCAACAAACTCGCCCATTTGTAGGGGAGCTCGTTGACGCTTTTGGTATTCCACAAGATTTATTGAGAGCACCAATAGCTGCTCAAGAATTTTCTTAATCTAATTGGGATCAATCTCTAAATAGTTGCCCCATACCCAGCCAATAGTGCCTGCATAATTTATCCGGCACCATCGGCCCTTGGATCCGTCGATATAGGTTTCTTGCAGGTCATACTCAAGCACAGTGACACTTGAGCGTGTTGGGATTTTTAAGATGACTTGACTTTTTAGATTGGGCTCAGATCTCATATTAAGAGTTGTATTGTCTACCGCAACAGTTGCTGTAGTATGTCCGAAGCGCTCCTTGTAGTCATTTACAACCCCGGTGAGGCTATCCCGCTCCGACTTGAGCAGCGTGACTAATCGCTGCAGCTCTGCCTTAGACATCAACTTGATATCACCGTCTAATTCTCCAGTAGAAGTACGGCTAAAGAAACCACTGATGACCTGTCCCGGACTTTGCTTTTTGAGCAATGCTGTAAGCATAATCGCACTGATAATAGCGAATACCACGAAACTTACCCAAGTCCAAATTTTTCTTGTATTTGTACTACGCCGATTTCTCATACGAACTAAGCTGCTAAAACTATTTAACTGCGTTAAACATATCTTTTATATCTGACAGCTCATACTGCTCGCCAAATCCAGCTTGCAAGGTGTATTTGACATCGCTCTGTAATCTGATAACTCTGAAATCATAGTTAATGTAATCATCAGTAACTTTCTTCTCATATATAAACCCATCCTCTGTCTCTTCGATCATTTTGGAGAAGTACGCTGATTCTTCAATCTCTTTCTTCAACTGATCTATCAACTTGGTTCGATCCAAAATATCAGTTCGAGATGAATAGATCTGAATGTTATATCCACCATTAAGCGTATCAACTATGGTTAAATCTTTCATGATACCCAAGTCATCATTTTTTACAGATATATTAAGTGGTGCCTTAATCTTAATAGGCATACCATATGACATCAAATCCAGTGGTTCATACTTACTAGCGCTATTGTCGCATGAGCAAATGATCAATAGAGTTACGGCCAACAATAGGCACCCATGTTTTAACGTCATAATAAATGTGATATCTAAGATTTATAAAATATCTTGAGGTGTCGCAACGATATTGAATCAACAATCTCACCTAACCACCATCTGTAAGACGAGTAAAAATACAATCATTGTAAAAAATACAGCCATTAAATGATCAATGAGGTAAAAATCAGGAGAGGTGTATTGCTTATCTTCTCCATATTATGGATGGGTATAATCTTTTTGGACTACATAGATAAGCACCCCATTTATTGGTTATCTATTATTAATTTCAAATATCATACTTGGCTGATTGTCAATGTAATAGTGGGAATCTCACTTGCATTTTATAGTAAGGGGGTAGGTTTTTTTAAGAATTTGGGGCCTCCTAAGATTAATGGTATAGCCCTCTATATCATCTTTCTACTCATTTTATGCTTCACGGCATTTTCGTTTAATCAGCATATGAGATTAGATTTAAATATCTCGCACTACTTTCATCTGATCACGAGATCATCTTATACGCTGCTTGGCGGATTAACTGTATTTCTTTCAGCATTTAGCTTGGGTGATTTGTTGATCAAGCAATTGTTTAAGCATACTATGCCGAGAATAACTTATGTACTTAGCTCAATGGGCCTTGGCTTATTCGTTATAAGTTTGATTCTCTTTTTGGTCGGCGCATTAAAACTATTGAATAATCCGGTTGTACTAACTCTACTCATCTTGCCTATACTCATGAATTTTAAAGGCAATATAAGAGCCTTAAAGAGCTGGTTTTGGACGCCATTCCATATTCCAAAAGAATGGTCTTTCTGGGGCCCATTGATGCTATATGGCTGCTTGCTTTTGTCTACCGTGAACTTCTTTTATACCCAAGCGCCTTTTCCCTTGGGATTTGACGCACGTAATTATTACGTCAACATCTCACAACTATTAGCTCAAAATGAGGCTCTGATTCCTGGATTTCAGCCTTATGCATGGAACCTCATTGCTTCGGTGGGTTATATCGCTTTTCTCAGTCCGGAGATCACATTGTTTCTTAGTACCATCGGAATCTATCTCTCATGCTTTGCTATCTATGAATTATCCTCTAAGTATCTCAAGATGCGTCCAGACTATGCCATCATGGTCATTGTAATCTTTTTGTTGACACCGGCTATCATGAATCATTGGATTATAGAGTTCAAGGTAGATTTAACTCTACTCTTTATACAGCTTACCATTTTATGTCTCCTGTACAATTGGTTAATACCGAAATCAGGAAATACCCTTCTAACCAATCGTTCAGACTGGAATAATCTTCTGTTGATATCACTTCTTATGGGTTTTTCGCTTTCTATCAAAGTATTAAGTGTCTTCCTAACATTTGGAGTAGTGCTGGTCTACTATTTATGGCATAAAGATCGCTGGGGACTATTTGGGGTTGCCTGCTTAGGTATAAGCGTTCCGGTACTATTGCGATTAGATAGTATAAGCGGAGTCCGGACCTACTTTGACAACCCTAATCATGCCGCTTATTTATTTGTAGCAATAGGTATGATCGCCATATGCTATTCTCTCTATAAAAATATCGCAACGCAGAGTCTTGCTTTGCTTAAAATTGTATCTATTACAGGTTTAGTAAGCATACTTTGCTTCAGTCCTTGGATTGTGAAAAATTATATGGATAGCCCAAATGGCTCTATCATCGAAATACTAATCGGTAAAGCACCAACAGCTGATGTTGATGTATTTTCTATTCTGAAAAAAAGTAAACGCCGATGAATAAGTCATTAATCAAATGTGTGATCGCTCTATTGATCATATTTTCAGCGTCTTTCCAGCTCTTAGGTCAAGAGGTTATCGAGAATATTGACGAACTCAGCAGACAGGACGGCAGTAGAGAAGAAATACAACGGTATTTTGGCTATGAAGACTTATTATTCAGGTATGTAACCTTACCCTATGATGTAAGTCAAAATATTAATCAATCAGGGAGATTTGTGGATATTGGCTATCTTCTATTAGCCTTATTCCCTATTGTTATTTTAGGACTAACATATAAGCGCAAAAAGCTTTTTTACGGTCTCGCCGTATTATTCATGGTCTATTTGGCTTCGTGTTTTCTGTATTCAAGAATTTATACCCGGGCTGGAATATTAGATACAACTAACTTTAATGCTGTGCCCATAGATAAATTAAACCCCTTAGATAATTTTTTGGGGGTTCTTTATAAGTCTGCTGATTTTATCATTAGTCCAGTCATACACGGGTTGAATAGCTTTGTAGAGGTCAATAACTCCTTGGTTTATTTTCTACTGTTTACCATTTTTATTCTCCCGTTTCTATTTGTAAAGCGTTACTCGCTCCATCGTTCTTTATGGATCATTTTTACGGCTTACGCCTTCCTTTGGTTGATTCTATCTGGAGGTATATTGTGGTATGGTTTCTTGCTTATACCTCTTGGGCTTGTACTGATTTTCAACTATTTCAACTTACGCACTGATCAAATAAAAATAGTGCGAATAATAGGCTTAGGGCTCTGTGTACTATGGATACTACTTTCAGGAGTCTCCAGAATATCTTATTTAGATTATCGATATGACGAAGGAGAACACTCTGGTAAGAGTCTACTGAACGCAAGTATTTTCCCATATAGTGTTGGGGTTTATGGCGAGCGACAAACATTAGATTTTGCATCCCCTTATATCTCAAAAGCACTGGATATAATTAACAGCGATGATAATTATATCTATATGATCGGGACTAGTTTTGCATTCAATATAAAGAATAATGTTAATCGGATTTTTCACGATAATCTCTTAGTGGCCTACACTAATCTGGTTAATGTCTATGAGGAAAAGGATATTTTGATCAATGCACTAAAAGCTTCAGAATTTGGTTATATCGTTGTTGATCTTAATACACCGACTTTAGATAGAACCCCAGAAAAAAGCTTAACACAGAAGTATCGATTACTACTAAACATGTTATACAATAATCCCGATGTTAGTCTTATTGCAACCGACCGAATAGTTGAATTCCTAGACGCTAATGGTAATCCTCAGAAAATTGCTAATGTATTTGGGGAGAATGTTGTAGCTCCAGGATCTTATGCCGTTTACAAAATTTTATAAATCATTCTAATTGGTAGATAATGCAATATATAATGATGTCTACGTGGTGGTACCTGCCAAAGATGAAGAAAGATATATTGACATCTTAATCGACAAGTTAGAGCAACTGGGATTTATCAATATCGT
>CAYPWL010000027.1:0-4213 GCA_964414425.1 uncultured Saprospiraceae bacterium
GTCGACTTCGCTCCAGGGGACACCTGTAATGACGGTGATCCTACCACCATGAATGATGTCATCGATACCAACTGTATTTGTGTTGGAGCTGATAGTGATCAAGATGGTGATGGCGTGCCAGATGCCATCGACAATTGTCCTACTATGGCCAATCCTGATCAAGATGACTTTGATAGCGACGGTATGGGCGATATATGTGATGATGATGATGACAATGATGGTGTGCTGGATATGGTGGATTGCAATCCACTGGATGACAGCATCGACTTTGCCCCAGGCGATACCTGTGATGATGGCGATCCATGTACAACAGGAGATGTATATGACCAAGATTGTAATTGCTCTGGTACACTCGTAGATACTGACGGCGATGGCGTCTGTGATGCTGATGATCAGTGCCCAGGTTTCGACGATATGCTTGACATAGATAGCGATGGCATACCAGATGATTGTGATAACTGTGACAATGATCTTGTAGGTACATCATGCGACGATGGTGATCCTTGCACAGTCGATGACACCTTTGACATGGACTGCAATTGTTTGGGCATGTTCTCTGATACAGATGGCGATGGAGTATGTGATGTAGATGATGTCTGTGCCGGATCAGATGACAATATTGATGTAGATAATAATGGCATACCAGATGGATGCGAAAACTGTATAGTCGGTGACAGATGCGATGATGGTGACAACTGTACCATCGATGATACATTTGACCCGAGCTGCAACTGTATAGGAGTTAGGTTAGATTGTGATACTGGTGCTATCGTCCAGCAGACTTGTGATGATGGTAATTCTAATACGATCAATGATATCGAGCTTATCGTTCAGTGTACTGGCGAAATCTGCGAACCCTGCGCTGGCGTACCTCAGATCATACAGGGAGACCTCTACTACGTCCCTAACGCTTTTAGTCCTAATGGTGATGGGATCAATGATCGTTATACCGTCACATTTAACCCGAGTGTAGTCAATGTTGAGCTTCTGAATATCTACGACAGGTATGGAGGATTAATCTTTAGCCTCAACAATGTCGATCCAAGTCAGATGGGCTTAGGATGGGACGGTACATTTAATGGTCAAGAAGTCCCATCAGGCGTATACATCTATGCGCTTAGGGTAATCACAATCAATGGCACTACGGCTTCAGAACAAGGTGATCTCACCTTGATCAGATAAAGGAGCAAGTAACCATAGTAGTGATCTCACACTCGGTGACAAAGCTCGCTGAGGCTTCATAGCTATTATTCCTTTATGTAGTTTGTAGTTATAGTTATAGTTATAGTTATCTTATACGTACAAAATGCAACATCTATGACCAATAATACACTTAGCTCGTTGATCTCAATACTACTCCTACTTGTTATCTCGGTAGACGGTATTGCGCAGAAGAAGGCACTCGTCGGTGGCACATTGATAGATGGATTTGGTGGTACACCGATCCAAAATAGTGTCATCATCATCGAAGATGATCAGATAGTCGCCGTCGGGCATCAGGGCAACTTGTCAGTACCAGATGATACAGAAGTTATTTCTACCGAAGGTATGTCAGTCCTGCCTGGCTTATGGGACATGCATGTTCATCTGATGATCAATGGTCATAGCAATTATGCTTATTGGGATAGCACCTATCTCAATGACTTAGCCGATATCATCATGCCAGCCTCTGCCCATCAACTCTTACAAGCGGGTATCACAAGCGCAAGAGATCTCGGTGCCCCGCTGGAGGCAAGTCTGCGAGTGAGGGATCGGATCAATATGGGTGAGATACCAGGCCCAACGATGTATATGTCAGGGCCATTCATCCAGCATCAGCCCTATCCCGGCACTGAAGCATTTAGATGGGGCGTCAGCAGTCCACAAGATGCCCGCAACAAAGTACGTAAGCTGGCAGAGTCAGGAGTTGACTGCATCAAGCTCATAGATCAGGACCAGATGACCATGGATGAAGTTCAAGCGGTAGTAGACGAAGCACACAAACAAGGGTTAAAAGTTGTTGCTCATAGCCATCGACCTGAGGAAATCCGCCGTGGACTGGCAGCTGGTATAGACTGCTTCGAGCATACCGGTCTGGCCTCAGCACCCGAGTATCCTGAAGATGTTATGACAGCCATTAAGGAGCGTACGGCACAGATGAATCTCGGACCACTATACTGGACACCTACAGTAGAAGGACTCTATAACTACGAGTACACCAGAGATAACCCCGAAGCGCTTGACAATGACTGCTGGCACTTGGACTTACCCGAGGACATCATCGCAGATATAGAAGCCTCCATTCAGTATCCTGGACGCCTACCCTACTTTCAACTCACGCCCAGCCGTAAGCCCACACTCGAACGTAAGGTCAAGCAACTTATAGACGCTGGTGTCGTACTTATGATCGGTACGGACAGCGGTATCCCGATGAAGTTTCATTGTCAATCTACCTGGCACGAACTCGATGTATGGGTCAACGAGTTTGATATTGATGCTATGTATGCGATCAAAGCAGCGACCTACTGGCCAGCGAAATCCCTCGGCGTTGATGATCGATATGGCACTATATCTGAAGGTAAGTATGCAGACATTATCGCCGTAAAAGGCGATGTGCTAAGATGGATCTCACTGTTGTCTGACGTTGACTTAGTCATGAAGCATGGTCAACTCATCAAAAACAAATAAGCTATGAAGCTCACAAGTAATAAGCCCTTGGATAAGATATTTGGTGCACTGTTCATGCCCTATGCCGAGCGAGTGCCCGACGTCAAGAAGATCACGGCTGCTATGGTCGATAGAGGTATGGTAACCGATCAAAGCGAGATCATTAATGACCATGTCGCCTTTAGGACGCTCGGTGTCCCTCATCTTGGGCTACAATCTTTTGAAAAGATATTTCTGCATTACGGTTATGAGAAGCGTGATCACTACTTCTTTGAGAAGAAGAGACTTGATGCATACTGGTACGCTCCCCCTGAGCCTCATTATCCCAGAGCCTTCATCAGTGAGCTCAGGGTTCAGGATTTATCCATTCAAGCACAGGACATCATCCAAAAGTATATTGCTGACATCGATCACGACCCAGTAGATGATCTGGATTTAGATGATCCTGTAGCTGTGGGCGATTTCTTCCACAAGCCGTTATGGGATCTCGTCAGCCACCAAGACTACTCAGCCCTCCTCCAGGAGAGTGAGTATGCCGCTTGGGTGATCTACAATCGATACTACCTCAATCACTATACGATCAGCGTACATGATTTACCCGATGGCTATAATAAACTGGAGACCTTTAATGGATTCCTCAGAGAGATCGGCGTTAAACTTAATGATAGCGGTGGCGAGATTAAGACCAGCCCTGACGGATTGCTGAGACAGACGAGCTCTGTGGCTGGTAAAGTATTAGCGCAGTTTAGTGATGGTAAGGAGCAAGAGATCGCAGGAAGCTATGTAGAGTTCGCTGAGCGAGGAGTATTGCCACAATTTCAAGACTTAGATAGCCCACTGATCAAGCATATGCATCGCCGAGATGGATTTGCTACGGGTAATGCCGATAAGATCTTTGAGAGCACCTATACGACTCAGACGGATCGATAGAGATTGAATCGACAAGGGTACGGGAATCCTTCGCCTCAAATCAGCAAACATACTGCTGAAGGTGTCCTCACCTCTCAGCGACTCTTCAAAAACTCGGCAAGGGTACAGGAACCCTTCGCCTCAATCAACAGTCATTCTGCTCAAGTTCCCCTCACCTCTCAGCAACTCAGAACATTCAGGGCATAAAAAAAGGATGATATCAATGATATCACCCTTTTCAATTTATATTGTTAAGTCTGTCTTACTTCTGCTTGATTGCGATCAAAGAAGTCTGTCGGATATATACTAATCCAACTGTCAACATAAGAAATGACATCAGAATTAATCCCCACTCTCCAAGAGTTGGAATAGGCGACACTTCTGGCTCAGGAATAGGCGCTGATATTGCACTAACATTGTCGAGAGCTATAGCAGTGGGTACACCTCCTGTAGAACTACTGATAAAACCATATTGAAGAACAAATCCGTCCCATGCTGGATCAATTAGCACATCAATAGATTGAGTTGCGAACGCTGCTGACGTTCCAACTGGTATTTGTTGATCAACTAATAACATTGAGAAATCTGGTGTAAACACACGAACAAACGCATTGTAAGAAATCAATTCAGGACTACTGAAGTCTGCGTTTATATTTCT
>CAYPWL010000027.1:4313-30074 GCA_964414425.1 uncultured Saprospiraceae bacterium
AAAATTTCCATGAATTGATTGGTTCCATCGGTCCCTATATTAGAGAAAGCACCAGTCGCATGCGGTGCAGGGAAAGCAAAGAAGTTGAACAGAAATCCACCGAAAGGATCAAATACCTCGCCTCCTACGAGCCAAGGAGTACCTGCATCCCCAGTTGGTCCAGCTGGAATCGCATAAGATTCGAAATCATCAGTTATCATTATCTGACCTTGAATTGAAGTTAGAGCAGTTAACGATAGTACGATACTTAACACTCCGGGTAATATGTTTTTCATAACAGTTTGTGATTGAATGAGCAAATTAATTAGAATAATGAATATTCACGATGGATAAATGATTTTTTATATATAAAAATTAAATATATGTGTTAAAATACTCATGTAACTCTATATTTCACTGAGCTAACCAATGTTTCACCTTCAATTACCTATTACCCTAAAAATAAAAATGCCACCCAACATAAGCGCTGAATGGCATTTGTGAAATCATCACTCTTATAGACCGCTCTAATGTGCCATCGTCACATCTCCAGTCTTATTTTTTTGCCAGAAATACAAGATTAAAAAACCAATAATCAATATCGCCGGGATCATAGCTATATTCTGAAGGGTGGCTTGGCCTGCCATCAACTCTAACTCATCTCCCGTAAAACCCTCTAATGCCTTCGCCTCTCTATTACCATCCATCCAGCGACCTATGATCGGCTGGAAGATAGATAGTCCTAACATCCCCATACCTCCTACGACGGACATGCCCAGAGCTCCCGT
Organism: uncultured Saprospiraceae bacterium; assembly: GCA_964414425.1. GTDB lineage: Bacteria > Bacteroidota > Bacteroidia > Chitinophagales > Saprospiraceae > GYS-P2D. The sequence continues at coordinate 5,081 of CAYPWL010000027.1, forward strand.
CTCAGGTAGATATACCGCAACGAATGAAATCATGTTAGGCCAGAAGTAGCAGACTCCTATAGCGAATAATATGGCTGATACATAGACCATTCCTCCGGTGGCACTGCTCATCAGGAAGATACCAATGGCCGAAATCACCGCAGAAGCAAGTAGTACCCCAGCAATATTAAATTGCTTAATTACAGGTCCTGCAAAAAATCTCCCTGCGGCCATCAATCCCGTAACTAATGCAAGTATGACTAAAGGTTGTGCGCCAGCATTGGCAAGGATACGTTCTACCCATGATTGTGTCCCTAACTCAGTCGTAGCCGTCAATGCCATGATCAACATCATCAGCCAAAATATCGGCGTCGTCAATATCGCCTTAAAGTTGTCACTTGTATTAGTCTCCAATGAACGTCCTGTCTCTGGAAACTTCTGTCCCATAAACATGAATAAGTAGATGACTGCTGGTAAATACATAACCGCCAGCTTAGCCTGCCACCCTAATCCCAAATTAGTGAATAGCAGGGCTATCAATGATCCGATAGCGATCCCTGCTGGAAACCACACGTGAAAACGGTTCAGCATCTTAGCCTTCTGGGTATCATACATATCAGCTATCATCGGATTATAAGCCGCCTCTACAATACCATTACCAAAACTGATAAAAAACGTACTTAAGAAGAGCGTCAGGAAACTGCCTGACAGTATAGAGAACGTGATACCCATGATATGTGCGGCAAAGGCAATATAACCTAGCTTTTTAGGTCCAAGGGTATTATATAAGGGGCCCCCAATCAACGTGGCAATCGGGAATCCAAATATTCCCATAAAGTTTATCCACCCAAGTTGGGTATCGGAGATCTGCAGATCAATCGCTAAGTCATTCATAATACCTGCCCTTAGCCCAAATGCCAATGAGGTAGTCAGTAGTGCAAAGCAGCTCGCTACAAATAGCCTCGACTTATTTATTCCTTCCATAGTAATAGCTTATTGTGATTTATAAATTCTTGATTTTTATGTTTTTGAACCACACTCGGTCGGTGTGATCTTGCAGTACGATCTTGCCGCTGGTAAACTTCCCAAAGTCTGGCATCTCTACAAACTTGCTACCTGCGACCATAGCGTCCCATTCGGCCGTGTGCATTGTGAAGCTGACCACTTTTACATCATTTTGCCAAAACTCATAATCCCCCTCATTGGAGATGATCTTGATGCTATTCCATTCGCCAGCAGGCTTGACAGTTACGGTGCTGCACTCAATCAGATCATATAAGTCTCCTGCACGATGCTTATCAATCTTGCCATCAGGATGACATGTAGCATCTAAGATCTGCATCTCAGGGCCTGTCAGCCATGGATGATCATAATCCGCTCCCTCTTGGACGTTATACATGATCCCACTATTGCCACAGTCTTGTATGCGCCAGTCCAACTTCAACTCGAAGTTTTCATAAGAACGGTTGCTGGTGAGATCTCCGCCATCGCCGTGATCAGGATTAAAATGTATCGTATTATCATCGATCACCCAGTTCCTATTGAGACTATCCGTATTGTACTTGTGCCAGTGATCTGAGATGGATGCCCCATCGAAGAGCAAGGTCCAACCTGCATCACGCTCAGTCGTACTGAGCACATTGTCCTGTAAAATCTTTTTTGCCGAGTGGATATCCGAATCCGAAGACCCTGCCTTCTTAGCGGGCTGGCAGGATATGAGGCACCCCCATATGATAAGGACCACCCAGGATAGTTTGTTTTTCATACGATTCGGTCTATTCGAAGGTCAATATAGTAAAGACTCACATAGTTTAGATCAGGTCTTAAGTCGATTTTTATCTGCTTCTGAGAGTTTGGTCATTCTTGAGAACTTAATTTTATGAAAAAATATCTCGGCTCATGAGCTTATTGCTACTATTTAAGGCATTGCACATCGTTGGCTTCACGGCATGGTTCGGAGGGCTTTTTTATCTCGTGAGGGTATTAGTCTACAAGCGTGAAGCGTATGATAAGCCGCAACCTGAGCAATCTATACTCTTAGCCCAGTATAAGATTATGTCCGATCGAGTCTATCGCATCATCTGTAATCCAGGGATGATGTTGACTTGGACATTTGGACTCACGCTGCTCTATCTGCATGGTTGGGACTGGTTTAAGGCCAACACCTGGATGCATGTTAAGCTACTATTACTCATAGGACTTACGCTCTATCATCTGTATTGTAAGAAACTCATCAGGCAACTCAATAGCGGAAACGTGACGATCTCTTCATTTCAGTTTCGTCTACTCAACGAAGTTCCGACGCTGTTCCTACTTTCTATTGTGCTCTTGGCGGTATTTCGCAACACCCTGCATTTTGGCTTGGCATTCATTGGAGTTTTACTTTTTGGCGTAATTTTATTCTTGATTGCACGACTGTATAAGAAACAGCGACACAAGACATAACTAACTTGATATGAAAACCTTCCTTAAGTACTTTGGACTCATCTTATTGGTATTGATCCTCATATATGCGGCATTATGCTTTTTAGGACCAAAGAATTTTAATACTGATGAGTCCATCTCTATAGACGCCCCAGCACCAGTGGTGTTTAACTTAGTCAATAGCCTGCAGAAAGCAGAACTATGGAATGACTGGAGCCTTAATGATACGGCCATGGTCACTACCTATAATAATATTGTACAGGGGGTTGGAGCAGAGAGCAATTTTGAGAGCCCCACACAAGGCAAAGGATCTCAAAAAATAATAGAATCAATCAAAAATGAAAAAGTCAGCACCCAACTGGCATTTGATGGTTGGGATGGCGTCAATATAGCGGACTTCTTGTTGACATCATCAGGTGATAAAACTGACTTGAGATGGACATTTGAGAGTGGTAGCGAACTACCATTTATTATGAGGGGTGCCTTTATGGTGATGGGACTCAAAGGTAGCATGAAAGATAGCTATCGTGCAGGCTTAGAAAACATCAAACGCATAGCTGAAGAGAGAGCTCAAAAAAGTCTCTACAACGGTTATACGATCAATATCGTAGAACTCGGCGAGCGCAACTACCTCATCAAGCGTGGCCAGGTGCCCATGAGTAGTGCCGAAAAATTTTACTCCAACAGTCTTACCTCACTGTTTAGTATCCTCCAACAATCCGGTGTAGAGATGGATGGTAGACCATGTGGCTTATATTACAAGTGGGATTTTGAGTCCAGCACAGCTGATATGGCGGCAGCCATACCTCTGGCGGAGGCACTATCTATCGATGGTGCCAGCTCACTACGGATACCGGAGGGACAGGTGATCCAAGTGGATCACTATGGTGACTCGGCCTCTTCCGCAGATGCACACTATGCCATAGACGATTATATGAAGGACAACGGCTTGTTTCAAGAGTTACCTATGGTAGAGGAGTATATCACAGATGCCTCAACTGAGGAGGACCCCGCTAAGTGGTTGACTCGGATCAGTTATTATTACTCGGAGTAGTACGAGATGTCTCCAGAAGAGGATACCTACTCGGCCAGTTGATAGATAGCCGGTAGATCTCTACCGAGCTCATCAAAGTCGAGGCCATACCCTACGACAAACTTATTAGGGATACTCTTCCCGACAAAGTCTACTGGGATATCATATTGTAAGGCTTCTGGCTTAAGCAGCAAGCTCACGATCTTGATAGACTTAGGTGCTTGAGTCCATAGATCTTTGATGGCCTTAGATAGTGTGAGACCGGTATCTACGATGTCCTCTATGAGTATGACATCTTGGCCCTTAATATCAGACTTGAGTCCGAGGATTTTAGTCACAGTGCCAGTTGAGTCTGTGCCTTCATATGATGAATATCTGACGAACTCCATCTTGAGATTAAAGTCAAAATGTCTCACCAGATCAGCGGCAAATATGAATGAGCCATTGAGTATACAGAGCACAATAGGGACTTTATCTACATAGTGAGGATTAATCTGCTCCGCCAATGACTGATTGATCTGTAAGATCTCCTCCTCACTGATATATATATCGAATTGCTTATTGTGTAGGGTTACCCTGTTCTTACTCATCTGTAGCTTTAGTCAGTCCGTGATTATCAAGCAAATATACAAGGCTCGTCATCGCAGCAGCGCCGAGCTTTAGTTCTCTTTCGTTGACGGCCTCGATTCGGTCATTTCGAGTATGGTGATAATCAAAGTAGCGTTGCGAATCCGGCCTTAACCCAAAGAGTAATCCCTTTTGATCTTTGAGAGGATTGATATCCGCACCAGAGCCCCCCTTACTTAGATGAAGACCATAGGGCTCTAATAACGACTCCCATTCTATCACCTGCCTGTACAGTGGCGCAAAGGCTTCATCAGTAGCATCACAGCTAAAGCCTCGGGGCGAAAACCCTCCAGCATCAGATTCTATCGCAGCCATATGGTACTCGCCATTCTGATTAGAGGCTGCAGCATATGCTAAGCCACCACCCAAGCCATTTTCTTCATTCATGAATAGGACGCATCTTATTGTGCGCTTGGGTTGGTAGTTTAATTTTTGCACTGTGTTGAGCACTTCCATCGCATGGACACATCCTGCTCCGTCATCATGCGCTCCTCCTCCTACATCCCAGGAGTCTATATGCCCTCCGACTAATATGATCTCATCAGGATAGGTAGAACCTTTGATCTCTGCAACGACATTGTAGGATGGCTTTTGCGTATCTACCATCTGACTATGCGTCTCAACTCGTACGATGATTTCTTTATGCTTCAGATGAGCAGACAGTCTATCCGCATCCATTGTGCTGATTGCTACGGCCGGGATCTTGGGGACGCCCTCCTTATATCTTGTTACGCCGGTATGCGGGACATCATCAGTAAGTGTCGTCAAGGATCGTACTAATGCACCCACAGCACCATACTCGGCAGCGACAGCTGGACCATTTACTCTCTGGTCTGCTGCTCCCCCGTATGCAAAGAACGTTTTGATCTGTGTAGGGTCCATAGGTCTATTATAGAATACGATCTTGCCAGCAATTCCCTCTCTACCCAATGCGCGCACTTCGTCGAGGGTCTGCACCTCTATGACAGGCGCCTCCACTCCAGAGTTCCCAGTGCCTACCGAATTACCCAGTGCAAGTGCGTCTAAGCTCTTGTCTTCATCGGTATCAAGATTTGTAATCGTTACTACTTCTGCTGCTCCACGAGTCCAGTAGGGCACTTTGCAATCCTGCTTGTATACAGTATCCGAAAACTGAGAAAGCACCTCGGCCGTATAATCCACCGCCTCAATGGAGGATACTGATCCCGCCAAGCGTCCACCTATTTTCTCTGATAAGTGATAGAGCCAATCATAGCAATCTCCTTCGGTAAGGATATTATCATGGATACTTTTAATCATCCGGGCATCCTCATCAGATTGAGCCGTAATCGTTACATATGAAAACAAAATGACATAAAACGTTAGAAGAAGTCGCATTACAAGATGATTAATATGAAGTAATAAGTAACTTTGCGGCATAAATACGTCTTACTATAGCCATGTTAAAGGTACTCTTTGCGCTCTTATCACAAAGTAAAAGAATCTCACTTTCCGATGAAGAGGTTATAGTAGAATACTTGAAGAGTCAAAATCCATATTATTTTGACGTACTCTACAATAGGTATTCTGCTAAAATCTTTGGGAAGTGTCTGACATTACTACGTGATGAATTTAAAGCACAAGACGCTACCCAAGATATTATGATGAAGATCCTGTTGAACTTGAATAAGTTCAGCGGAAATTCAAAGTTTTCAACTTGGGTGTATTCGATTACCTACAACTTTTGCATCGATAGCATTCGCAAATCAAAAAAAGATAAGAGCATCCTTATGGATGACGTGTCTATGCTATCTGATGTCGAAGATGAAGTAAGCGATAAGTTTTTGCTTGAAGTCAAATTAGAGCGTCTCAAGAAGATTCTTGATATGATCAATGTTGAAGATAAATCCATACTGCTCATGAAGTATATGGATGGACTTTCGATAAAAGATATTGCATCCATCAAAGAGAAATCTGAAAGCGCTATTAAAATGAAGATTAAGAGGGCCAAGGAGAAATTTATGAAAGTGTACCGGCAACAGTACAAAAACAATTTATGATGGCTGAGCATGAAAAAAACCCTTTTAAAAAACTACAGCAGGAAAATGAGGCGAAATTTGATTTATATGATCAAAAAGTAAAGCAAAATATAAGTGGCAGAAAAGATCTCTGGGGATTCTTCGGTGAGCTAATCGAAATGTATATCCCCCGTATCCTCAGCACCATATTAGGGGTCTCGCCTGCAGAACAGGAGGAAGAAAAAGAAAAATAATCACTTTCAACCATATACTTACCTACTCAGAAAAATACTCAACATGGACTTAAGCCTTATGACAGAGACGTTAACTAAATTATGGGGTCAATTTGTAGAGGTCATCCCAAACTTCGTGGGTGCCTTGACCATATTTATAATAGGATTCATAATTGCCAAAATAGCTTCAAGGGTTGTCACCAAATTATTGGAAAAAATCCAAGTCAATAAATTTGGCGATAAACTGGCGGAGATAGATATCTTTGAGAAAGCCAATCTCAAGATCAATCTCTCTAAGATATTTGGGAAGATCATCTACTACTTCTTGCTGCTCTTCTTTATGGTAGCAGCAACCGATGTGCTCAACATGCCCGCAATATCCAATCTTGTTACTGGGATGTTCAACCTAATCCCTAAGCTCATAGTAGGGTTTATCATTTTGATATTTGGAATCTTATTAGCTGATGGAATCAGAGGCATCGTACAGACTACCTTGACCTCTCTGGGACTTCCCTCTGCTAAGATGATCGCATCATTCCTGTTTTACTTCCTATTCATCAACGTAATCATATCTGCTATTGCACAAGCAGAAATTAATACGGCATTTCTAGAGCAGAACATATCTATTGTTATAGGCGGAGGCATCTTAGCATTTGCTATCGGTTATGGCTTAGCGTCAAAAGATTCAGTAGGCAATTTTTTAGCTTCATTTTATGCTAATGGTAAAATTGCTGTAGGAGACACCATAGAATTGGACAACGCCAAAGGTGAAATTATAAATATGGATAAGAACAGCGTTACTATTCTAAGTGGTGATCGTCACATAGTGTATCCTCTAAAAAAGCTTTTGAACGAGAAGATTTCTATTTATAAATAAACGATTGAACTAATTATTTAAAACAAGCACATTATGAAACGAATTTTTACCCTTTGCTTGCTATTGGTATGCATATTAGGAACATCTTGGGCACAGACTCTTGATGAAGATCTTAAAGCAAAAGCGGCAGAGCTCGCAGATGCACAAGCTGTTGTTGACGACCTTACTGCTCAGGTAGCTGATCTTGAATCACAGATTGAGAAGAACGTAGGTTGGATCACTGGCTACACTGGACAGGTCGGTTTTGATTTTAATGATTCCAATGGTTGGATCGCAAGTCCAAATCCAGATGCAAAGTCATCAGGATTAAGCATATCTCTTGCAGGTTGGGCTAACAATATTAACGAAAACAACTTTTGGAGAAATAAAGGATTGCTCACGAAAGCTTGGGCTGACATTGATCTTTCTGATGCCGATGGAGGTATCGACGAAGATGGTCTATTTGATAATGGTACAGTAGATATCTTAAATCTATCATCTTTATATGGTCAGAGATTGAGCCAATACTGGGCACTATCAGGATTAGCAGAATTGAACACCTCTCTCGAAAACTTCTTGGAGCCGGGTACATTCGACGTAGGGGTTGGATTAACTTGGACTCCAGACATCGATGACTTAGTGGTAGTGATACATCCATTGAACTATCACATTGCATTTCCTGCAGAAGGAGCTGAGTTTTCTACGACAGGTGCATTGGGAGCTAAAATCAGAGCTGACTACAACAGAAACTTTGGTAAAGTAGCATTTACATCTACATTAACGTCATTCGTACCTTATGGCAGCAACGATCCAACACTATTCGAGTATACTTGGATTAATGGTGTATCATTTGATATTTGGAAAGGTGTAGGAGTAGGATTCAACTTCGGACTTAGAAATGCTGAATTCGAAAGTGCTGACGTGCAGACCTACTTTACGTTAGGCCTAGCATATACCCTATAATTTTATCATTAAGTAAGATAATATTTGGATAGAAGAGGGTGACATCTTAGTTTTACAGTACCCGATTTTATTCTTGTTGATATCATAGTCCATCCTGAGCAATTGGGATGGGCTTTTTTTATTTTTGGCTCCCATACAATCAAGTCTTACATGTCAGAAAAGAAGCTCTTCTTAATAGATGGTCACGCTCTCACCTATCGATCGCACTACGCATTTATCAATAGGCCACTCATCAACTCCAAGGGGGTTAACACATCTGCCATTACGGGATTCGTCCGGACATTGTGGGATATGATCTCTCGACAGAAGCCCAGTCATCTCGCAGTAGCTTTTGATCCATCTGGTAAGACCTTCCGTCACGAGATGTATGAACCATATAAGGCTAACAGGGATGCACAACCCGAGGATATCACCATAGCATTACCCTACATTAAGTCCATCGTCGAAGCATTTAATATCCCGATTATCTGCATCGATAATTATGAAGCTGATGATGTCATCGGCACCCTTGCTAAGCAAGCTGAAAAAGAAGATTTTCAAGTATTCATGGTAACTCCAGATAAGGACTTCGCACAGTTGGTATCTCCCAACATATTCATGTATAAGCCCAGTCGCCAAGGTAACGGCATTGACATCCTCGGTGTACCAGAGGTATTAGAAAAGTGGGATATCGCCAAAGTAGAACAAGTGATCGATATCCTAGGCCTACAAGGAGACAGCGTGGACAACATCCCAGGCATCCCAGGCATCGGTGCTAAGACAGCCGTCAAACTCCTGAAGCTCTATGATAGTGTTGAGGGACTTATAAACAATACTGATCAACTCAAGGGCAAGCAAAAAGAAAAAGTAATCGAATTCGCACAACAGGGATTATTATCAAAAGAATTAGCAACCATCAACGTCAACGTTCCCATACAATTTGATGCGAAAGCGTACAAGATAGAAGACTTCGACAGAGATAAGCTCAAGGAGCTTTTTGATGAGTTAGAGTTTAGGTCTATCTCTCGTTCTATCCTTGGTGAAGGTACACAGGGCGAGCAGGCCAGCTTGTTTGGTGGGGCTCCTGTCGAATCAGCTCAGGCGGCACCCGTTGAGATCGTTAAGAATAATCTCGACAATAGCACTCATGATTACATACTTGCAACTTCAGATGCAGACATAGAGAAGCTAATCGCTAAGCTACAGGAGCAGACACTCTATTGTTTTGACACAGAGACTACCGGTCTGGACGCCCACAGCGTGGAGTTAGTAGGTCTGGCATTCTCCTGGGGTCCGGAGACAGGCTATTATGTCCCTATCCCGGAAGATCAGCATACTGCTCGAGCAATAGTTAAGAAGTTTAAAGGAGTACTGGAAGATCCCTCGATAACTAAAATAGGACAGAACCTGAAGTACGACATCAACGTGCTAAAATGGTACGATATCGATGTGGCAGGACCATTCTTTGATACGATGATCGCACACTATCTCCTTGAGCCAGACCTGAGACATAAGCTAGATTATCTATCCGAGAGCTACTTAGGCTACAGCATGGTACCTATCGAAAAGCTGATCGGTAAGCGTGGACCTAAACAGAAGTCTATGCGGACTGTCGAAGTCTCCGAGGTCGTAGATTATGCCGTAGAAGATGCGGATATCACCTTTAGGCTTAAGGACACATTTGAGCCTAAGCTAAAAGAAGAACAGCTCACAAGTTTATTTGACACGATAGAGATGCCACTGATATCGGTACTCTCCAAGATTGAGTGCAATGGCGTAAAGGTTGACAAAGAGTTTCTCAATAATTACTCTACCGAACTCCACGGCATCATCCTTAGCAAGCGAGATATCATCTATGAAAAAGCAGGTCAGGAATTTAATATAGCGAGTCCAAGGCAGGTAGGTGAGATATTATTCGACAAGATGGAGATACCCTATCGATGGCGCAAGACTAAGACTGGGCAGTACTCTACCGATGTGGAGAAGCTTACAGAGCTCTCCGTCCATCACGATATCGTCAATGATATCCTGGAGTATCGCAAGTTTACCAAGTTGAAGTCTACATATGTTGACGCCCTACCTAATATGATCAATGAGCGTACAGGCTTAATCCATAGCTCATTTAATCAGGCACGTGCAGCAACTGGTAGACTGAGCTCCGAAAACCCCAATCTGCAAAATATCCCTATCAAGAATGAAGCGGGTCGAGAGATCCGCAAGGCATTTGTCCCACGTGATGAAGACCACATCCTTATGGCGGCAGATTATAGCCAAGTGGAGTTGCGACTGATTGCCGAAATCAGCCAAGAGAAAAACATGCTCGATGCATTTATCAATGGTCATGATATCCACTCTGCCACTGCCGCTGGGGTATATGGTGTACCTCTCGCAGAAGTAACCGCTGATCAACGTCGCAATGCGAAGACTGTAAACTTCTCCATCATCTATGGCGCTGGATCAACAAACTTGTCAAGACAGCTCGGCATCAAGAGATCTGAAGCCAAGGAACTCATCGATAGCTACTTCAAGCAATATCCAGGCCTGAAGAAGTATATGGAAGAAACGGTCGAGTTCGCTCGTAAGGAAGGATATGTCAAGACTCTAATCGGCCGTAAACGCCACCTGAGAGATATCAATAGCCGTAACTCGCTGGCTCGCAGCAATGCCGAGCGCATGGCGATCAATACTCCGATACAAGGAACTGCCGCAGACCTCATCAAAATCGCTATGATCCAAATCGACAAGGCATTAGAGAATGGAGGCTATCAATCTAAGATGATCATGCAGGTACATGATGAATTGGTATTCGACGTGTATAAGCCAGAGCTGGATACGATCAAGGAACTGGTAGAAACCAAAATGAAAAACGCTTTACCAGAACTCAAAGTCCCAATCATCGTAGAAGCAGGTGTAGGAGCCAACTGGCTGGAGGCGCATTAGAGTATCAAGTTTCAAGTTCAAAAGTTAAAAGTCTGAACTTACTTTCAACTTGATACTTAGAACTTTTCAACTCACCTCTACATATAGGTCATCTCCAGATAATCAAAGTGGTCTGGGTAGTCCGTATTGTAGTGCAATCCACGACTCTCTCTACGCATCTCTGCACCTTTGGTGACGAGGTAAGCTATAGTGATCAAGTTTCTCAGTTCGCACAGTTGAGGAGATATAGTAGTCTTAGAGTATAACTTCTCAGTCTCATCATAAAGCAAGAATAAGCGGTTATCTGCCCTGCGTAATCTGACATTAGTGCGGACGATACCTACATAGTAACTCATGATTTCTTTAAGCTCCTTCCAGCTCTGTGTGATCAAGACCATCTCCTTAGGCTCAGAAGTTCCTTCGGCATCCCAATCTGGCACTTCTGTATTCAATGAGATCTCATCCAATTTGTCTGCGATATCAAGGGCTACTCGATGCCCAAATACCAGTCCCTCTAAGAGACTATTGGAGGCAAGTCGATTGGCGCCATGAAGTCCCGAACAAGTGCACTCTCCTGCTGCGTATAGATTATCAATAGAGCTCTTACCCCACTCATCTACGAGTATGCCTCCACAGATATAGTGGCACGCTGGCACCACCGGTATCAAATCAACGAATGGATCTATCCCGACACTCTTACACTTCTCATAGATGTTAGGGAAGTGCTCCAGAAACTCCTCATGATCAAGATGTCTGCAGTCCAAACTCATATGGTCTGCACCCGTTACTTTCATTTCATTATCAATGGCTCGGGCTACTATATCTCTCGGAGCTAATGATAGTCGCTCATCATAATTATGCATGAACTCTTGATCATCGGGAGTTTTTAATATCGCCCCCATACCACGGACAGCCTCTGAAATAAGGAAGTCTGGATTCTCTCCAGTATTCTGATAGAGCGCCGTAGGATGAAACTGTACGAACTCCATATTAGCCACTCTCCCTTTAGCACGATAGACCATGGAGATGCCGTCACCAGTTGCTATCGTCGGATTGGTTGTATTCTTATAAATCTGTCCCGCCCCACCTGTACACATGACCGTTACTTTAGCCATGATGGTATCGATGACCTCCGTCTCACTGTTGAATACATAGGCACCATAACACTCGGTATCAGGCACAAGGCGAGTAATATTCCTTCCTTGATGGTGTTGTGTGATGATATCCAGTGCAAAGTAGTGCTCGACGAGCTTGACATTGGGATACTCCTTAACCTTCTCGTTAAGGGATCTCTGTACCTCCCAACCTGTGATATCCTTGTAGTGTAGGATGCGATTCTCAGAGTGTCCTCCCTCCATTCCGAGGTTGTAATCACCATCATCCTCCTTATCAAATCGTGCTCCCCAGTCTATGATTTCCTTGACTCTCTCATGACCCTCCTTGACGACGATAGATACAATCTCCGGATCACAGAGTCCATCACCAGCGATCAAGGTATCTTCTATGTGCTTATCATACCCATCCACACTAAAGTCCCAGACAGATGCAATGCCACCCTGTGCCCAGCTTGTATTGCTGGTCGTCTTATTCGTCTTGGTAATTATAGTGATCTGCAAGTCTGGCTTGTGCATGGCTAACTTGATAGCTGCTGACAATCCTGCAACACCCGCCCCAATGATTAATACATCAGTTTCTACTCTCCTTTGTTCTACCATATCACCAAATTACTAAGAGTCTCTATATAATATTTAATAGGATTTATATTTTGCATGATGCGTATAGCTTTAGTAGATCCATTCTATGATATAAGTCATCAGCTCTGGTCCGTAGGTCTTCAAACACACTCCAGCCACGATATCGATATCTATGCGCTTAAGCCCGTGCACTGGAAGTGGAAGATGGCATCAGGCGCACTGACTCTGGCCCAGCAAATCAATGACTCTGCCGCTGAGTACGATCTATTCTTAGTTACAGATATGTTGGACTTAGGTCTATTCAAAAGTTCGTTAAGTTCTATCCATAGAGATAAACCGATCGTTCTATATTTTCATGAAAATCAGATCACCTATCCTTGGAGTGAGGATGATCCTGATATGGCATTGGATCGTGATCATCACTATGGCTGGCTCAACTTTACTTCTGCCATCCTGAGTGATCGAGTATATTTCAATTCAGCATATCATAAAACTTCTTTTCTCGATGCACTTCCTGGATTCTTAAAGCGATTTCCGTCGACGGGCTTATTCAATAAGATAGGTCAGATCGCTGCCAAAAGCAAAGTCATATCTATAGGTCTTGATTTGCCACAAATCGAGTCCAAAAAAACTTCGGAGCAACTTACCATAATTTGGAATCATCGCTGGGAGTCCGATAAGAATCCAGAGCTATTTTATAAAGCGCTATTGTATCTGCAGCAGAACAATGTCCCATTTAACTTGATCGTGTGTGGCAAGGAGTACGAGAAGCGACCCAAGGCATTTGACAAGATTCAACAGTCTTTTTCAACCGAGTTGATCCACTGGGGATATGCGGAGAGTCGACAGGAATATTTGGATCTGTTGTCAGCTGCAGATGTATCTATTGTTACGAGTAATCAAGACTTCTTTGGGATCAGTGTGGTAGAATCTATCTATGCGGGATGTACGCCTTTATTGCCGAATAGGCTCAGTTATCCCGATCACATCCCACCCGAGTATCACAGTCAGCTACTCTATAATACTGAAGCGCACCTCTATGAGCATCTTGACGAAATTGTTGCTCGGCCGATTGATACCTCAGCATTAGTAGCACATATCAAGAAGTATGATTGGAGCAATTTAATTGCTGATTACGATGTTGAATTTCAAGATATGATAGGAGTCAGATGAGGATAGCCATCAATGCGAGATTACTCGGTAAGAAGATCACCGAAGGCGTAGGGCGATATACTCACGAAGTCATCAAATCCTTGAGCCATCAATATCCCGATGATCAAATCATCCTCTATGTTGATCAAAACGAAATCGATACCACCCAGTATGGCCCCAATGTGTCTTGTCGCAATCTAATAGTCCACCCTCGCCACCCTATCCTATGGTATATATGGTTTGAACATCTGATCCCCCGAGCATTACGCCAGGACGACATTGATGTATTCTTCAGTCCAGAAGGGATGACCAGCTTGAGATCTCGAGTGCCTACAGTCATGACTGTACATGATGTTGTATTTGAGCGGTATCCAGCCTATGTCCAACAGTCTCACGCTCGCTTTCTCAAGAAAAATTCGATCAAATATCATAACCGAGCTGATCAAATTGTAGCTGTTTCTCAGTTTACAAAAGAAGAGATCCTTGATATCTATAATATAGATTCCGCTAAAGTGACCGTTGTGCCCAATGGTAGATCTAATGACTTCTATCAACTCAGTGATGATGAAAAATCAACCTTGAGGCAGCTTCATGACATTGACTATGAGTACATCCTATATGTTGGATCATTACATCCGAGGAAGAACATCAGTAGGCTCATTCAGTCCTTCGAGCAGTTCAAGACGTCATCTACCAGTCCTATCAAATTAGTATTGTCGGGTCGCTTGGCTTGGCACTCCGATGATATCGCTGATCAATTGAAGCAGTCTCCATATCCAGACGATATCATTCATCTTGATTTCTTCGAGGGTGATCTCAATGCCTTGGTCAATAAAGCTGTAGCGCTGATCTACCCCTCACTCTACGAGGGATTTGGACTGCCCGTACTCGAGGCAATGTCGGCAGGTACTCCGGTCATTACATCAGGACATTCGGCCATGTCAGAAGTTGCTGGCGATTCGGCCATATATTTCGATCCAACTTCCGTTGATGAGATGAGTCATGCTATAGCTCGTATTGTAGTGGATGATGAGTTGAGATCTAAACTATGTACCAAAGGCCTTGAGCAAGCTCAGCGGTTCAGCTGGAAAGACCATGCACAGGAGGTCTATTCCCTTATGACACGTACACTCACCTAATACTTAAGACCTTGACTGCCTATTATTTCACTACATGAAGCCTGCCGAAAAGATTACCTTAACTTTCGGTCAAAGAAGGACATAATCGCATATGAAGATTCGGACTACTCACAATAGCATCAGATATAGACTCCGCAAATCAGAGATAGACAAGCTCAAAAATGATGGAGTAATCGCTGAGTCAATAAGCTTTCCAAGTGGTCAGGCATTGAAATCAGAGTTGCATATCAGCGATGAAATCAAGAGTTGTGAGGCAGCATTTGATGGAAATTCCATAAAGCTCAGCCTTCCTACGGATCTGGCAAAGCTATGGATTAATACGAATCAGGTTGGCATAGAGGAAGACTTGGCACTACCTGATGGAACTCATCTGCACATCCTAATAGAGAAGGATTTTCCATGTCTCGATCGACCTAACGAAGATAAATCAGACACATTTTGGGAACTCGCCGATAAGGCGGTTGACTCCTGCTAAAAAATCTCGCCTATGGATACTACTACTCACAAAAGCGCATGCATTCTTTGCTCAGTCAACTGCGGCATTAACATCGAAGTTGACCACGAAAAACGAGAGTTCGTAAAGATTACTGGTGACAAGGATCATCCCAGTTCTCAAGGATACATCTGTCAGAAGGCGACACGGCTCAACTATTACATGAATCAAGAACGGCTGACTTCGCCACTACGTAAGAAGTCAGATGGTAGCTTTGAAGAGATTGATTGGGATACTGCAATCGAGGAAATTGCCACCAAGCTCGTCTCTGTACGAGATACTCATGGAGGTACAAGTATCGCTTATGCCGGTGGTGGTGGGCAAGGGAATCACCTGGCACAAATGTACGGTGTAGCCCTTCGTCGGGCCTTAAAGACTCCTTATATCTACTCCTCTATCGCCCAGGAGAAAACAGGAAATTTCTGGGTACATGGTAAGCTATTTGGCAAGCAGAATGTCATGTATACCGAGCCCATCGAAGATGCAGAGTTTGGCGTAGTCATAGGGGCTAATCCTATACAGTCGCATGGGATGGCTCGTGCCAAGAGAGTCATCGGAGAAATCTCAAGAGATAAGAATAGAACCCTCGTCGTCATCGATCCTCGAGAAACGGAGACGGCCAAGAAGGCAGATTATTTTATACAGGTCAAACCTGGTCGAGATGCCTGGTTGATGTCTGCTATGTTGGCTATTATCATACAAGAGGATCTCATTGATCACAGATTCATAGCGCATCATACTAATGGTTACGAAGAGGTGAAACCATTTTTCATGAACATCCCCATCCGAGAGTATATCGATATCGCAGGGGTAGACTATGATCAACTGGTTGAAGTTACTCGCAAGATGGCGGCAGCTAATACCGTGGCAATCAGATCAGATCTCGGCATAGAGATGAGTCTAAATAGCACCCTCAATGCCTATCTCAAGCGTTTGTTATTTCTCTTAACGGGTAACTTCAATAAGCAGGGCTGTAATCATCTCGCCTCATGGTTCGTGCCGCTCATCGGGCATTCAAAAGACATAGATGGTGGTGGAAAGACGATGGTCACCGGTGCCAGAGAAATCGCTCGAGTATATCCTCCTAACGTACTTGCTCAAGAGATTGACAATGATCATCCTGACAGGCTGCGAGCCATAATCGTAGACTCTTGTAATCCCGTACTCAATTGGGTCGACACCCATGCACAGATCAAAGCTTATAAGAAACTCGATATCATGGTCGTCATAGATGTGGCCATGACCGAGACCGCAATGGAGGCAGATTATATCTTGCCCGCTTCTAATCAATATGAAAAGTATGAGGCGGCATTCTTCACAGAAAATTTCTTTCATCTCCGCAAGCCGATATTTGAACCCTTAGAGGGTACATTGTCAGAACCTGAGATCTATACAAGACTTCTCAAGGCAATGGGAGCTTTGCACAATATGGACTTGAGGGAGCTGACGGAAGCGGCAAGAAAAGATAAAGAACAACCTGGCAAAGGAATATTCCAAACTGCATTTATGCAGGCAGCAATGACTAATCCTAAGATCAATGCCTATGGGCCAATAGCCTTGAGAGAGTCATTAGGTAAGACCATGCCTGAGGGCGCGGACAGTGCAGCATTCATCTGGATGGCAGCACAGCTCTACGCACAGAAATATCCTGAGGCCATTAGAAAAGCAGGTATCGAAGGTAAAGGAGGTCAACTCGGCGAGATCATGTTCAACAAGATACTCGAGAGTGAATCAGGCGTAACCGTCAGCGCCTACGATTATGAAGAAGTCTGGAACCTCATGAAGACCAAGGATAAACGAGTCAATCTATTTATCCCAGAGCTACTGAACGACTGGCTAACAAAGCTCCCTGAGGTGCTATCTGAGCAAGACGAAATAGAGAAAGAATATCCATTTAACCTCATCGCTGGAGAGCGCCGTACCTACAATGCTAATGCGATCATACGAAATATGGACTGGGCGAAAACTGATCAGGATGGACGTCTAAAAATCAATCCTATAGATGCTAACACTTACGACATAACCGAGGGTGACAGCGTCGAATTAACCAGCTCCTCGGGCAGCATACAGATTGTTGCTAACCTAACAGAAGAAGTTCGCCCTGGAGTACTATCTATGCCCCATGGCAAAGGTCTAAATTATGGCAAAGGCCTATCTTATAAAACCAAAGGTGCTATGCCAAACATCTTAACTAAAGCGAGCTATTGCGATCCACTTGCTAAGACACCCTATCATAAGAATGTCAGGGTGAAAATCTGTAAGGCAGTGGAGGATCAAATGGCCATAGCCTAAAAACGAATAAGCTTATTACTATGAACAACCTCAACAATAAAATTATCTGGATCACTGGCGCATCAAGCGGCATCGGCAAAGAGCTAGCGATACAGTTGGCACAAGAAGGTGCGCGCATCATCCTAAGTGCTCGTAGCGAAGACAAACTGCAGGCGCTCAAGTCAGAACTTCAAGGTGAAGAACACTGGGTGTTCCCAATGGATCTTATGAAGGTCGATGAGGTCCCTGACAAGGTTCAAGAGGTGCTGCAAAAAGTGGGATCTATTGACGTCCTGATCAACAATGCAGGTATATCACAGCGATCTAAAGCTGTTGATACCTCTATAGAGGTGGATCGTAAGATCATGGAGCTGGATCACTTCTCTAAGGTCGCTATGACTAAGGCGTTACTGCCATCATTCATCGCACAACAGGGCGGCATGTATGTAACTATCAGTAGTGTCGCAGGCAAAATCGGAGTACCTATGCGTACGGCATACTGCGCTGCTAAGCATGCGATAATAGGATTTATGGATGCGATACGTGCTGAGAATGCTCAATATGGTATAAAAGTCCTAAACGTCACGCCTGGTTTCGTCAAGACTAATATCTCTGTCAATGCAATGGCGGGTGACGGTAGTACTCATGGGGTCATGGATCCGCTCATAGCCGATGGCATGCCTGTTGATAAGTGCGTCCGCAAAATCGTCAAAGGGATTAAAAAAGGTAAGAAGGAACTCCTCATAGCAGAAGGAAAATCAGGATTAGCTCCATTGCTGAAGCGTATCTATCCCAACGCCCTATTTAGAATGATGGAGAAGGTTGCAGTGCAGTAAGTAGGAATAGAACCTCCCTACCAACCCTTCCTTTTAATCAATTCTCTGACGTGAGCTAAGTGATGATCACAGTGCCAAGCGTATAGTGCCAGCATCGTATCGAGTGACAAATTATTGGACCACTCAGGATGTGACAGCTCGCGAGCATAATCTCGCTCTGACATATTAGTTAATACTCGAGTCCAGCGCTTATGTAAGCCCTTGAGGAGTTGGAGTGAGGCGCTAATGTCTGTACTCGTAGCATCGGGAGTTTCAGACCAGAGGTTTTCGTCATATGCTTTAATCATAGGTGTATCCTCTGTCAAGGCCCACTTAAATCGTATATAACTATTGACATGACTATCTGGTAAATGGTGAACTACTTGTGCTACCGTCCATCCCCCAGGTCTGTATGGTGTGTTTAGCTGCTCATCGGAGAGATATTCTACGGCTTTAGTGAGTCGCTTGGGTAGTTTACGGATGCTCTTGATGAGCTCGATACGATCATTCTGAGAAAGCGATGCTGGCTTTTGAAACTTACCTATGGGATACTTCAGTGATTCGATATGATCCATGATTAGCTTTTGAAATGTTTGAGCATGATGATCTCTTTCGGTTTGAGGTGTCTAAACCATCCTCTTGGTAGATCTTTCTTGGTTAATCCTCCATAATACACACGATCCAGCTTCTCGACATGATACCCTAAATGCTCAAAAATACGTCTGACGATACGGTTCTTGCCGATGTGTATCTCTATGCCGATCTCAGAGTTGTCAGACCCGATGATCCAATCCACATCATCAACCACCGCCTTACCATCATCTAATATGAGGCCTTTCTTGATTCGCTCGAGATGCTCTTCTGTGACGGGCTTATCGAGGATAACATGATATCGCTTACGCACACCGTGCTTAGGATGTGACAGCTTGGTAGCAAGGTCCCCATCGTTAGTGATGAGTAGTAGTCCTGTCGTATTTCTATCAAGCCTCCCTACAGGATAGATACGCTCCTTAACCTTATTTTCCAGAATGTCCATCACCGTCTTACGAGCACGTTCATCTGAGGTGGTCGTAACTACGTTCTTGGGCTTATTCATGAGGATATAGATCTTCTTTCTCTCAAGTTTAAGTTTCTTTCCTTGATAGCTGACGGAATCCTTTTCCTTGACAAAATATGAGGGATCTTTATTGATTTCGCCATTAACCTTGATCTCTCCATTCTTGACGAGCTCTGCCGCCTTACGACGAGAGCATACACCGCTATGAGCTATATATTTATTGAGTCTGTAGGGTTCGTAAGCCATAGTGGTCTAATTTGAGATAAATGCTTGGCATTAGTGCCAAAACGATCCTACAAAGAAAGTATAATCTAGAACGGGATGTCCTCTTCGTCGACATTAATACGTGATCCCTTAGTCACAAATGACTGTGATGCGGCTGCACCTGTCATTGGATCCCTAAAGTCTCCCATACCCGTCATCGGTTGATTGAACTGTGAGAAGTTCCCATTTTCAAATCTTACGAATTGAGGTACGAATCTCAACTTAACCGTATCAAGACTACCATTACGATGCTTGGCGATGATAATCTCTGCAAGGTCTTGAGGCACATCGGCATCCTCTTCCATCTCGTAGTAGCCTGGGCGATAGATGAAGGTTACGATATCCGCATCCTGCTCGATCGCTCCTGATTCCCTAAGGTCAGATAATACAGGACGCTTGCTACCTCCTCTTGTCTCTACCGATCGACTCAGCTGAGATAGTGCGATCACGGGTACGTTAAGCTCCTTAGCAAGTCCCTTAAGTGCACGTGATATTGAACTAATCTCTTGCTCACGGTTACCTTTCTTAGAGTTAGGTGCTCCTGTCATCAACTGCAGATAATCGATTACGATCATCTCAATATTATGGTTTTGCTTGAGACGTCGACACTTGGCTCTCAGTTCAAATACATTGATACCTGGCGTATCATCAATAAATATAGGCGTGTCCGCCATCTTATCTATAGAGGCATTAAGTCGCAACCATTCATCCTGTGATAACTGACCATTACGCAGTTTTCTGCTATCTATATCTGCTTCCGATGAGATCAGACGTTGTACGAGTTGTAGATTAGCCATCTCCAGTGAGAAGATTGCTACACCTCTACCCGACATAGCCGCATTGAGTGCTAAGGATAATACGAATGCCGTCTTACCCATACCGGGACGTGCCGCAAGGATGATGAGATCTGATTTCTGCCACCCTGAGGTCAACTTATCCAGATCATCAAATCCAGTAGGTACACCAGTGATTGCCTCTTCTTTTTGGCTGATGGCTTCGATCTCCTTACGTGCTTTTACGGCGAGAGCGCTAAGCTTTTCATACCCTGTGTTGAGGTTGGTATCCGTGATCTCGTAAAGCTGCTGCTCTGCCTCGTCTAATAGCTCAAAGACATCTTTCTCATCCTCATAACTATCCTTGATCGTCACTGTAGATACTCTGATCAACTCCCTTTGGATATACTTCTGCGATATGATACGAGCGTGGTATTCTACATTGGCTGCTGAGGCCACTTTATTAGTTAGCTCCAGAAGGTAGTTTACCCCACCGACTTTATCGAGTTTCTTAGCTTTCTTGAGGGATTCATGTACTGTCAAGAGATCTATCGGCTGTGATTTTTCGAACAACTCCAACATCACCGCAAAGATCTCATTGTGAGCATCCTTGTAGAAACTCTCTGGCTTTAGGATTTCAATAACCGAAGGGAGCCCATCTCTATCTACTAACAATGCCCCGAGGACCGCTTCTTCTAACTTGATACTCTGCGGCATGACACGTCCATACAGCAACGCATTAGCATCTGCATCTCTTTTTACGGTACGCATGTTACCTCCGTCCACCTTCACTGGATTAATATCCGACATCCTTTTTCTTGTAGCGTTTTAACAGTCTTGCTCGCTCAACCGAGCTATAGCAAGCGCCAAAACTATCTATTTAATATTAAACTTAAACTAAATGTGTGAGCGGGGCAATTCTTAGGATTTTGTGGATAAGCATATTGGTAGATGTTAGTAACCTCGACCTCTGTGTTAATAACATTTTTTCAGCACACAATTCACTGACAATCAAAGGCTAAACAAAACAGGATAACAAAGCACACGCTCTATTATCCTGTTTATAACTTATTATAATTTTTTATTCTACGTCTGATCCATTCAGAAATGTGCTCAAAGTAAAATATTGGCTCTATGTAGCGAGCTCAACTCTTTAGTTCTTACCTACCTCATTGAGCTTTTTAGACACCAGTTTTACTACCTCACCTTGATTGAATATCTCGGCTTGCTTCTCCTTTCGCTCTTGCTCATTTTTAACGAGCTCCTCTTCAGCTTTGCGTATAGTTTCCTTTGCTTTTTCTATATCTTTGTATAAATCCTTCTCATACTTTTCGAGCTTCTCCAGATCTTTGTTAAAATCCTTGAGGATCTTCTCTTCATAACTGAGTTCATCTTTTACAACTTCTTTCTCTACGGCATAGCCATAATCTGTAAAGAAGTGGCGTGCGCCCTCAATCTGAGAAGGATATGCATCTGAATTGAGATAGTCATCGCCAGATTTCATCCAGAAGTATGCACGTGTATAATCATCAAATTCTTCAAATTTTGTAGCTATACTGATGGTCTGTTCATGATCGATCGCAGGCACAATGACGTCATATAGATAGAATTCTTTTTGCTTTCGGTTGCGATCAACCTTGCCAAATTCTTTTGTAAAATCTTTCCATACGCCCTCAGCCTTTTTAGATGAAGAGCCAGGTAGCTCAACTAAAATTGCATTTTGGATTCCGTCGCTCATTCTATACTCTTTCTCAGTGATCTGGGCATTAAGGCCTATAGAACCGATTAGTAGGATGAGTATTAATGTGTTGAGTTTAGACATAGGATGAATGCTTAAATGATTTTGATAAATAGATTTAATATAAGTATAAGACGATTGATATGGAAAATGGATGTGAAAAAACCGTTAAAAGTTAGAAGGAATAACTCTATCTATCGTTTTACACGATTCGTCTATAGACTGTACAAAAGCACAAAATAATTTGCCATCTTACACCATCAATCGTTGACTATGAATGTACTATCACTACGTAATGTAGTAAAGAGATACTCTAACCATGTCGCCGTGAACAACGTAAGCCTTGACGTACCAAAGGGAAAAATCTTTGGACTATTGGGGCCTAATGGAGCCGGCAAAACATCTATGATCCGCATGATCACCAGCATCACCCGTGCTGATGAAGGAGAGATATTTATTGATGGAGAAAAACTCAACGTCAACAGCCCACAAGTAATCGGCTATCTACCAGAGGAGCGCGGTCTATATAAGAAAATGAAGGTCGGAGAGCAATTGCTCTACCTCGCACGTCTCAAGGGATTATCTCCGAGAGAAGCACGCACCAAATTAAATGGTTGGCTCGAGAAATTTGAGATAACCAGCTGGTGGGATAAGAAAGTAGAAGAGCTCTCAAAAGGGATGCAACAGAAAGTACAATTTATAGCTACTGTAGTACACGATCCAAAGCTGATGATCCTCGATGAGCCTTTTTCTGGTCTTGATCCAATCAACACTAATCTCATCAAAGATGAAATCCACGAGCTGAATCAGAAAGGTACCAGCATCATATTCAGCACACACAGGATGGAGCAGGTAGAGCAGATCTGCGAAGAGATAGCACTGATCAATCAAGGTGAGATCATCTTACAAGGCAATGTTGAGGAGATTAAAGCGCAGAACAAGCCAAACAGATTCAAAATTGCATTTGATGGCAACATGCCGCTGGATCTACTCGCCGATAGCTTCAGTATCGTAGAAGATAATGATCAGTCTCTCACTATACAGATTCAGGAAGGACATAACTCTAATGATTTAATCAAAGGATTAATCGATCGAGGCATAGTGATCAAGTCATATCAAGAGGTATTGCCAACACTCAATGAAATATTCATCAATAAAGT
The DNA here is from genome assembly GCA_964414425.1 of uncultured Saprospiraceae bacterium. GTDB lineage: Bacteria > Bacteroidota > Bacteroidia > Chitinophagales > Saprospiraceae > GYS-P2D. The sequence goes on from CAYPWL010000027.1 coordinate 28,626, forward strand.
AGGACATAGCAATGAGTAATATTAACCTTATCATAGGCAGGGAATATTGGACACGTGTCAAGAGTAAGATGTTCTTACTCACTACTTTTTTGGCACCTATAGCACTCGTGGTAGTCTATGGCATCTTAGGGTATCTCATGACTCGCGGATCTGACCAAATCAAGAATATCAGCATCATCGATAATGCTGGACTCACTGAGAATATCAATCTGGAAAAAAATAATCTCAAGTTCTCGATAGAGACAAAGGGTCTCGATGCCTTGTTAGCCGATTATACTAATGGTAATATCGACGGGGTGATAGAATTACCACCACTCGATAGTAGTACCAGCAAATACGACATCATCTATCACTCAGATGAGGCGCTTGCTATAGATGAGATGGTATCAATAGAGCGATTATTCAGTAGAGAGGTCCGAAACTTTAAGATTAAGGCATTTGGTATAGATCAGGAACGACTGGGCCAAATAGACACTGATATATCAATAGATCCAAAGAATGTAAAAGAAACTGAAAAAGAAATCTCCTCGATTACATCGACGGTCAGCTCTGTACTCGGTGGAGCGGTTGGTACGCTGTTATTTTTTGTTATCCTGATCTTTGGTTCTCAGGTGATGCGAGGCGTCAATGAAGAGAAAATCAATAGAATCGTAGAGGTCCTTATCTCGTCTGTCAAGCCATTTGAGTTAATGCTTGGCAAAGTGGTGGGCATAGGATTAGTAGGACTCACACAGTTCGCTATATGGGCGGTTCTCATCGCTGTCATCTCTATTGGAGCATTCTCATTCTTAGGATTGGGGACAAGTGGTATGGAAGAGCTGGCCAATAATGAGGTAGCACAAGAAATGATGGCCGACGAGGGCATGAAGGTCCAAGCTCAGAATATCATGAATGAGCTCGGCAAGATCAACTGGGGATTAATCATCCCATTATACTTCTTCTACTTTATAGCAGGCTATATGTTATATGCTTCTCTATTCGCTGCAGTAGGTGCTGCAGCAGGAGATGATATCAATGAAGCGCAAAGTCTTACTACTGTAGTAATGTTACCATTGATGGCGGCATTTTACGTAGGTATAGCAGCGGTGTCTGCACCTAATAGTAGTGTCTCTGTCTGGGCATCCATCATCCCAATTACTTCACCGGTAGTGATGCCGATACGCTTGGCTAATAATCCTCCGCTGTGGGAGATTGGACTATCGGTATTGCTCTGTCTACTAACCGTGCTATTCTTAATATGGTTGGCAGCGAGAATCTATAGAGTCGGTATCTTGATGTATGGCAAGAAAGCCAGCTTCAAGGAATTAGGGAAATGGGTGTTTTATAAAGGATAAACCATGACCGCTACAATCATAACATTCATCGTTGTTGAAGTTGCACTGATCGGCCTATGGGTTTACATGAAGCCGAGAGGAGGCATAAGGGCATTGTTTATGAGAGGCAAGTAAG
>CAYPWL010000027.1:30174-33615 GCA_964414425.1 uncultured Saprospiraceae bacterium
TGCTTCTTGGAGAATAGTTCAAGTTGATCGCCATAATGTGGAGAGCCTTCTTGTGTGCTATTACCATAGCTCATAAGAACTCGCGCTTTTACTTGATCGCCAAACTCGATAATGCTCTGCCAAGTATCACCGCCATTGATATAGATCCTACCATCCTCTTGTGGACCATTCTCAGACCAAGCCACTCTAAAGATGCCTACAGATCCATCCGCACCATTGCCGGGTAAGTTTTGATCATTGTACTTGATGCGATATACCTGACCCCAAGGGATATCAAGTGGGACCCCATTCGACTTAAATAGGCCTACTACGCCCTCAAGGGCTTGGACAGCAGCCTCAGGATTCGCTAGTCCATCAGGAGTAGTACGCGCCTTGTCCAAGGACCACTGTTCAGCATAGTTAGATTGCTTATAAGGGCTTATCGCATGTGCCCAGTTATAGAACAAGGCCATACCTCGACTATCCGCATTCGCCTCTCGATCCCAATTCATCAGGACCTCTTTAGCTTCCTTAGCAGCGTCGCCACCATGTGCGTCGACTGCAGCAAATAAATCATCTAACAGGCGGTCCGCCATCTCTATACGAGTAGATAGCTTATACGCTTCTAATTCTTCGAATGTGATACTCTCATCCTCAGCGAGCATTCTGGCTGAGCGCTGCGGACGAAAAGTCATCCTCACAGGTGCCATGTAAGGTGGGAAATCCTCTGGGTCAAGTTCCATAGGAAATGTCGAAGTCCAGGGTGGATCATTCGCATTCTGAAGCCAGCCACTAGCTGGATTTTCTACTTTAGGAAGGTCATCATAGGAGTGTATGCCCTGCCATATATTGAGCGGATCAGTTCCATCCACTTCTCCAGTCCAATGACTCCAATCTCCCTGCTGGCGGACTGGCACCTGACCATTGAACATATAAAATATGTTGCCCGCTTGATCAGCATACATGATATTAAAGAATGGGATCTGCACCTCCTTAAGTGTACTCTGAAATTCTCCTAAGGTCGTGGATTTACCCATGTTCCACCATTGGACGATGCCATAGGGTCTGTCCAAACCAGGAAGCCTCACCGCAATTGCTTCGTCTCCACTCTGACCCAAGATTGGGCCATGATCTGGAGACTCGTAAAAGAATTCATCTCTGATAACAATTGAGTCGTCATCACCCTTGACTTTGATAGATGCTCGACGTCTGCTAAGATCTCGCCACTCATCACCGACTTGGTATTGTCCCTGATCGTTGAGTTTGAGGATATACCGATCCGAATTATCGATTGTGTTATTCGTATGAGACCATCCGAGGTGCTCGTTAAAAGCGATCCCAAGTGTAGGCAATCCCACCAAGGTGGCACCATATAAATTTAAGTCTGGCGTATTGAAATGACCCTCATAAAAGAGCCACTCATCATACCATGGTAGGTGAGGATTCATCACCAACATAGCATTGCCACTGGCACTACGACTCGGTCCGACAGCATAGGTATTGGAACCCGTATGAGATTGCACCCAATTCGGAACTGCTCGCAAGTCATCACCTCCTACAAAGCGTGAGTATATCACAAACATCGCATGCTTGAGGATGTCGTGAGATTCTACTGGTAGCACTTGTTGATACGTATCCTGTACACTCTCTGGGTGCGCTGTAACATAGGCATTCATCCCCTCAACGAAAGCATCTATATATCCCTTGAATTCTGGGCTCTGCTGATCATACCAATCACTGGCAAGGGCTGGAAAGTTCATAGCATGCACCATCCGATCATTAAGCAGGTGATCAGCACCCCAATATTCTGCTGCCCGCCCTCGAGAATTGCCATAGAGCTTTAAGATGGTGTTGCCGTGACTCTTCATCTGCGCCCAGCCAAAGCTGTAGAACAAGGCCTTATTATTCGAGGCATAGATGTGCGGCACACCCCATTCATCCCATAGGATCTCGGCAGGATGATCTAATTCATCAGTTGTGGTCTCTACAACTGGTGAACTTAATAAGGCCTCAGACGTGGGCTTGTTACAAGCTACAATTGTGCAGAAACTGATAAGAGCAAACGGATAGAAAAATTTCATAATAGGGATTGTATTTTCCTTCTAAATTTAACGAGCAGAAATCAGAATCCTCAATAAGCTGTAATATTAATCTCCCACCTGTTTAACTCGCACTTTTTTAAACCAAGCGAGTCACTATAGCAATCCGCAAAAAGTGACCAAAACCCTTGACCATCAAATGCGCTGCTGCAATGCTGCTCCCGCTACCCCCATTTGATGCTCATCCTAACCCGCCGAATAAAAATAGAGAGGTTTCATGATTGGAGAATAACCGCCACCAGAACAACTCTGTTTCTTTGAGAATTCTGGAATTATCCGTACAATCATGTTTTTTTGAATCCCTTAGATCATATCTAACTAAATCATACGTAATGAAGACTATAAAAGGCCCAGCAATATTCCTCGCACAGTTTATGGGTGATGAGGCTCCGTATAATTCTCTTAACTCGATCTGTGCATGGGTCGCATCGCTCGGATACAAGGGAGTACAAATCCCCACATGGGATAGTAGGTGTATAGATCTCGAAAAAGCCGCTACCAGTAAGGACTATTGCGATGAATTGAAAGGTATCGTCGGTGCTCATGGTCTGGAGATTACAGAACTATCAACGCACCTCCAAGGACAACTTGTAGCTGTGCATCCTGCCTATGATATCATGTTTGATGCATTTGCTCCTGACAACTGCAAAGGCAATCCCAAAGCACGCCAAGAGTGGGCTGTGCAGCAGGTGAAGTGGGCTGCTCAAGCAAGTCAGAATCTTGGTCTCAATGTCAGTGTAACCTTCTCTGGTGCCTTACTATGGCATACCGTATATCCTTGGCCCCAGCGACCAGCGGGTCTCGTCAATACAGGATTTACAGAGTTAGCTAATCGATGGATGCCTATACTTGATCATTATGATAGCTGTGGTGTGGACTGCTGCTATGAGATACATCCTGGCGAAGATCTCCATGACGGACACACTTGGGAGCTGTTCCTCGAGCATACTAACAATCATAAGCGTGCTAACCTACTCTATGATCCTAGTCACTTTGTGCTGCAGCAATTGGACTATCTACAGTTCATAGACTTTTATCATGAGCGCATTAAAATGTTTCATGTCAAGGATGCAGAATTTAACCCAACTGGTAAATCTGGGGTCTATGGCGGCTATCAAGATTGGACTAATAGAGCGGGTCGGTTCCGTTCTCTCGGAGATGGACAAACAGATTTCGCTGCGATATTCAGCAAGTTATCACAGTATGGCTTTGATGGTTGGGCAGTCCTCGAGTGGGAATGCTGCATTAAGTCACCCGAGCAAGGGGCAGCAGAAGGCGCACCATTCATAGATGCACATATCATTGAAGTTACCGAAAAAGCTTTTGATGACTTTGCCGGTGCCGCACCGAGTGAAGTGGTTAA
>CAYPWL010000027.1:33715-49917 GCA_964414425.1 uncultured Saprospiraceae bacterium
ACCAGAAAACCAATAGAAAATGCCTCAAGCTCCCGTATTCATTGACCTCAGAGCGGAACTGACAGCTATACGTCTATTAACCGCTATCGTCGGATATTTGGATTTTTGTTTGATGCCAGGGAGTTGGGATGATACAACAACGCTTTGCGTCTTTGGGACTTTACGAGATAAAGACTGCACGCACTGTCGCAGAATCTGCAAAGGAAAAGATACAACAAGGATTTTCACAGATAAGCTTCTAAATTCGTAATCTAATAAGCGATACAGCAAATTATAAAAACTAAGAATTATCCATGTACAAGCAGGTATTGACCATATTAATTCTTTTCATGGCAATTGGGCTATCAGCGCAAATTACGATAAGTGGTAAAGTGGTTGATGAGAACGGGGAGCCAATTATTGGAATGACTATTTGGGAAGTAGAAACAACGAATGGCGTAATTACCGGACTCGGGGGAATATTTGAAATAGATGTTCTAAATGAAGAATCAGTTATAGAATTTAGTTTACATCATTGCTCAATTAGGCAAAAGATTGAGAAAACCAGAGTATTTAATATTTCTACCACTGATCTTTATCATGTTTGCAAAGGACTCAATAAGAACCTTCTTTCTGAATACGAGCTTCTAACTGAGGTAACCATTATACCAGAACAGCAAAGCAGCAGTACAGTAACCCAACTAACCAGGCCCACTGATCTCAGCCTCTCTGGAACTGCTGATATCCTATCTAATGCTCCGGGCATATTTGCCGATGCCTCTACTGGTGAGGTGTTCAGTCGAGTATTTAGTCGTGGGGTGTCCTTGAGTGCGGAAGATGACATTGGATGGTTTTATAACAGCCTCCAAGAAGACGGCTTGCCCATTACTATGGTCAACTACAATCAGTTTTCACCAGATCTCTTTCATCGGCCTGATCTAAGTATTAGCCAAGTTGAAATATTCAAAGGTGGTAAATCAGGTATCCTCGCTGCCAATAGTCCAGGTACGGTGGTGAACTTCATTGGTCGGACTCCGAGTAACAATTATCAAAGTGAAACTAAAATCACCACAGGACTCCATCAGAATGGTCGCGCCTTCTTACGGTTAGAAGGATATAGTGGTGGCAAGTTTAATGACTCCAATTGGGGATATGATGTATCTTATTGGATAAGACGAGATCAAGGGAATCGAGATATCGATTATAACCTGAGTGAAGGTGTACAAGCTAAGCTGGGACTCTACAGATACTTTGATAATGGTATCATATCTCTTAAGTCCAAGATACTCAACGATCAAACCAATAGATACACAGGAGTTGCTGCCACAGACTGGGACAATCCTGTGCCTGCCTTTGGGCAGAGCTTTCAGAATACGAGTCTATTAGTCCGCGAATTTGCTGGCGAGATACCTGATGGCAGAACACTTGGGGCAAGTTCCTATGAGTTTAACCCATCCAATGGCATACAAACAGATGAGTGGAACGCTACCCTCTCTGCGGATTTCCAATGGACAGATTGGCGGCTCCAGGTAGACTCTAAGATCAGCTTGAAGAGTGCCAACTGGCAAACCTCAATTGGTGGGCAGCCTTTAGGTTTAGATAATTTCTTGACGTATTTTATCAGTGGCGATCAATTTCCTGTGGGTCTGGTAGAGTTCTTAGATACTGAGACGGGACAGTCCATTGCTACAGTTAATAATGCTGGAATCCTCAATGCCTTTCAAGGTATGACACCCACATTTGACTACGTCTCAGGTAGCTTGCCAAACGATGCCATCTTAGGCAGTGGTGCATGGTACAAGGATGACCAAGTCAATGACTGGATCAATGACGTCAGCATGACTTGGAATAGCGGTGATCTCAATTGGACCATTGGAGCCTTTGGTTCTCGCAGTACCGTCGATGCCTTTACGAATGCCAGCTTTATCTATGCTACCTATGAGCCAGAGCCGCAAGGACTGGAGGTGCGATTAACAGATTTTGATGGTAATCAGAGGAACTTAAGTGATGGCGTTGGACTGAGTAATTACGGCGCTCTACTCTATGAAGAAGGAGATATCAACATCAACATCTTTTCACTATATAGCCAGTTGACTGATTATGTCTACGACAAACTACATGTCGATATTAGTGCCCGCTACGATCTCGTACAGCATCGAGGACTCAAATACAATAGTGCTCCTATTGAGGTTGGCGATGGAGGTTTAGATGGTAATCCAAGCACATCATTTGACAATGGTCTTCTTGGACGAGCTGGATCGGATGCCGTAGATTTTGATTATGACTTTTTATCCTGGAGCGCTGGAGCATCGTATGAATTAGATTATGCAACTAACCTATATGCTCGTCTCTCCAATACTCATAAATCGCCTGAGCTGAACTATTACCTCAACAACTTTAGCAATGTACCCATAGATGGACCAGGTGCTGTACAAGATATCTTTCAAGCGGAACTTGGAGTGAAACGCTACAACTTTACTATCACTGGGTTCTACAGTAGTCTTAGCAACGTGCCTTACAGTAACTTTGAGTTTGATCAGCAGACGAATACGATATTTTACGAGCCAACACAGTTCAACTCGAGTCGGACGATTGGCTTAGAGTTGGAATATCGCCAGAGAATTAATTCACAATTTAGCATAGATCTGAATGCCACTTTACAAGACGCTCAACTTGTAGACTTCACACTCTATCAATCTAACGGTACCGTGGAGATCAGCGATGATAGTGTTATCTCGCTGGATAATCGAGAAGTACCACACCAGGCCAATTTATCTGGTAATATTAATCTTAACTATAGTGGTGATCGTTTCGATGGTAGGCTGACCTATCGATATGTTGGCAATCGCTTTGGCAACTTAGAGAACTCCTTTACCCTACCCGCTTATGGTCGCTGGGATGCTTCTGTCAAATGGAATGTGTCCAATCGATGGTATCTGTCTGTCTTAGGAACTAACCTGTTCAATAGCGCTGGGCTGAATAACTTCTTTGGACCCAATCAGTTTGGGAGCAACGCCGATGCTGCTACAGCCGAGTTTATCGAGAATAACCCCGATGCAAGTTTTGTGGTATTCCCGATCAGTGGGAGGACGGTGAGTTTGAGTGTTGGGTATAGGATATGATGAGCTTCTGCAGAATCAATAGATAATGTCTAAATATCAATGCAAATACACGATTCATGAATCGTGTATTTGTGTATTTGTGCATTTATATATCATGGCAAAATGATGATTTATGAATCCTGTAAACTGGAGATGGAGCCATGATTTTGAGGACATCATCAAACTACTGATCGGCAATTCTGATTGGTATCAGCTGCTAACAGAAGTTCCATATTACAATGAATTTGTAGGCGTCTTAAGTCAATTAATAAAAGATGAAGACTATTTTTACGAGGCATGTAGAGGTCAACTTAATACAAATTTTTACAGCGACAATCAGATACAAATGCTCATTGAGCAAATTAGAGACCTTGTATGAATTTATTCTGATTCATTCTCAACACACCCAATCAACCTCAGATCGTCAAACCATTGGATCGGCTGATACTTGGTTTTGGCCCGTCAATAACTGTTCTTAAACCAAGACGCTTGAGACGTAAAATCAACAGACTTTCAAGTCTTATGTATCAGAATTACCAAGAAACAAAATCGACTGAATTATCACCATCAAGACAGGCAATCCACAACCATACAATCATTAGGACTATTACTCTTATCTTAGTTATACAACTCAAGTCATCATGAAAACATCCTACATCCTATTCTCACTACTCTTTCTCTCTATTAATCTGCAAGCTCAATCCATGAATAACGATAAGCTCAACGGCATCATATATACCCTTAGTGATACTGTCCAAGGCGAAAATGGAAACTGGCAGTTCATCATAGATGATCTGGCATTTTTATGCCTAACTGATCAACTACATAATCGGATGCGCATCATCTCTCCTATAGCTGAGATGGGCGAAGTTACTGACGAGGAATTGCTGAGGTGTATGGAGGCAAATTTCCATTCCGCCCTAGATGCTCGATATGCCATATCTGATGGAGTTCTCTGGGCAGCATTTATACATCCATTACAAGAACTGACTAAAGACCAAGTGATCTCAGGGATATCACAAGTATATTCTACAGCACAGACTTTTGGTACTTACTATAGCAGCGGGGCCTTGAGCTTTCCTACCCAGGGTGAACAGGATGCCCAGCAGAATTAATCGTGTACTCAATCATCATTCGCACCCATCAATAAAAGCCTTAAACTCTGCTCCTGGCAGAACGGAGAATCCTGGGTCCAAACTCACCTGATCTCCAGCCCTTATGCTGAAATAAGATCCACTGAGGTGCTCCGAAGAAAGCGTTGCTGTTTGGCTGACAGCAAAACTCAATTGTTCTCCAGAGATAAAAGTCTGATCTAATACGATTGATGTTGTGCAATCGATAGCTTCGATCTGCTGACCAAAAGTGAAATACCGGCCTGGAAATCCATTGATATTTGCACTATAGTTACCTTCTCCATCATCAGTCAGAGCATATACTGTACTTGCACCACTAAAGTCTGGCGTATCACTAACGAGTAATACCGGTATATCACTAAAAAACGTTTGATCGATGCTGATCTCAATCTCTTCCTCCTGCCCCGTAAGTTGAACTTTCCATATTCTACTCATTCTCTGTATAGCAGGACCATCGTTATGAACAATATTGGTAGGAATTACGATATCGGTCGCCGCACCATTGTTCCCCCACACTAAAAAGCTACCATCACGACTGAAGGTGTTGAGATTATCCGCATTACTGTCAGCGATCTCTCCAAGCCCAATGGTGACGACACCAGCATTAATAGATTGGACAGCATCGCTTGTAGTAGATAGTGATTGTTTCTGATTCAATGCAGAATCATCGTCCCTCCCGATACCAGCTATATTAAATGAATAATTAGGGTCCGCATTATAGATAGACACACCTGTAGAATTTATATAATCTTTCGGCACTTCCTGATCTAAAGTCAATCCATACTTAATCGCTAAATAGGATTCTATTTTACGGATATCCGAGTCATGTACTCTCGAGGAGTATGAGATGGCTTCTAATACATCTCCGTTATAAAATATCCCACCGCCATGTCGCTGGCCTATGGTGAAGGGTCTATTACTATGAATTCCATATTCTTGTGGATTGATAACTATGGTAGATTGATCCGCTCCCCATAACCTGTGTTCTGGCATAGATAATGCACTTGTGGGCCTTAAGACTCCCAGCACAGGATCGCTTGTGGGGTTGTTATCCGCATCACCCGAGCAACCAATGAATTCTGGAGGAAAACCAGTTCCAGGAGTATTGCGATCTCCGGAGTTCCAAAAAAAGCTTGTGCTGCACTCGGCATACATATTACTGACAGCACCGAGGTTTCCAATGCCAACACCCGCATCTACGAGGTCATTATTAGGAATATCATAGACCAATACTGCTTGGGGAGCAGTGGACGTGCTTAATTCATCAGACGGATTAAAAACGATAATTACTGTATGGTTATCCCATCCATTATCAGTTCTTAAAAAATCATCAACGCCATCAAAACTGATGGCGGAGTTAAAGTTTAATCCATTGTCTATAAATACAGGGCGAGCAGAATTAGCCACTCCTGAGAGCTCGTTGGTGCTGCCTGGACTCTGATTAGCCCAATTAGATACTCTTGTAATCGTATCACTCCCCACTATCTCTTCAAATGTCGTTACGCCTGTATCAGGCTTAAGCCAGTAATTTAGATCTGTAGAGACGCCACCTGGCGAAGCTGTATGAGCACCCTGAGCATAGATCTGCAGTGGAGCCATAAGTATCAAGGCGGTATATAGATATAAGTTGAGGATTGTTGGCGTGCCTGTCACGTGATCACTATATGGTTTGGATTGTAGGCAGGATTAAGATTCCACCCTTAGCAAGGGTCTTAATCACCATTTCAAAAGTACATATAATAAAAAAGAGGCGAGTGGAACACTTTCCACTCACCTCACACTAACTATGATATAGTTTTACTACGTGAACATATCTACGCTTACTTCTGAAAACAATGTACCATCAGTAAGAAATAAGCGACCACCAGGACCGAAGCAGTCAGCGTCATTTTCGACATAAATAAATTGAGTCCCATCCAAGTTAAATAAGGTAACTGATTCGTTCATGCAGCAGTTATCTTGATCGATCTGAGAGGATACAGCGGGGAAATCGGCAAGTGATTGAGCCTGGCTGTTGTATGCTCCGAGGAACAAAAGCGCCAGGACCATAAAGTGGTATACTTTATACATCCTTAATAGTGTTTTTTGTTAGATTAATATTTTCGAGCTCGACTTCGCATCCTTATATTCTCATCTCGAAAGTTGGGTTGCCAGCGATTTGCAGAAAAAATCTGGGACCTGTGTTTCTGTCTATTTTATGACAAGTAGATGGTGTTTTCAATAATAGTTGAGAATATATTTATAACAAATGTTCGCAATAATGTAATTACATCAGTTTATAATGTGTTTTTTAAATAATAAAACAGAATTATATTCTTTATTCTCTATAAAATCGGCGTAGCAGTGGCTATATGAAAATCTCATACTCTTTCTTGCTGTCAGGCAGATTTATGGACTCTACCCTTTATGTCGCGAGTAGAACAATCGCTAATGGCAGTTGAATCGTCAACTTGTACATCATAGACAACCATCCCAAGCAACTTAGATCATTTTCCCGGTCATCATCAGAGATAAATTTCAACTGTCAATTATCAATTCCTTGTGATCGAAGCTAGCTTTTATCTTTAGCTTAGTACCAAAAGGCAGATCGATCTCTAATGATAACATCAATTGCTCGATCACAGAGATCATTAAGACTACAGTAATCAGATGACTACATGATATCTAGTATGAAGCGTATATTTTCTGACCCTCTATTTGCATTTCTAATCCTCAGCTTATTCCTCTTTATCTATTATTCTGTTGTGAGTGACGATACTGATCGCATTGATGATACCATAATAATCACAGATCATGATGTAGATAGACTCATCGACGTCTATCATCGTACTTGGAATGCCGCACCCGATAGCCTTGCCCTCCAGAGGTTAATCGATCAGGAATTGAAGAATGAGATATTTTATAATGAAGGGCTCAAAATGAATCTCGATCATAATGACGAAATCATCAGAAGACGACTGGTTCAGAAGTATGAATTTCTAATCAAAGACATATCCGATCAGACTAGTCCAACAGAGACACAATTAAAAGATTATCATCAGCTCCATCAGGATCAATACCAGACAGCAGCGAGTTATACCTTGAGTCAATACTATTTTTCTCCAGATGTATCTGATGATGCTGAGGCATTAGCCCAACAGTTTTACAGAGCTTCATTAGCTCAGGACGCCAACCAACCGACTCATAGCAATACGCTCCACCTCCCTCGTGAACAAGTCAATAAAAGTCTCAATCAATTGATGCAAGACTTCGGAACATCATTTGCGCAAGGCATTGCACAAATTGTTGATACGGGATGGCATGAGCCTATACAGTCGGGATATGGATGGCATGTCATACATGTACGAAGTATAAGCCCTCCTCAAGCGATACCCTATGAGGATATCCAAGAACAAGTCACTCAAGACTATCGCAGCCAGCAGCTATCAGCATATAACGACGGCCTATATGAAGCGCTACAGAGCGAATATGACATCAAATGGGATCTCACTAAGTACGCGGCATGGGTTCCTTGAGATCATTACTCCATATCATCATCCTGACAACTCTGGGTATCTCGGCACTCCATGCTCATGAGATCAGACCCGCATATCTGCAATTGAAGCAAGTGAGTGCCCAATCTTATGATATGCTCTGGAAAGTGCCCATGCTCAATGGTGCTATCCCGAAGATTAACCCACAATTTGACCAAGAGGTCGACCTAATCCTACAGCGTGAGGAACTGACTACAGATGCACTCATAAGGCACTATCAGTTACACTTAGCAGATCAAGCTCTGATGAATGGGCAGCGGATCACCTTTGACTTACTTGAGAATACCTTGATAGATGTATTAGTCTATGTAGAAACCTCAGAAGACTTCACTTATAGCAAGATCGCCCAGCCCGATCATCCCTATGTTATCATACCCGTCGAGCCCAGCAGAATAGAAGTTGTCAAAACCTACACTGCTCTCGGCGTAGAACACATCTTAGAGGGAATCGACCATCTACTATTCGTAGCCTGTCTGTTACTATTGATTACGCAGTTGTCTACACTGCTCAAAGCGATTACTGCTTTTACGATATCACATAGCATCACGCTGATCTGTGCGACTTTAGGCTGGATCAATATCCCAGGTCCTCCGGTGGAGTCCGTCATTGCGCTAAGCATAGTTTTCTTAGCAAGAGAATATATTATGACCTATCGGGGTGAGACGTCAATTACTGCTCGCTATCCCTGGATTGTAGCATTTATCTTTGGTTTACTTCACGGGTTTGGATTTGCTGGAGCACTTGGAGAGATTGGGCTGCCTCAAGCGGAGGTGCCTATGGCTTTACTCTTCTTTAATATAGGAGTAGAATTAGGTCAATTGATGTTCGTGGCAGTACTGGGAGTATTACTCTATCTGTTGCTCAAGATATTGCCAAAATACGTGGCTAAAGTGAAGCTCAGTGGAGCCTATGCCATAGGAGGCATGGGCATGTATTGGTTAATAATTAGGGTCTTAGGATTCTAATCACTACAGATGACAAATTAAGAATCAGGATGAAACCGACGTTAACTTATAAAGGTGCTGTAATGACATGGGAGTGCGACTCCAATGGCCATATGAATGTGATGTACTACATCAACAAGTATGAGAATGCAGGAAGAAACTTTGACCTCGACCTCGGCCTCTCTACCCTACTCCATGATCAAAAAGAGACTATAGGTATGGTCGTCGTAGAACAGACGATTCAGTATCTCAAGGAAGCATTTGAAGATGATATCCTATATGTCATGTCTGAACTCAAAGGTATCGGTAATAAGAGCATCACCATATCTCATAACATGTATAATGGCCGCACCGATGAGCACATAGGCACAATGAACTTAGTCTGTGTACTATTTGATAAGGTCAATCGAGTAGGGCTTGTGATCCCAACAGAAATAAAAGAACAACTCATCAAAAAAATAAATCCATAGTATTATGACCATCCTTACTATCATCGTTTTATTGGGCATCTTACTTATGGGGGCTCATCTCTATATCAGGAGGACTCCCGCAGGTATGGTTGAGTTCCGGTCAGGACTCGTATTAAAGTTCTTACCGAGCCTTGACCATATGGAGCCAATCGACCTCAGAGCATCTCTCGAAAAATTTGCTGCAAAAAATGCACATAAGGTTAAGGTGCCCATCAAAGAGGTAAAAGACCTGACTATCTCCACCCGACATGGTGATATCAAAGGCAGACTCTATAATGATGCCCATCAAGCTATGGATAGATGTATCGTATTCTACCACGGTGGTGGCTTTTGTATCGGCAGTATCGACACCCACAATGAACAAGCCCGCAGAGTAGCTAAAGCAACTGGACTGCCGCTCCTATCCGTTGATTACTCGCTCTCCCCAGAGGCTAAGTTCCCTCACGCCGTAGATGAGTGTATCGACACCGTACTATGGGCCAAAGATCAGTTATCCGCACTTGGTATTAATAAACCGCAGTACATCCCGATGGGAGATAGCGCCGGCGGTAATCTCGCCATCGTAGTTGCTAATGAGTTGATCAAGATGGGACACAGAGATCTCATTACTCAGGTGGTGCCTATCTACCCTGTCACCGATAGCACTAAAGAATACGAATCTAACAAGCTCTACGGCGAGGGCTATTACCTTACCTCCAAGGCCATGGCCAACTTCATGAGAGACTACATGAGTAGTCCTGAGGATATCAATGATGTAAGGGCCAGCCCAATCCTCGAAACAGATTTATCACAGTTTCCTCCATCCTTTATCCTAACCGCAGGATTTGATCCGCTACGAGATCAAGGAGAGGCATTTGCCGAAAAACTAAAAGCTGCGGGTTGCGACGTCAAGCTTAAGAGATATGATAATGCCTTGCACGCCTTTTTTGGTTTAAAAGATTTTGGCAAGAAAGGACTTGATGCTGTCGATGATGTAGCGAAGTTTTTGGTGGGTTAGTTCAACCTCGTCCGTCGTCCCCATATGTCGGCTCGATAGATCTTTTTATTCTCGACGATGAGCATTTCACCTTTCTTACCCAGCTTGATGCTGGCGTCGATGAAGATAATCTTATTGCCATGTATGGAGACAATTTCAGGAACAGAGCTATGCCCAACTATGATGCGTTTAGCGTCTATTTTTTCGAGGAG
This sequence comes from uncultured Saprospiraceae bacterium, assembly GCA_964414425.1. Taxonomy (GTDB): domain Bacteria; phylum Bacteroidota; class Bacteroidia; order Chitinophagales; family Saprospiraceae; genus GYS-P2D. The sequence continues at coordinate 44,064 of CAYPWL010000027.1, forward strand.
CTGATCAGTTCTCTTCCGATCAAATTCACCTTTGTAAGCATAGCCTCTATACCAGAGCGGACTATAGGCATTCTTTAGGAAGTTAGCGATTTCGTCATTAGGATCAGCATCTACGGGTTCGTTGAGGACATATTGATAGTAGAACTTGTTAATGCTATCTATAGGCATATGATCAAGGAGTTCTTCGCTGATTCCTCCATGAACAAACGCCATATCATTGATCTTGACATACACGGGTTTAGAACGTATCCAATCTCCCAAATAAGAGCTATCCCCAAATAGCTCACCGTAAGGCATCCGAAATCTCGAGCTGGTATATCTGTATTTCTTGTGGATGTATCGGACATCAGAATTCAGCACCATCCACTCGTGATTACCGATGAGCGTATGCACCTTACCGCCTTTGCGAGAAGCTTGCTGTTCTAATCTGATCAGAAACCAAACAATGTTGATAACCCGATCTCCTCGGTCAAAAATATCTCCAGTTATCACGAGATGTCCATCATCATATGCCCAGTTACCGTTTTCGTCGACAATGTGATTTTCAGTGAGGAGACGGAGCATGATATCGTACTGACCGTGGATATCACTGATAGCCGCTACCTTGGATACACCATCATACGCTACTCTGTGATCTAAGACAACGTCGAGGTTAGATAGCATTTTATAGTAACCGATATCTCGACCCTCTATACTTGGCGCTTCTTGAGAACGGCCCACAGGGATCAGACGATCTGCGATATAAGATCTCTTAATTAACTTACCCTCCTCTATCCAGCAGATATCAGTGCTATCACCCTGTTGAAAGATGTATGGTCCATCATTATAATTGTAATAGTCATTTTGAGCCTGTAGGGCATCGATTGACAGAACTCCTATGAAAGAGGATATAAGAAGAATCTGGTATCTCAAAAATGCTGTCATGCGCTGGATCGAAGTCGTACGAAATTAAGCTTAGTAAGCTAAACATCTCGTCCTATAATCAAAAAGACTGCCAGATGTCCGTCGTACAAGGAGGTGTGAGTCATTTCCTCCTGTAAATAGAGCATGAACCCTACTGTAATCGTCAAAACAAGACTTACTTTCACGGGTTATTATAATATTCAAATAAAAGTTATCCTTACTTGAGTAAAATTGATCCAAAAGGTGCCCTCCAAAAAGAGATTCACATCAAAGGGGCTCGCACCAACAATCTCAAAAATGTAGAGCTCAAGCTGCCTAAAAACAAGCTTATCGTCGTAACAGGTGTGTCTGGCTCAGGCAAGTCATCACTGATCATGGATACGCTATATGCCGAGGGGCAACGGAGATATGTGGAGTCCATGTCCTCCTATGCACGGCAGTTCTTAGGTAGGATGAAAAAACCCGATGTCGACTATATCAAAGGAATCTCTCCAGCGATAGCCATCGAACAAAAAGTCAGTAGCAGCAATGCACGATCTACAGTGGGATCACTTACTGAGATCTATGACTATCTCAGACTTTTATTTGCCAGAGCAGGAATAACCATATCGCCAGTCTCAGGTGAGCTCGTCAAAAAGCATCAGGTATCTGACGTCATCAACCAACTACAGCAGTATGACGAGGGCACCAAGGTGCAACTATTAGCGGCACTGATCCCATATGATCATGAACGTAACTCCCAGAAAGAACTCGAATTACTCTTACAAAAGGGATATACCCGAGTACGTTACAAAGGGGAGCTCTCCGGTATAGAGGACTTTATCGAGGCGAATACTAAGCTCCTCAAAAAGCCTATCGGTGATATCGCTCAGGATATAGTCATCTTGATAGACAGATTCGTCATCAATGAAGACGAAGAGAACCTCAAGCGAATTGCCGATAGTGTTAATACTGCTTTTTATGAAGGACAAGGCGAGTGCATACTTGACATCATCGGAGCAGAGGAAGTAAGGTTCAATAACAAATTTGAACTGGACGGCATCGTATTTTTAGAGCCTTCGCCACAGCTATTCAACTATAATAATCCCTATGGGGCTTGTAAAAAATGCGAGGGCTATGGCCAGATACTCGGCATCGATCCTAACAAGGTCATCCCCGATAAGATGAAGTCCGTCTATGAGGGGGCCATAGCCTGCTGGAAAGGCGAGAAACTTGGTCTGTGGCTGGATCGATTGATCTATAATGCAGATAAGTCTGGTATCCCAATCCATGAGCCCTATGATCAGCTTACAGCAGAGCAGCAAGAGGTACTTTGGACGGGCAATGAGTATTTTGATGGGATCAATACATTCTTTGAAGAACTTCAGGAGCAGAGCTATAAGATCCAGAATCGTGTGATGATGGCTCGATACCGTGGGAGGACGACCTGTACAGTCTGTAATGGCGGGAGACTCAGAATAGAATCCAGCTATGTAAAAATCCATGGTAAGTCCATCAGCGACCTGATCCATATAGCCATAAAAGATCTCAAGCACTACTTTGACACGATCGAACTGAATGACTACCAAAAGGCGGTCGCTAAGCGTATACTCATCGAGATAAACACCCGCCTCCGAGTTATGTCCGAAATAGGATTAGGCTACCTAACCTTAGACCGTCAGGCGTCAACCCTGAGCGGTGGTGAGAGCCAGCGAATCAGCCTAACCCGCACGCTGGGCAGTAACTTGACGAGTTCACTGTATATCCTTGATGAACCTAGTATTGGCCTCCATCCTAAAGACACAGCGAAGCTGGTACAAGTACTCAAGAAACTTAGAGACCTTGGCAACACCGTAGTGGTCGTGGAGCATGAAGAAGAAGTCATCAAGAGTGCTGATCACCTTGTAGATGTAGGCCCTAAGGCGGGGCTCTTCGGTGGAGAAATCGTCTATGAGGGTGATCCAGAGCGAATCTCAGAAGCCACAAAGAGCATGACTACACAGTACCTCTCAGGAGCTAAGCTCGTGCAACTACCCAAGATCAATCGCAAGTCAACTAATAGCATCACCTTCCACAATGCTCGGCAGCACAACCTCAATGGCGTAGATGTCACGATCCCACTCAACGGCTTAACAGTAATCACAGGGGTATCTGGTTCGGGCAAAACATCACTGGTAAAGCATATCATCTACCCTGCCCTACTCAAGGAGCTTAACATCAGCCACCCAAGTAAAATAGGAAGCTATGAGCGCCTATCGGGTGATGTCAAAGTATTAGGGGGTATCGAGTTTATCAATCAAAATCCAATAGGCAGATCATCCCGCTCCAATCCAGTGACCTATGTCAAAGCTTATGATGAAATCCGTAAGCTGATGGTGAGCCAGCAGCTCGCCAAAGTGCGTGGATATAAGCCCAAGCACTTCTCCTTTAATACGGAAGGTGGCCGCTGTGAGAATTGTAAAGGCGATGGTCAGATCACTATCGAGATGCAATTCCTTGCAGATGTACAACTGATCTGTGAGGACTGTAAGGGTAAGAGGTTTAAGCCAGAGATACTCGATGTGAAGTATGAGGGCAAGAACATCTATGAGGTGCTGTCTATGAGCATCTCGGAGGCCATAGAATTCTTCGCCAAAGAAACTAAAATCGTCAAGAAGCTCAAGCCTCTCGAGGATGTTGGCCTCGGGTATGTAAAACTGGGTCAGGCATCAAGCACACTGTCTGGTGGCGAAGCACAACGTGTCAAGCTGGCCTCATTCTTAGTGAAAGAAGGTAGCCTGGACCATCAGTTATTCATCTTTGATGAACCTACGACCGGCCTTCATTTTGATGATATTAATAAGCTGCTTACAGCATTTAGAGCGCTCGTCGAGCAAGGACATACCGTACTGATTGTAGAGCATAATCTTGATGTCATCAAAAGTGCTGATTGGATCATTGACCTCGGCCCAGGCGGTGGTGATGAGGGAGGTAACCTGGTCTATCAGGGAAATATCGGCGGGATACTAAAAGTGAAGGAATCATATACGGGACAGTTTCTAAAAGAAAAGCTCGATTGGGAGCAGCAGTTTATCTAAAGTCACGGGTCTTAATATCTTAGCTAGACAAAACGAAATTATGGACGTGTTACAAGGAGATGTGTTAAAGTGGATCATCATGATCATCGTAGGAGCAATCGCAGGAACTTTAGCAGCTCGAATCATCAAAGGGCAGACTTATGGATTTGTCGTTAACTCTATGCTCGGTATTGCAGGGGCAGTAGTTGGTGGATTCTTATTCGATAAGCTAAATATCAATGCAGGGTCAGGTATCGTAAAAGTTGTAGAGAACCAGTTTGGTGTGGTTCTCCCTGAAAATATCATCGGTATGATGGTGTCGGCGACGGTTGGATCGATTCTCATTTTATGGGTTACTCAGATGGTAGGGATCGGAAAGAAACGGGGTTAAACAACTATCCACTACGCCTTGACCAAAACTCTTATCATATTTGATATCGACGGAACTCTTGTGACTTCTGATTCTCGGGATAGCAAGGCGTTCGCCGAAAGCTATCAGGAGTATTTTGACAAAGATTTCTATTCTATAGACTGGCGCAAGTATGAGCATGTTACTGACCATACAATCTTTCATAGTGTGTATCGAGATCATTTTGGACATCCATGTTCAGTGGAGGACATGCATGGGTTTCAAGATCACTATATCAATAAACTAACCACAAATCGCCAAGAGAATCCTGATCACTATCGTGAGATCGCAGGCTCCAGAGCTATATTGGATGCCTTGCATACTGATGAGCGATATATCCTCGGCATAGGCACTGGCGGCTGGAAGAGACCCCAACTCATCAAGTTAGCACATGTCGGCATATCGGTTGATTACATCTATGACAGTTACGCCGATGACAAGCCCACCAGGGAGGATATCCTACAAGAGTCTATCGACCTTGCTCGGCAGGACCACAAGGTCACACAAACGATCTATCTCGGTGACGCCATCTGGGATCTACATACCACTCGCAATATGGACATCCCGCTTATTGGCGTCAGACATAACGGCGATCATGAGTTTTTCATAGATAAGGGTATCAAGAATGTGATCACAGACTACCAAGATGTAGCGGGCTTTATGCGGATGGTAGAGCTGATCGCTGAGAGAACAACCTAACACTTGGACGCCCTCTCTGCGCATTCTTTGCGGCTTGCTCGCTAAGGCGCTGAGCTTCATTGATTGACTCTGCGTTCTTTACGGCTCTGCGTGACAACAACCTCGTAAAAATGTTAAGGCAAGTGTTGATCATCTCTTACTATGATCAGCGTGATGAATGACCCTATTTCGTCTCAAAAACTATTTAGAAATCTCCTTGCACTCGATATGAAAAAGGTTTTTTTTCATATCGAGGAAGGAACGACTGAGATATCTAATTACTTATTACTCATACTCCTCATTGGTCAAAAACAAAATTCTTGTTTAGGCTATGCCACTTAGGATTTGATAGATTGATCAGTTCATCCTTCTTCTTTCGAGACCATCCTTTGAGTTCTTTTTCTCGGGCTATCGCATTCTTAACATACTGGTGTACCTCATAATAGACAAGAATATAACAGTAGTACCTGCCCGCGAATGTCTTCGGTTGACCCTTATTCTCCTGGTGTTGTACCAACCTCTGACTGAGATTATTTGTGAAACCAACATATAGCGTGGTCTTCCTTGGATTAGTAAGAATGTAGACGTAAAACGTATAGTCTCGCATGACGAATCTAAATGACTTGTAAAAGATAGTCATTTATGCTTTTTTCATGACGAAGGATGAACGACTGAGCCCGCCTGCCAGCGAGGTAATTAGGCAAACCCCCATTGTCTGAGTCACTTAGGCCTAATGACAGATCGGCATGATGAATGTCCAATTTCGTCTTATCGACTATTTAGAAATCTCCTTGCACTCAATTTGAATAAAAAGTCAATCCTTCTCTCC
>CAYPWL010000027.1:50017-51579 GCA_964414425.1 uncultured Saprospiraceae bacterium
ACTATTTAGAAATCTCCTTGCACTCAATTTGAATAAAAAGTCAATCCTTCTCTCCTTCTTCCCCCATCTCAGCCCATATCTCCAGATGCTCTTCTATGTCAAAGGTGAAGTCCCAGTTGTCGGCATAGGCTTGCAGAGGCCCCAAGCCAACCGTGGATCGGATACTATCAATCTTATATGGATTTACCATAGGAGAAAAGTAATAGTTACCCGTTTCTTTATTTCTTGCCAACTGACTGCCATAGATCTGCTTCTTGCCTAAGCCCAGATTTACCCGATCGATTAGTAAGGCAATAGAGGACCATCTGACCTCATCAGCATCGGCTGCCTCCTTCATCATATCTATATACTTTACCTGAGTCTCCAGTGGTGCATGCTGGATGACCAAGAATGCGGTAGAAGCATGTCGATCACCAACTAAAGATCGCCCTGGGTAGCCCCCTTGTTCTGCGATCACCTCTTCTATCCTTAACGTGTTGAGAGAGTCCCAATGGTTTTGCTTATCCCACAATGCGGCCATCTGTGGAGAGTCCCAACCATAGGTATCTGACGTGTCTCGCATCAGGCGACGCCATTTCTGATCATAGACCGCAATTGTGTCAAATTCAGACATGAGTTCCAGATCGACTCCAGCATCTTCAGCGGCTGCTTCGAACCGTTTAGTCACCATCTTTTCAAAATCTCCTCCTCTCAAATAATCAAACTCTGGATGAGTATCAAAAACATTTTTAGCGCCGCCCCAACTATTATCAAATGCTTTTGACATCCATTTATCTCGTAAGACCTCATCGCCATTACTAAATGCACATGCTGCCCCACGCATAAGACTCAGAAAGCTGGTTTGCTTGATCTCAAATGCGGTCTGATAATAGATCACACATGAATCGTATTCTGCCTCATTCAGCTTGGACTCACCAGCCTTTACATTATCAATGTAATCTGGATCTTGTGAGCTAAAGGATTGCCCAATTAGTGATATAGAGAACAAGAAGATTGAGAAGGATAAAATATAGTTTTTCATGTGTTTTTAGTTAGTGCTTCTAATAAAGATATTATCATTTCGCCGAATAGTGCACCTTAGAAATTTATCAAATCATTAACGAAATGGGCCACCAATTCCTCGAAGTCTGCGTTCTAAAAAAGGTCTCCCATATTCAACTATAGAAGACCTTCTATTCTAAAAAGAAGTAATAATGCTATCAAAAACAATTTATCTCAACTTCAGACTTCCTTATCTCAGTCCTGGAGTAGATCCATTTCCTACAATTGGTCTGCATCTCAACCCACTTGAATCCATGATTATTACGGAAGGTAAACTGATTGCCATCCTTGATGATCTCAAAGCTAAACTTAGTCTCATGATTCTGATGATCCGCCATACCATTGTGATCGACAATCTGAGATTCTCCATCACCTAAGGAGAACGTCAAGTCTGTCCATGCTGCATGATCAGAAGTTAGAGTCACCTGTTCGTTCTTATATCTCAATGTTATCTCGAAATCTTCATCCAGTTGAGGTCTGATGATCATGGTCTCAGTATATGTTTCTGGGTCGAAGATGAT
>CAYPWL010000028.1:0-48645 GCA_964414425.1 uncultured Saprospiraceae bacterium
AAAAAAACCTACCCCATATACACGGAGTAGGTTAAAAAAATTGATAATACTTATGTTCTTACTTATTCTGTGGTCTTAGGCTACGCACTGTACGACCAGCTCTCCACATCTCTGATTCTCTCAACTCAGCAAGCTCTGCTTCCAACTTCACTCTGTAGTCTTCCTTGCTGTTGCTATCGATAGATAGTTGGGCCTCATTGCCCGATGCAACGCTGTCATAAAGCTCTTCAAATACTGGCTTAGTCGCATCTTTAAATTTCTTCCACCAGTCAAGCGCACCTCTCTGTGCAGTGGTTGAACAGTTAGCATACATCCAATCCATACCATTCTCTGATACAAGCGGGTATAATGACTCTGTAGCTTCCTCAACCGTCTCGTTAAATGCCTCTGATGGAGAGTGCCCCTTAGCTCTTAAGACTTCGTACTGTGCTGCGAATAGTCCTTGGATGGCTCCCATCAGCGTACCACGCTCTCCAGTAAGGTCACTGTATACCTCTCTCTTAAATGTCGTCTCAAATAAGTATCCACTGCCGATACCGATACCTAATGCAATCACTCTATCAAAAGCGTTGCCGCTGGCATCCTGGTGGATAGCATAGCTTGAGTTAAGCCCTTTGCCCTCGAGGAATAATCTTCTTAATGAAGTTCCTGATCCCTTAGGCGCTGCTAAGAATACATCGATATCGCTTGGCGGGATAATCCCTGTACGATCTTTATACGTGATCCCAAATCCATGAGAAAAATATAATGCCTTGCCCGCAGTCAAATATGGCTTGATAGTCGGCCATACCGCTATCTGAGCAGCATCAGAAAGCAAGTACATGATGATCGTTGCTTTTTCTGCAGCCTCCTCAATTGAGAATAGCGTCTCACCCGGTACAAAGCCGTCATCTATGGCTTTTTGATATGATGCAGATGGCTGTCTCTGACCTACGATTACCTTAATGCCATTGTCACGCAGGTTAAGTGCTTGACCTGGGCCCTGTACACCATAACCGATTACGGCGATGGTCTCATTCTTCAAGATATCTTGTGCTTTTTCAAGAGGAAACTCTTCTCTGAGAATTACATTTTCCTCGGTGCCTCCGAAATTTAATTTTGCCATAGTAAAATTGATTTTTATCCTTTTTTCTTAAATGATTTCCGATTCTTCTTTCTCAATGCTCTTGAGATATTTATTTAATTGTTCCATTGGTTTGACCACGGCGATACGCCCTGATCGCACAAACTCATATACGCCTATGATAGACCTGAGGTCTTCGAGTAAGGCTTCGGTTTCGTGCTGGTGTCCTGTCTTCTCTACTACTACATACTCAGGCTCAATGGTGAGTATCCGAGCATTGTGCAGTCGTATCATACGCTCCACTTGATTGCTATTGTACATCGCATCTGCAGGCACCTTGTAGAGTGCTATCTCTTGATGTACGATCTCCTCATCTCTATAGTAGAATGCCTTGAGCACGTCGACTTGCTTATCAATCTGATTGACCACCTTGATGATCACCTCTTCTGAGATCGTCAGTACAATGGTAAACCTGTGTATACCCTCCATCGAAGATTTAGACACCGTAAGTGATTCGATATTGATCTTCCTACGAGTGATGAGCCCCACTACCCTACTGAGTAGCCCTGTCCGGTTTTCACTAAATACTGTTATGGTAAAGCTTTCCATAGTTACTCTATACCTATTTTATTACTCCAATACGATTTCGTCAACAGCCTTACCTGAGGCTATCATTGGGAATACATTTTCTTCTTTGATGACCTTGACATGCAATATGTATGGGCCCTCCGCAGCCAACATTGTCTCTACCGCTCCTTCCAACTCACTCGCATCACAGACCATCTGACCCGGCACCCCATAGCCCTTGGCAATGGTGATAAAGTCTGGGCTTACCAGATCTACCGACGAGTATCTACGATCAAAAAACAGTTGCTGCCACTGACGTACCATACCGAGATACTCATTGTCAAGGATCACGATCTTAACGGCAATATTATGCTGCGAGCATACGCCCAATTCTTGCAAGGTCATCTGAAATCCACCATCTCCGACGATCGCCACGACGTGCTTGTCAGGCTTAGCCATCTTCGCACCTATCGCTGCCGGAAATCCGTAGCCCATAGTTCCTGCGCCACCAGAAGACACCCATAAGTCTCTACCGAGATACTCATAGTATCTCGCCGCCAACATCTGGTGTTGTCCTACATCTGTGGCAACGATAGCTTGACCTTTAGTTTGATCAGAGATCTCCCTGATCACACGACCCATAGCCAGCTTTCCTGTCTTATTTTTCTTCAGGTCTCTCTTGATGACCTTATCGTGTTCTTTCTTATCACAGTCTCTAAATTTCTTGAGCCACTTAGGATAACGCTTCTCCTCTACCTCAGGCAATAAGGCCTCAAGGGCTTCTTTAGCATCTGCATGAAAACACAGATCTACGGGCACATTTTTATTAAACTCGGCCTTATCTATCTCGATATGAATCTTCTTTGCCTTAGGAGCATAGTTATCTAAGCGCCCGGTCACTCGATCATCAAATCTCATCCCGATGGCAATCAGTAAATCGCACTGATTAGTCATCATATTGGGACCATAGTTGCCGTGCATCCCAAGCATGCCCACATGCAATGGATGATTATCGGGGATCGTAGACAATCCGTGTATCGTACATCCTACTGGTATGCCCGTCTTCTCGACGAACTCCTTGAAGACATCCTGAGCTTCTGCTATATGGATGCCATGACCTGCAAGGATAAATGGCTTCTTAGCTTTCTTAATCATCGCAACCGCCTCTGATACATCATCAGACTTAACTTTCGGATGCGGATGGTAAGATCTTATCTTAGGATTAGTCACTGGTACAAAGTCAAACTCTGCCACCTGCGCATCCTTAGTAATGTCGATCAACACTGGACCCGGACGTCCCGAATTAGCAATATAAAATGCCTTAGCAAATACTTCTGGTATTTCCTCTGCTCGAGTGATTTGGTAGTTCCACTTAGTTATCGACGTCGTACATCCGATGACATCGATCTCTTGAAATGCATCCGATCCTAATAGGTGACTGAACACCTGACCTGTGATGCATACCAGCGGCGTACTATCCATGAGTGCATCCCCGATACCGGTGAACAGGTTAGTTGCTCCGGGACCTGAAGTCGCCATACATACGCCAGTCTTACGAGTGACCCTCGCAAAGCCCTGGGCTGCGTGTATCGCACCTTGCTCATGACGCGTCAGGATATGTCTGATCTGATCCTGATACTTGTAGTGACTATCATATATCGGCATGATAGCACCACCAGGATAACCAAAGATCAAGTCGACCTCTGCTTGCAAGAGACATTCCATGACAGCATCGGCCCCCGTCATGCGTCTTGGTTTAGTTTTTTTGGTCTTCTTGGCTAAAGTTGCTGTTTTTCCCATATCCTAAAATTCATCGGTTACACAACCTTCGCTCGCTGAAGAGACGGTGTGTCTATATTTTTTTAATATGCCTGATACTGGTCTATCTGGCGCTTGCCATGATGCTCTACGAGTTGCTAACTCCTCATCGCTGAGGTGTACATCTATAGAGTTTTGCTCGGCATCAATAGTGATCTGATCACCATCTCGAAGCAAGGCAATGTTGCCTCCACTAAAAGACTCTGGCGTGATGTGACCTACGACGAAGCCATGAGTACCTCCACTGAATCGCCCATCCGTAATCAGTGCTACGTCTTTGCCCAATCCTGCACCCATAATGAGTGAAGTCGGCTTAAGCATTTCCGGCATGCCGGGGCCTCCTTTCGGTCCGCAGTAGCGTATGACGATGACGTCGCCCTTCTCTATTTTACCACCTTGGATCGCTACGTTGGCATCATCCTCTGAGTCAAACACCTTGGCGCTACCACTAAACTTCAATCCTTCTTTACCCGTAATCTTAGCCACTGAGCCCTCCGTTGCAAGGTTGCCATAGAGTATTCTGAGGTGGCCTGTTTCTTTTACTGGTGCAGATACTGGGTAGATCACTTTCTGTGACTCACCGAGTGCTGGCACTGCTTCGAGGTTTTCTGCTATCGACTTACCTGTTACGGTCATGCTCTCGCCATGGAGCATACCTTCTGATAGCATCAACTTCATCACTGCTGGGATACCACCCACCTTGTGGAGGTCTTCCATGACGAACTTTCCGCTTGGCTTGAGATCTGCCAAAAATGGCGTCTCATCACTGAGTCTTTGGAAGTCGTCGATACTCAACCCTACTCCTGCAGCCTTAGCCATAGCGACCATATGCATCACGGCATTCGTCGAACCACCCAATACTATGATTAGCCTGATGGCATTTTCAAATGACGCTCTCGTCATGATATCCCTTGGCTTCAAATCCAACTCTAAGAGGTTACGGATCGCCTTACCTATTCTTGCACATTCATCCGTCTTATCGCTACTCACGGCAGGATTAGATGAATTATATGGTAATGACATACCCAGTGCCTCTATCGCCGAGGACATCGTATTAGCTGTATACATGCCGCCACAAGCTCCTGCTCCAGGACATGCGTTTTTGATGATCTCTTTGAATGTATCAACTGTGATCTCACCCGCTATCTTTTGTCCTAATGCTTCGAAAGAAGAGACGATGTCAAGCTTATTACCTTGGTGATAGCCCGGAGCTATTGTGCCACCATAGACTAATATGGCAGGTCTATTGAGTCGTCCGATTGCCATGACGGCGCCCGGCATATTCTTATCACATCCGACGACAGTTACTAAGCCATCATACCACTGAGCATTGACCACTGTCTCGATAGAGTCTGCGATGATATCACGTGATGGCAGTGAGTACTTCATACCATTAGTCGCCATAGACATCCCGTCACTGACACCGATCGTATGAAATATCAGTCCTACCAAGTCCTCTTGGTTGACACCTTCTTTGATTTTGGCAGCTAATCCATTGAGGTGCATGTTGCACGGATTGCCATCCCAACCAGTACTGGCAATACCAATCTGAGGTTTTTTGAGGTCCTCAGTGGTCAGCCCGATTGCATGTAGCATGGACTGAGCCGCTGGTCTCGTCTCATCTTGAGTTATCATCCTACTGTACTTATTAAGCATACTCTATATCATATAAAAAAGAAAGAGACCATCCTGTGTAGAATGGTCTCTTCATATAGTTCATATATCATACCATTCTTAGGTTATCGCCACGACGACCACGCTAATCACTGATATGATGTTTCTTAAATTCATAATTCTTAACTAAAGGTGCATTATTTTCCATCTTGATCAAACGTGTTGACACTTATTTAAATAATGCTTGCACTTCCTTCCTTGACACTCTTGAGCTTGATATCCTCGCCCAAGATTAATGACTCGATGATATCACCCATCTGCGAGCACGAATAGCTCACCTCAGGATTGAGATCTTCTGTCATGATGCTCTTCTCCATGCAGTGGTCTACTGCATCATAGATGTCCTGAGCTTCCTTGATCATATCAAATTGCTCGAGCATCATACCTGCAGATAATATCATCGCTACAGGGTTGGCGATATCTTTGCCAGCACCCTCTGGATATGATCCATGCACTGGCTCAAACAAACAATGCTTCTCACCTATAGATGATGATGGCAACAAGCCTAATGAACCAGAGATTACACTGGCTTCATCCGATAGGATATCTCCAAACAAGTTAGCCGTAAGGATTACGTCAAATCTCGATGGATTCAAAATGATCTGCATGGCAGCATTGTCTATATACAGCTGTGAGTATTTAACTGAAGGATACTCCTTAGCAATCTTATCTACTGTCTCTCTCCAAAATCTCGATACCTCAAGGACATTGGCTTTATCTACGAGACAGAGCTCAGATCTTCTATTCATGGCACTCTTAAAGGCAGCGTGAGCGATACGTTCAACCTCATACCTCTCATAGCTCATGATGTCATAGCCCATAGTATTGTCTTCATTGCGACCACTCTCGCCAAAGTATACGCCACCTGTCAGCTCGCGATATATCACAAAATCTGATCCTGCTACATTCTTGATAGGCGACAATCCTAATAGCTTGTCATAAGCCTTAACTGGACGGATATTAGCATATAGGCCTAAGGCCTTACGCAATCCTAACAACCCTTGCTCTGGTCTCACTTTGATCGTTGGATCGGCATACTTAGGGGTACCTATTGCGCCCAGCAATACTGCGTCTGCCTTGAGTGCTACTTCCAATGTCTCATCTGGTAGTGGCTTACCCGTCTTATCAATGGCGATACCACCCATAAGTGCTTCCTTAAACTGGAAGCTGTGCTTGTATTTCTCTTCGATGGCCTTAAGTGCTTTGATAGCTTGTGCCATCACCTCGGGACCTATGCCATCACCCGCAAGTACCGCTATATTTTCTAATTTCTTCATTACCGTTAGTATATCTCTTGAGTTGCCTCAAATATTTTGATGTCTTCCTTTATGTTTTGTAAGTAATCGATATCATCGAATCCGTTAAGCATATTGCCTTTCTTATAACCATTGATCTCAAATCGCTCTGACTCTCCCGTCGCAACCAATGTTACTGTCTGATTAGGAAGGTCAACTTTGATCTCCGCCTTAGGATCTGCATAAATCGTATCAAATAGTTTCTGCGCAAACTCTGGGGATACCTGAACCGGTAGCACTCCAATATTGAGACAGTTGTTTCTAAATATATCTGCGAAAAATGACGAGATCACACATCTCAATCCAAAATCATACACCGACCACGCTGCATGCTCTCGTGATGATCCCGAACCGAAGTTCTTGCCACCCACTAAGATCTTAGCCCCTGCATACTTTTCCTCATTAAGTGGAAAGTCTGCTATCGGATTATCATTCTTATCATATCTCCAATCTCTGAAGAAGTTATCACCAAAGCCCTTGCGCTCAGTTGCTTTAAGGAATCTGGCGGGTATAATCTGGTCTGTATCCACATTTTCTATTGGAAGTGGATATGCTGTGCTCGTTAATACTTCAAATTTGTCGTAAGCCATAGTGTTCCTCTTATTGAGCCGTTATCAATGTTCTCGGATCTGTAACAACCCCATTTACCGCAGTTGCTGCTGCTACCAATGGTGATGCCAACAATGTGCGTGATCCCGGACCTTGACGCCCTTCAAAATTTCTATTCGTTGTGGATACCGACAGCTTGCCCGCTGGAACCTTGTCGTCGTTCATTGCCAAACAAGCAGAGCAACCAGGCTCTCTCAAGACAAATCCCGCCTCCTCTATAATTTTATCAAGACCTTCCGCCTTAATCTGATCTACAACTTTGTGAGACCCAGGCACCAACCAAGCCGTGATATTGTCGGCCTTCTTTCTACCTTCTATGATTGAGCAAAAGGCTCTAAAATCTTCAATACGGCCATTAGTACATGATCCTAAGAAGACATAGTCTACGTCCTTGCCGAGCATCTCCTCACCTTCATTAAACTGCATATAGCCTAATGACTTCTTATAAGTCATCTCTCCACCTTCTACTTCTGCGGCAGTCGGTATACTCTGGGTGACGCCCATACCCATACCTGGATTAGTACCATAGGTAATCATCGGCTCGATATCAGCAGCGTTATAGGTAAACTCCGCATCAAACTCAGCGTCAGCATCTGTCTTCAAGGTCTTCCAATAAGCGAGGGCTTTATCCCAGTCAGCACCTTTAGGAGCATGCTTACGACCATTGACATAGGCGAAAGTCTTTTCATCCGGAGCGATCATACCACCCCGTGCACCCATCTCAATCGACAAGTTGCATACGGTCATACGCCCTTCCATAGTCATGTCTTCGAATACCTGTCCAGCATACTCTACAAAGTACCCTGTGGCACCTGAAGTAGTCTGCTGTGAGATGATATATAGTGCTACATCTTTAGGTGTCACCCCGAAGCCTAACTTGCCAGTGACATTGATGCGCATCTTCTTGGGCTTAGGCTGCATGATACATTGTGCTGAGAGCACCATCTCTACCTCTGAAGTACCAATACCAAAGGCAATAGCTCCAAATGCTCCATGCGTTGAAGTGTGAGAATCTCCACATACGATAGTAGATCCCGGTAAAGTGATGCCATTCTCTGGTCCTACGATATGAACGATTCCGTTATTGCGATGTCCGAGCCCCCAATGAGAGATGCCATACTGCTCGGCATTCTGTGCGAGTGCCTCAAGCTGATTAGCAGACAGCGGGTCAGCGACTGGTAAGTGCTGATTCCATGTCGGCGTGTTGTGATCCGCAGTAGCGAAGGTTTTCTCTGGATACATCACGTCGATGCCTCTCTGTCTGAGACCTACAAAAGCTACTGGACTCGTCACCTCATGTATAAAGTGTCTGTCAATAAAAAATACATCGGGACCATCCTCAATCTTTCTCACGACATGAGCGTCCCATACTTTATCAAACAAAGTCTTTCCCATCTACTTCTATTATTAAGACCTATGAGGTCTGTGTTTTTGTCATTATTATTATTCCTGTTGACCAATTCATCTTTACCATAGTGAAATGGTCCTTTTCTTCTAACTCAGCAATTAGGTTTTTGGCTTTCTCAGCATGACCTTCGGGCCAGTTGGGCTGCTCAATCATATCATCGATTACATATAATCCGCCAGTAACTAACAGCTGTAGAGTGTGGTCCAAATCTTGATACTTCCCAGGCCATGCATCAGCGAAGATTAAATCAAACTTTGGGCCAGTATAATCCCTCAGCCACTCACCTCCATCTGCACATATTAATTCAACTCTCGAATCCTTATAAAAGTATTCTCGAGCAATAGATATCGACTCTGGATCATTGTCTATCGACGTAATCTTAGAAGTACCATCTATGCCATCCAACATCCACGATAATGCTAACCCAAAACCTGTCCCAAGCTCCAAGATGTGAGCAGATGGCTTAGTCGCTACCAAAGTCTTGAGTAGTGCACCGATCTGTATATCCGACAACATCGAAAACTCGATATCCTGACATTTCTGCTTGATCTCAGGATATATAGTAGGGATGTCATGTGGAATGGTATCAATCATTCTATTGTAACTAATGCTTGTTTCCTTAAGTGCTTAGCTTAAGCTACAGCAACGTTCATTCCATTCCAGATCACTTTGAGATCCTCATCGATGACTTCTTTCTTGCTATCCGCTACCTCTAAAAATATCTTGTAGGCTGCGTCAAGCTCTCGCTTAGTTAAGTTGATCCCTAACTCTTTGAATCTATAAGCTAAGGCTGCCCTACCCGATCTGGCAGTCAAGACGATCAATGACTTAGTTAAGCCGACTTCTACGGGATCTATGATCTCATAAGTATCACGAGCTTTGATCACGCCATCTTGATGGATACCGGATGAGTGCGCAAAAGCATTCTCTCCAACTATCGCTTTATTAGCTTGGACAGCCATACCCATCTCCATAGATACCTCTCGGCTCAGTGGGTTGAGTAATCTACTGTTGATATTCGTACAGAATTGATCGCCTAATCTATGCTTGATGATCATCGCTACTTCCTCAAGTGAACAATTGCCTGCTCGCTCTCCGATGCCGTTCATAGTACACTCGATCTGTGTTGCACCATTCATAATGCCCGCAATAGAGTTAGCTGTGGCAAGGCCGAGGTCATTGTGGCAGTGTACCGATATGGTACATTTTTCTATGCCGACTACATGCTCTGTGAGATATTTGATCTTTTCGCCAAACTCTTGGGGCAAGCAGTATCCTGTGGTATCAGGTATATTTAGTACTGTAGCACCTGCATTGACCACCTCTTGGATGACCTTAGCAAGGAATAGATTCTCGGTTCGTCCAGCATCCTCAGCATAAAACTCTACATCCTCAACGAATGACTTAGCATACTTGACTGCTCCTCGAGCTTTCTCGATCACCTTTTCAGGTGTGGTAGCCAACTTATCATATATATGCGAATCCGAAGTGCCGATGCCTGTATGTATGCGAGGCCTTTTAGCAGTACTTAGTGACTCTGCTGCAACTTTGATGTCTTGCTCTACAGCTCTTGATAGACCGCAGACGGTAGCATTCTTGATTAGCTTACCTATTTCTTGAACAGCTTTAAAATCACCCGGGCTTGAGATTGGAAACCCTGCCTCTATGACATCAGCACCAAGCTCCTCAAGACGTTCTGCAAGCTTTAACTTTTGATCTCTATCTAGCTTACATCCTGGTACTTGCTCGCCATCCCTCAGTGTGGTATCAAAAATCTGAATTTTCTTCTGCTTCATAACATTTATCAACTGTTCCTATCAAATATATCAGTCCTGCTTACTTTTATTCGGTCAATAATCCTCATAATTACACTGTCTAAACTTAACATGACCTAGGTATATGTCTGATATTCAGAATGTTATAACTATTAAATTACAATGCCTTATAAGTCTACGGACCATTTATATAAATTGATCAATTCGCTAACTTCTGCCGAAAAGCGTCAGTTTAAGATTATGATGAACACCAGTTCTAAGAGTTCTGACAGTCTTTTCATGGCATTATTTGATCATATCGATAAGAATCCGATATATGATGAGGCAAAAATCATAAAACAGGTCAAGGGGGTCACCAAACGTCAATTATCTAACCTCAAGTCCAATCTCTACAAGAAACTCCTGATTTCTTTGCGTCAGCAGCACAGGGCACAATCCATTGATCTCCAACTGAGAGAACAGCTCGATCATGCACAGATCCTGTATAACAAAGGGTTATATCGAGCGAGCATAGATCAGCTTGAAAAAATAAAGAAACAAGCACATGAACTCGAGAAGCGCGCCATATTAATCACCGCTCTTGAACTCGAGAAGAAAATCGAAGCACTGTACATCACGGGCAGTATGTACCCCAAAGCCATGGAGCTACAGACTGAGACCAAAAATGCTCTGAATCATCTTAATGTCAATCATAAGTTATCCAATCTGTCCTTGGCACTATATGGATTGTATCTCCAAAAGGGATTTGTCAAAGACAATCAGGATTATGATCAGTTATCAGATTTCTTCAAAAGTAATCTGCCATCCGTCTCGATATCCAAGCTTGACTTTTATGGCAAGTTGTACTATTTCCAATCTCATGTGTGGTATCACTTTATGATTCAGGATTTTCCAAATTATTTTAAGTACGCCACTAAATGGAAACAATTATTTGAAGAGGAGGACGAGGATAAGCAGTGGATCTCTCAGGAGCTCACCATATATATAAAGAGTTATCATAATATCCTAAATGCGATCTTCATGTCTCGGGCATATGATCGATTTAAGAAAGAGCTATCCAACTTTAAGCAGGTTGGAGAGGCTCATCTGAAGATGATGAATCGGGATGAATACTGCACCTATATTCTTATAAAACTGACTCATGAAGTCAATGAGTTCTTCTTGAATGGGAAGTACGGAGAGGCTGTAGAGTTCATCGATAGCAATCGACGATTCCTCATAGACAATGAATTAGGCTGGGATCTAAATCGTGAACTCTCGTCAAATTTCAAAATTGGTTGTCTCTACTTTTGCGAAGGGGATTATGACGAATCGTTGTTGTGTTTAAACAAGATCACCAATTATGTTTATCCCAATTTTAGAGAGGATATACAGTGTTTTGCTCGAATGCTGTCATTGATCATACATTTTGAAAAAGGAAATGAAATATTAATCTCTCACCAGATTATATCCACTTACCGCTATTTATCTAAAATAGAACACCTTCAAAAAGGCCTTAAGTACGTTTTAGAATTTCTGAGAAAACTCCCCCAAACAAATAAATCTGACTTAACAGAAGAGTTTATTAAGCTAAAAATAAACTTAGAACGGGTCGAAGGTGAGGATTTTGAAAGAAGGCCATTTCTATATCTTGACATCATATCTTGGCTCGAAAGCAAGATTGAGAGGATCCCTCTGAAGGATGTATTGAGAAGAAAAATCATGCTCCACACCGCTTAGTCTTTGAATTTCTGAATTATTGGGCCTACTTTTACAACGGAATGAATAATACTTTCTCTTTTAGCGGCTTCTATTTCTTTTACTTCTTTAGAAATAAATGAGGTAGGGTCCAAGCTATAGAGAAATCAAAAATATAAGGAGCCTTACCATGTAAGGCTCCTTTTTTTATTTCAGGTAAGAATGAAAAGACAATCCAAATTAATCGTGCAAGGGTTCCCAGGGAGCTTCCATGACGAAGCAGCCAGGAAGTATTTTGGCAGCCGTAGGATAGAGGTGCTACCTGCTAAGAGCTTTAACGAACTTGCTCTGCGACTTAGCTCCGATCACTCGATCAATTATGGAGTGATGGCGATAGAGAACTCTATAGCCGGAAGCATCCTTCAGAACTATAGGATCTTACGAGAAAATGATTTTTGGATTTCTGGAGAGACCTTTTTGCGCATTGAGCATCAGCTTATGGCCCTACCAGGTCAAGACATAAGCGATATCAAGGACGTGAAATCTCATCCCATGGCTATCTATCAATGCTATGACTACCTCAATCAGCACGAGCATATACATCTGACAGAGGCAGAGGACACAGCTCTCGTTGCACAACAGATCAAAGAACAGAATATCACTGGCGTGGCAGCAATAGGTAGCAAACTTGCTGCTGAGCTGTATGGGCTCGATATCATAGCAGGAGGAATAGAAACTTCTAAAGTGAATTATACTCGCTTCATTATCATCTCGAGGGATGGAGAGTACACTTCACTGGGCAATGCCGACAAAGCTTCCATATACCTCCGAGTGCCACATGCACATGGAAGCCTCCTCAAGGTGATCGAAAAAATAGCCCAGCATAGCATCAATATCAGTAAGCTACAGTCATTCCCGGTATTAGGAAAATTCAATGAGTACTACTTCCATCTCGACTTGGAGTTTGATGACATCTCTCAATATGAAAACTGTCTTGAGGAATTGAAAGAAGTGTCTCACGGATTGGATGAATTAGGCATTTACAAAAAAGTAACGATCTATGATCATCAGCCCGTCTCATAGAATCGGCGAAGTCAAAGCTTACTACTTTGCCACTAAGCTGGCAGAGATAGCTGAGATGAATCGCTCAGGAACTCAAGTAATCAACTTGGGTATAGGCAGTCCTGATCTGTTACCTCCAGATGAGGTGATAGAGACATTACAACAGGCCTCCAAGCTTGAGGACGCTAATAAGTATCAATCGTATAAGGGATTGCCAGAGCTGAGAGATGCCTATGCAGCGCACTATCAGTCGCACTTAGCAGTGCCTATAGATAGCAGCACAGAGGTATTGCCCTTGATCGGCTCTAAGGAAGGCATCATGCATATAGCGATGTCATTTCTCAGTGACGGCGATGAGGTATTAGTACCTAATCCGGGCTATCCAAGCTATAAAGTCACAACAGAATTGGCTGGAGCCTCTCCCAGGTTCTACAATCTAACGGAGGACAATGGTTGGAGACCAGACCTCAATGCAATGGCCCAAGAAGACTTAAGCAAAGTCAAGATCATGTGGATCAACTATCCCAATATGCCTACGGGCGCAAGGGTAGATCTTGACTTCTATCATAGTTTGGTGGACTTCGCCATAGAGCATAAGATCTTAATCTGTCATGACAATCCCTATAACTATATCCTCAATGACAATCCGCTGAGCATATTCAGTGTGCCACGAGCAAAAGAATGTGCCATAGAGCTGTTTAGCTTGAGCAAATGCTATAACATGGCTGGATGGAGAGTCGGTGCCCTGATCGGCGCTAAAGAGTACGTGGATGTGGTCATGCGATTTAAAAGTAATATGGACTCTGGTATGTACAAGGCAGTGCAACTTGCCGCAGTCAAAGCTCTCGCCATGGAGCAAGATTGGTTTGACCAGTTGAATGTAGAGTATAGAGAGCGTCGCAAGCTCGTCTGGCAGATATTTGACTTATTAGATTGCAGATATGATCGCAATACATCGGGTCTGTTTGTCTGGGCAAAAGTCCCAGAATACATCACTGATGTAGAGTCTTGGGTGGATCAGATCTTATATGATGCCCGAGTCTTCATAACCCCGGGATTTATATTTGGCAGTAACGGTGAACGCTATGTTCGTATCGCACTATGTAGCAGTCAAGCCATACTCAAAAATGCCTTTGAAAAAATCGACCAACACTTCATAAAATCAATAGCTTAATGAATATAGGGATTGTTGGAACGGGACTAATCGGAGGCTCAATTGCCTTAGATCTGCAACAGCGAGGAGATGTAGTGCGAGGCTATGATAGTAACCCCATCCATGCTGAGAAGGCCATAGACCTACATGTCGTCAATGAGATTGTTAGCCTCCCTGAACTGGCGGCATCATCTGATATCATCGTGGTAAGTGTGCCCGTGAGTATAGCTCCTAAGGTAGTATTAGAACTACTCGATCTGATTAAGTGGAATACAATAGTTATTGATACAGGATCGACTAAAGACTCTGTATGTGAAGCGGTGGCCAATCACAAAAAGAGAGGACGATTTGTGGCGTGCCATCCACTCGCAGGAACCGAGTTCTCAGGGCCAACAGCAGCTATTAAAGGCCTTTATAAAGGCAAGAAAAATATCATCTGCGAAGAGGATCGATCAAATCCCGATGCACTGGAGCATGTGATAGACATGTTTAGGTATCTCGGTATGACTAACCTATTTATGAATCCAACGGAGCATGATAAGCATATGGCCTATGTCTCACATCTGTCTCACGTTAGTGCATTCATGCTGGGTACTACCGTACTGGATATTGAGGAAGATGAGAAGCAGATCTTTAATCTTGCAAGCACAGGATTTGAGTCTACGGTGAGGTTAGCGAAGAGCTCTCCAGAGACATGGACCAACATATTCTCTGATAATCAAAAGAATGTCACAGAAGCGCTCGATGCTTATATCGAGCATCTTAAGACTTTCAGACAAGCTATAGTAGATCAAGACGATCAAGCTATGAAGCGAATGATCAAAAAATCAAATGAGATCCGTCGGATACTCGACGGGATGAAATATAACGTAGTTAAATTAAGTTAATCGAAAATTGAATAAAGTCTAATCGTACATCATGGAAACTCAAGTAGCAACAAATAAGGAAAGAAGAAATTGGTTTCGCCAAAATGAAGTCCCGACAGTGATCGGAGGACCTTGTAGCGCAGAAACGGAAGAGCAGGTCTATGAGACTTGTAGAGCTATCGCAAAATCTGGCAAGATAGATATACTCAGAGCAGGGATCTGGAAGCCAAGGACAAGACCTGGCACCTTTGAAGGTATAGGCATAAAAGGACTCCCCTGGATGCGAAAAATGAAAGAAGAGACTGGCATGCCTGTAACCGTAGAGGTTGCTAAAGCAGGTCATGTAGAAGCATGCTTGGAGTTTGAGATGGATATCCTATGGATAGGAGCACGTACGAGTGTTAATCCATTTGCTGTACAGGAGATCGCCGAAGCGCTTCGAGGAGTTGATATACCGGTGCTGGTGAAAAACCCAATCAATCCTGACTTAGCACTATGGCTAGGGGCTGTTGAGCGATTTGAGCGAGTAGGCATCAAGAAGCTTGGCGCGATCCACCGAGGATTTTCTAATACTACTGAGAAGGTATATCGCAACCGCCCTCAATGGCAACTGGCAATAGACTTCATGAGTAAGCGCCCTGAGCTTCCGATGATCTGTGACCCAAGCCATATCTGCGGTAATAGACATATGCTCGCTGCTGTATCTCAAAAAGCAGTAGATCTAAACTATGACGGACTCATGATTGAATCTCATCGAGATCCTGATAATGCCTGGTCAGATGCCAAGCAGCAAATCACGCCGAGTACTCTACACGATATGATCACTGGTCTGGTAGCGAGATACGATCATGAAGATGATGATTTAACACAAAAAAGTCTCGACTTCCTCCGTCAAGATATCACTGAGATTGACACCGATCTGATAAATCTACTGGGTAAAAGAATGAAGATTGCCAGACAAATCGGTGAGTACAAAAAGGAGAATAACATCACCATCCTACAGAAGAAAAGATGGGAAGAGATTGTGATTAAAGCGCAAGATCAAGGCGCAGGCAATGGTCTAAGTGCTGGATTTATCAACAAGCTCCTAAGATCTATCCACGATGAGAGTATCGATCAGCAAGAGAAAGTCATGAGCGGCAAATAAGTAAAAGTTGAAAGGACCAAGTTGAAAGTTAGAAGTTGTAGCAATACGAATTCTGACTTTCAACTTAATGATTCACTCCTCAGGACTCTATGCCCTGGAATTAACCCAATTCAGCTTCTACCACCTACTGACTTGTTAACTTTTTACATAGCTTAGCGGAAATAAAACTATTACTATGTATAATGCTCTCCGTCATGCACACTCAGGCCTAAGATGGGTCGTACTTGCACTACTCATAGCTGCTATTGTAGTAGCCTTCAAGAAGATGTCCAGCAAGGATACAAGCGTATCAAAGCAGCCGTTTTTATTTAACCTAATAGGAGTGCACATCCAGACTTTATTAGGCTTGGTATTATACTTTATTAGCCCTAAGGTATCCTTCGCAGAAGGATTTATGAAGGTCACTGAGTTGCGATTTTTCGCTGTTGAGCACATCTCGATGATGATCTTAGCGGCTATCGTGATTACTATAGGATACTCTAAAGGAAAGCGACAAGAAGCCCCCAAACGCTACAAAACACTGTTCATATTTAACCTAATAGGTTTGATCATCATATTAGCAGCGATCCCATGGCCATTCAGAGGGCTGGGAGCAGGATGGTTCTAATAGTTAGAAACCTTCATTAAAAAATAAAAGGGCTTCGAATCTATGATTCGAAGCCCTTCTTTTATGTCTATAATCGAGTAAAGTGCACTACAGCACATTCTCCATGCCTACCTTCTTTCCGACGATTTTAGGTAGGTCCTCGATAGCAACTCGTTCTTGGACGAGCGTATCTCGATCTCTCAGCGTAACTGTATTATTCTCCAGTGTATCGAAGTCCACTGTCACACAATACGGCGTACCGACAGCATCTTGACGTCTATAGCGTCTTCCGATAGTATCCTTCTCATCATACTGGACATTCATAGACTTCTTGAGTGTGGCCGTTATATCTGATGCCGCCTTAGTTAACTCCTCCTTGTTCTTAAGTAATGGCAGTACAGCGCACTTTATAGGAGCTACTGCTGGATTGAGTTTCATAACCGTCCGTGTAGATTCCTTGCCTGACGCATCAGGTACTGTCTCTTCTTGTAGTGCTAAGCTCACCTGAGCTAAGAACATCCGATCACAACCTATAGAGGTCTCAACTACATAAGGCACGTAGTTCTTGTTTTCTTCTACATCAAAGTATTGTAATTTCTTGCCTGAAAGCTCCTGGTGGCTACTCAAGTCAAAATCTGTACGTGAGTGTATACCCTCTAGCTCTCTGAATCCAAATGGAAACTCAAACTCTATATCTACTGCTGCATTAGCGTAGTGAGCGAGGTTGTCATGATCGTGGTATCTGAGTTTTGACTCAGGTACACCAAGATTCTTGTGCCATTGTAGTCTTGTTGCCTTCCAATGCTTGTACCACTCCATCTCGGTACCTGGCTTGACAAAGAATTGCATCTCCATCTGCTCAAACTCTCTCATCCTGAAGATGAACTGACGAGCTACGATCTCATTTCTAAAGGCCTTACCGATCTGTGCAATACCAAATGGTATCTTCTGGCGAGTGGTCTTCTGTACATTGAGGAAGTTGACGAATATCCCTTGTGCTGTCTCAGGTCTTAAGTATAGCTTGCCCTCTTCGCCAGCGATATTACCCAGTTGAGTATTAAACATTAAGTTGAACTGCCTGACATCGGTCCAGTTACGACTACCACTCTCCGGACATGCGATCTCTAGGTCTTCGATCAGTTGCTTGAGCGCTGCCATGTCCTCATTTTTCATATGAGTCCCTAACAAGCCCATGACTCTATCGATCTCAGCTTGACGATCTAAGATGCGCTGATTAGTAGCTCTAAACTGCGCCTCATCAAAATCATCACCAAAGCGCTTCTGAGCCTTGACAACATCTTTCTTAATCTTATTCTCGATCTTTTCGCAGTAGCCCTCGACCAGTTGATCAGCACGATATCTCTTTTTGCTGTCTTTATTATCCACGAGCGGATCATTAAACGCATCAACATGGCCCGAGGCTTTCCAAGTCTTAGGGTGCATGAAGATCGCTGCATCGATGCCGACTATATTCTCATGCATCTGCACCATGCTCTTCCACCAGTACTGCTTGATATTATTCTTAAGTTCTACTCCGTACGGCCCATAGTCATATACTGCTGCCAATCCATCATAGATCTCACTTGATTGATAGATGTATCCGTACTCTTTACAATGCGATATTATACTCTTGAATTCCATTCTTATAAGTGATTATGTGCACCTGTTCCTTAGTGCTTAGAGTTAAGTTCTTTATTTAAATATCTTATGAGGGCCTTAGTCATTTTCATGCAATCCTCGATCTTGCGGATTAAAACCTCAATCTCATTTTTATCCATGTAGTTTTCAACCTCCATCAATAATAATGGCATGCTTTTGACCTCAGATGCAGATCCATTAGCAATGATTAAGAACCTTCGAAATTCCTTTTTTCCACCCCTTTCAAATCCTTCGACAAT
The DNA here is from genome assembly GCA_964414425.1 of uncultured Saprospiraceae bacterium. GTDB lineage: Bacteria > Bacteroidota > Bacteroidia > Chitinophagales > Saprospiraceae > GYS-P2D. Next base: position 18,599 of record CAYPWL010000028.1, read on the forward strand.
ATTATTACTTATTGACAAACTCGCTCTTAACAATTGATCTTTTAAATAATATTCCTTCCTAATCTCATTTTGCCCAATAAACTTCCTAATTGCCAAGTAGATATCTTTCGATTCTTTCCAACAGTCTAATTCAAAGAAATTTTTTATCGCAGGCATAATGGAAATAGTCGTGAAAGAATAAACACAACAGCACTAAGGTATACAGGTACTTCTCAACTAAAATCACGCCTGACTCAACTCCTCTGCTCGTTTAAGTGCTGCATTCACCCCATCCTTAAAGCTATTCTTTATTGTGTTCTTATTAAATCCATTAATGGCAGCCTCCGTAGTTCCTCCCTTGCTCGACACCTTCTTAATCCACTCCTCGCATGAGAAGTCGTATTTATTAAAGAGGTCTACTGCTCCTTTGAAGGTTTGATAGGTAAGCAGCTCGGCTTCTGATTGTGTGAAGCCCATGTCCTTGCCAGCTTCTATCAGAGACTGCATAAAGTAAAAGACATATGCTGGACCAGATCCAGACACTGCCGTTGCCGCATTGAGCATCTCCTCACGCTCGACGTATATCGTCTTACCGGAGGCGCTGAGTAGATTTTGGACTGTGACAAGTTCTACTCGTGTTACCTCATCTGATGATGTATAGACCGTCATACCCGCACCGATCTGTGCAGGCAGATTAGGCATGGCACGGATTACTTTTTGGGCGTTAAGGCCCTGGGCTATTGTATCAGTCGTCACCCCCGCCATAATTGATAATATCAACTGTTGTGGGTCTATATAGTCCTTGATCGATGCGAATAGTCGATCGATGTCTTGAGGCTTAACCGCTAAGACTATTAAATCCATCTGCTTGATATAGGATCCAGGGTTGCCATACACTTGGCCTATCTCCAATGATCTGAGATCCTCGGCCTTCTCAGGCGACTTCTCGAGGATATACATATTACCAAGCTCAACGATATGCGACTTAAGAAACCCTCTCGCATAGGTCAAACCCATGTTACCTCCTCCGATGATAAGTATTTTCATATCGGCAAAAGTACTAGTAAGCTGTGAATTAGGTACGATGCGGTTTGGGAGATCGTTGACATTATCTCTATTAGAGGAAAACCTTGGCTATATATACCATCTAATAAGGATGATGGACAAGCACAAAGTCCGAATCTTACTATCTAAAACTCACTCTTGAAATGGAACTCAATATCAGGGTGATTATCCTGGACAGTCTTTAATCCCCACTGCGATTCTGCCATATAAACCAGCTTACCATCTTTGTCCTTGGCAATGTCTTTTTTTCTGCGACTTACAAATTCTTTGAGTGCTGCAGAGTCATCACAGCTTACCCAACAAGCTTTGTGCAGTCTGATCGGCTCGTAGGTGCATGAGGCCCCATATTCATGCTCAAGTCGATACTGGATCACATCAAACTGTAGAGCCCCTACCGTACCGATAATCTTACGCTGAGATAACTCCATGGTAAATAGCTGCGCTACCCCTTCATCCATGAGCTGTAACAGACCTTTGTTTAGTTGTTTCGTCTTGAGGGGATTAGCATTATTAACAAACCTAAATTGCTCCGGAGAGAAGCTTGGGATGCCCTTGTACTGCAGCTTTTCTCCTTGAGTGAGTGTATCTCCGATCTTAAAGTTGCCACTATCATATAGCCCTACGATATCGCCTGGATACGCCTGATCTACAATCTCCTTTCTGGCTGCCATGAAAGACGTCGGATTAGCGAACTTCAACTTCCGCTCCAGGCGCTGATGCTGGTAGTTAGTGTTGCGCTCGAAGGTACCTGAACATACCCTCAAGAATGCAATCCGGTCCCTATGTTTAGGGTCGATATTGGCATGAATCTTAAAAACAAAGCCCGTGAAGTCCTCCTCATTGGGTTTGACGAGGCGCTCCTCAGTATGCCTCGGCAATGGAGATGGTGCAATCTCAACGAAGCAGTCCAAAAGCTCCTTAACACCGAAGTTATTAATGGCACTACCGAAAAAAACAGGGGATATCTCACCTGCCAAGTATTCTTCTACATCAAGAGTAGGATACACCTCTCTGATCATCTGTATCTCGTCTCTGAGCTCAGCGGCAGGGCGCTCTCCGATGATCTCATCAAGCTGTCCATCTGATAAGTCCGTAAATGTGATGGTATCTTCTTCTGCCTGCTTACCATGAGCGCCGAACAGACACAGTTTCTGTTCGTACAGGTTATAGACCCCTTGAAATCGCTGACCCATCCCGATAGGCCAACTTTGTGGAACTACGTTTATTTTGAGTTTTTGCTCTACTTCATCGAGTAGGTCAAAGGCATCTTTCCCTTCTCGGTCTAATTTATTGATGAAGACAATGATCGGCGTTTTGCGCATCTTACAGACCTTGACCAGGTTTTCAGTTTGTTCCTCTACCCCTTTGGCAACATCTATAACAACAATGACGCTATCTACCGCTGTCAACGTACGATAGGTGTCTTCAGCAAAGTCCTTGTGACCAGGAGTATCAAGGATATTTACCTTCTTACCCCTGTAGTCAAAGGCCATCACCGAGGTAGCTACTGAGATCCCACGTTGGCGCTCTATATCCATAAAATCCGAGGTCGCCCCTTTCTTAATTTTATTGGATTTTACTGCTCCAGCAACCTGGATCGCACCACCGAATAAGAGTAGCTTCTCTGTCAAAGTTGTCTTACCTGCATCTGGGTGCGACACAATACCAAAAGTCCTCCTGATGTCAATCTCTTCTTTTAGGCCCATTTCCCAATTTTGTACGTCTTAAAAACCGAAGTGCAAAAGTATGGCTTTTAAATAGAAGCTTTTTAGCTGCGTGAGGTGAGAAGAGCTACACTTAGATTATTTTTATATCAGAAATATTACGATCAATGTTAGAAATAGGAGGAATAGTCATACTCGGCATATTGGCTCAGTGGATCGCATGGAAACTCAAGGTACCCGCAATTCTACCACTCATCATAACTGGTCTTCTGGTTGGACCATTATCCACACTGTGGTCTCATGGCGGTGTGAAGTGGATCAATCCAATCTGGGATGGTCATCATGGATTGTTCCCGCCAGGAGAAAATTTATTTCATTTTGTTGAGTTGTCCATCGGCATTATACTTTTTGAAGGGGGTATGACCCTGAAACGTAATGAAATCAGGGGCGTCGGAGATACCATAGGCAAGTTAATAAGTATAGGAGCATTGGTAACGTTCATCGCTTCTACCCTATTAGCTCACTATGTCGTTGAGCTTAATTGGTCTATATCATTCTTGTTTGCTGCGCTGATCATCGTGACAGGACCGACTGTAATTGCTCCGATCCTCCGGAATGTACCACTCAATAAAAATGTTGCTACCGTACTCAAGTGGGAGGGCATCCTCATAGATCCTATTGGAGCCTTAGCAGCAGTATTAGTCTATGAGTTCATAAGTGCTGCAGGCCATCATGAAGGTAGCTTTACTGCGGAGGCCTTGACGCAGTTCATTCAGATCTGTCTTGTCGGATTATCCTTAGGAGCCATATCAGCTTTAGCGCTACGAGAGATGTTAAAACGTGATTGGATACCACACTATCTACTTACTATATTTTCATTAGCATTTGTGTTATTTCTGTTTATAGCTTCGAGTTTAATCGTGCATGATAGTGGGCTATTGACCGTAGTGGTGGCGGGCATGGTGCTGGGCAACATAGAAGTCAAGCATATAAATGAGATCTACTACTTCAAGGAGTCCTTGGCTATACTTCTTATCTCGGTCCTATTCATATTGCTCTCTGCTAATATTGATATAGCGGACCTTCAATTACTCCAAAACTGGAGGCCATTGACCTTATTTGCATTGATAATATTCTTGGTGCGTCCTTTATCAGTTTTCATCAGTACGATGCAATCAAATTTAACTACTAAAGAAAAGCTGTTTATAAGCTGGATGGGGCCTAGAGGAATTGTAGCAGCGGGTATTGCATCCTTATTTGGTTTAAAGTTGGCAGGAGAAGGCTTCTCGCAAGCGGAATATATCACACCTCTTGTATTTATGGTAGTACTCGGAACCGTACTGCTGAATGCTACTACTGCGAAGTTGGTGGCCAAAATGCTTGGTGTAACATTAGAAACAAGCAATGGCATTATGATCCTTGGATCGACCAAACCGTCAAGATTAATTGCTCAATACCTACAAAATTGTGGACTCAATGTAGTGCTCGTAGATAGCAATAAGAATAACACAAATCGTGCTGAAGCAATGGGCCTTAAAGCCGTCAATGCGAATATATACACCGACAACCTCAGTGATAATTTAGATCTGAATGATGTCGGCGTACTGATGGCAATGACTGGTAGTCATGAAGTTAATCAGCATGCAGTAGAAAATCTCAGTAAAAATTATGGTGAGCATGGAGCCTACCGATTGGTTTCTGCTGAGGAGTTGAAGAATCCTGATGCTATAAATGAGGAAGCGTTGTTCTCACAATATGATGACTATATCAACTATAGAGAGGTCGCCAGAGACTATGCTGAGATACACGAGTATGTCATAAGTGAGGCTGACTCTTTTGAGCAGATTATTGAAAAGATTAAGGTTAGTCGCAAGAGTATTCCACTGTTTATCCGAAAAGGTGAAGACAATGTAAAACCTATTCTTGCTAATCAGACTGAGGCGGACGTATCAGAAGGTGACATAATAGTTTACATGGGTAAAGCTATAGTAAGCACTGAAGAGGCCGCATAGCCTATGATGTTTTACTGGAGTCCTAAGGTTATTAGGCACAGTAAAAATGCGACGAATGCTATCAAGGCCAATTTACCTACGGGGATAATAAACTTCTTAAGCATAGTTAGATTTATTCGGTTTGATTAATGTTCGGCATCGCTCTGCTTAGCGGCGATCAGTCATGGTTATTTTTTCGATTTAAACTCTTTGGTAAATTCGTTAAGAGTGTCAGAAAGATTGCTGATCTCCTCTTCGACTTTCTTAGCGATATTAGAGACATTGATAGGCTCGCCTGTCATAGCGAGCTTATCTGCAGATGTCTTAGCCTCAGGTAGTACTATCCATAGTATCGGATAAATCAATACCGATAATCCTCCAAAGAAAAATCCAAGAACAAATATTAGCCTTATCCACAGTGCATCATGGATGCCAAAATATGCGGCTAATCCTCCAGCTACTCCAGCTATAACTTTATTCTCACCGTCTCTGAATAGACGTCTACTCTCAGTAGAGGTAGAATGTGCTTTGGCTTTTTTAGTAGACTTATCGTCCATCGTTGTATCGTCAACAGCGCCGAACTCCTCTGGAGTACCCATCACTTTAATCACACGATCCACCTCTCTCATACCGACTATGGGTTGACCCTTGAGTTCTTGATTAAATAATTCTGCTATTCGTGCTTCGATATCTGTAATGATATCATCACATCCTTCTGATCCAGAAAAATGGCGTCTAATCGTCTTTAAGTATTTATCCAGCTTATGATATGCATCATCGTCTATGGTAAAAGGATACCCTCCTAAATTGATGTTGAATATTTTATTCATAATGTATTAGTTATGTGGTTAAGTAATCTCTGCGATGCAGATCACTCACTCTTGCGTAGTTGATTTATTAGTTTTTGCTTTGGCTTTTTTAGTTGCTTTACTGACAGCACTGTTGAGTTCTTTCCATGTCACACGCAGTCCCTCTAAGAAGGAAGTTCCTTCTTCGGTGAGGCTATAATACTTCCTCGGCGGACCACTGGTAGACTCTTTCCATTCATAGTTGAGGAGGTGTGCATTCTTCAATCTTGAGAGTAGCGGGTACAATGTACCTTCCACCACAATAAGCTTGGCTTCCTTAAGCTTATGAATAATGTCAGATGGGTATGCCTCTTCCTGCTGTATGATAGATAACACACATAACTCAAGGACTCCCTTGCGCATCTGTGCTTTTGTATTCTCTATTGTCATATCCAATCTATTAATGATTACACAACAAATATAAATCAATACATAGTACTATGCAATACAAGGTAGCTTAACCACACCAAGTACTATATGAATACTTGGATTCTATCGATGAATGAACCTTAAGCTTACTCTAATGACTTGGTAATATGGGCGAACAGATATTTACTGTGGCGATAGTCTACATGTGATCAGACCTAACATCTCTCGTGTCCGATCAAAGTGAATTGGGTTGTCATGCATTACTATGATATCGTGATTAGATAGACTCTCATTGATCTTTATCATTCTATGTGCAATATCTATACCCTCTACAAAGTCGCCCGGCATGACGCTCCACATGACAACCCTATGGTCTTGTTTAATAGCACGATACTGCTGGAGACCGATCTGACCATATGGAGGTCTGAACAGAGTAGACCCTGAGACCTTAGCTCCCCGATCAACGTTTTCTTTGAACTCAGCTACAGATAGACTCCACCCTTTGAGATGGCGGTAACCGTGATTTCCGATTTGATGATTTCTCTTGGCGATATCATCCATTAGATCGGGATGACGTTCTGCTTGTTCTCCCACCACAAAAAATGTCGCTTTTAATCCTCGCTCGTCGAGATAATCTAATAACCAAGGAGTAGTATCAGGATAAGGACCATCATCGAATGTCAAGGTGATCTCATCCAAATCATTCACCCATTGAAAGACTGGGAGCATTCGTTGAATAATGGGCGGAACTCGTGAGAAGAAAAAATTCATTGCAGCAAGTCTCAAACTTAACAGAGATTCTATTACAATGGTAATACTTTTGTCGCACTGACATAAAGGAATAAATATGAGTCAAGATGTACGAGTAAGATTTGCACCGTCCCCAACGGGGCCTCTTCATATAGGTGGAGTAAGAACGGCATTATACAATTACTGCTTCGCAAAACAACAAGGCGGCAAGTTTCTACTGCGTATAGAAGACACCGATCAAAAAAGATACGTTGATAAAGCTGAGGAATATATCCTCGACGCTCTGGAGTGGTTAGGGCTGGAGCCTGACGAAAGCGTCCGTAATCCAGGTAACTATGGCCCATATCGCCAATCAGATAGGCGAGAACTCTATGCTGAGCATGTACAAAAGCTCATAGAGGCGGGTCATGCCTATTATGCATTTGATAGTTCTGAGGACTTAGAGCAGATGCGTAAAGACTTTCAAGCCAAGGGTGTGCATAGCCCCAAGTATGACTCGACTGTGCGCCATACAATGAAAAACAGCCTAACCTTATCACCAGACGAGGTAACAAGCCTATTAGAAAAAGGTGAGAACGTTACGGTTAGGATGATGGTGCCTGTAGATGAAACCATCCAGTTTCACGATACAATCCGAGGAAGTGTGCAGTTTAGCTCTAACGAACTCGATGACAAGGTCATACTCAAAGCCGATGGACTGCCAACTTATCACTTAGCTAATATCGTCGATGACCATCACATGAAAATAAGCCATGTCATACGTGGTGAGGAATGGCTATCGAGTACAGCACATCATGTGTTGTTATACAGGTTCTTTGGGTGGGAAGACACCATGCCCCAGTTTGCTCACCTACCACTAATCCTTAAGCCAAGCGGCAAAGGGAAACTCAGCAAGCGTGATGGCGCAAAATTTGGCTTCCCGGTATTTCCATTAAACTGGTTTGAATCCAAGGAAGATCAACTCTATCAGGGCTTTAAAGAAGCGGGCTTCTTAGCTGAATCTGTTATCAACTTCTTAGCGCTATTAGGATGGAATCCCGGCAATGATGAAGAGCTGTTCTCTCTTGAGCAACTCAATAGCATATTCAGCCTTGATAAGATCAATAAGGCCGGAGCTCAGTTTAATTATGACAAGGCGATCTGGTTCAACCAGCATTATATCAAAGAAACACAACCGTCAGAGATCCTTCCAATGATCGCAGGAGACTTTCCAGAAGGCATTGATGAATCCACTAAATTGAGTGTAATAGAAATGCTCCAGCCTCGAGTTGAGTTTCTATCAGACTTTAAGACACAATCAAGTTATTTTTGGGTAGCACCCCAAGTATATGATGACAAGCCACTTAAAAAGAAGTATAAATCAGAGAACAATGCTGCATTTGCTTCAATCATTGAACTCATTAAATCATCAGAATCGACAAGCGAAAGTCTCGCCAAAACCGTTAAAGGATATATAACTGACAACGAACTTAAGTTCGGAGCAATATTGCCAGTGCTTAGAATATGGATAACAGGATCCATGGCAGGGCCAGACTTGTTCGAGATGATGGCGCTGCTTGGCATAGATGAAAGTGTAGCAAGATTAAAGCAGGGGTATAATTATTGCAGTAACTTAACTGAATAGATTATTTAATAATCTACTTCTTACATATGAGCAAACTAATACAGAAAATAGAAATTCCTATTTCTCTATTGAGTCTGCTATTCGTCTGTCTACTATCTCCGGACACCTCCTACGCTACAGTTCAATCTGACACTATCCCGCCAGTTATTACTCAGGCGAGCATAGATCAGGTCGTAAGTTGTGATACAGGAATCGAAGAAGCATTGCAGAACTGGTTTGATCGTTCGGCAGGGATACAAGCAGAGGACGAGAGTAGTGATGTCACACTCCAAAGCACTATCAGCGCCACCGAAGCATTGAGGCTGCTTGATGACAATCGAGAGATATCATGTGGAGAGACAGGAGCTGTGTCTGTGGGCTTCTTTGCTCAAGATAGCTGCCTTAACAGTAGCGATACCAGCTTTGCATTATTCGAAATAATTGATACGACAGGCCCAATATTCCTACAGCTACCTGCAGATCTTACGATACAATGTGATGCCAGTAGAACAGATAGCCTAAACCAATGGATACGATCCTTTGGTGGAGCTGCTATCGAAGACAACTGTGATATGATACTCACATTTGATTCTTATAGATTCTCGATCAACGGAGCAGAAGAACAGCAAGGCAGTTTTGACAATGATCTTGAAATCGATCCTGCAGAATGCGCTTTCGCTGTTGACGTAACTTTCGTGGCTATAGATGATTGCGGCAATGCAAGTGAGGCAAGCGCCCTTTTTATGTTAATAGATACTATTGCTCCAGTATTTTTAGAAACATTAGTGGATACCGTACGAGTCAATTGCGATAATATCCCTTCTGCCCGAAGCGTCAATGTGAGCGACGATTGTAATGGCACACTGGCACCTATCATATCAGACGTATCAACTCAAGATCCAGATCCCAACACATGCGAACACTTCAACTTTCGGGTGAATAGAACATTTACCGCTACAGACCTGTGTGGCAATGCCGTGACTATGGAACAGATCATACTTGTCTCGGACACCCTTGAGCCAAGATTTGTCGCACCACCTGATATTGTGCTCTCTAATACGTCAGACATAAGCCCAGAAGTAACAGGCTTCCCTATTGATATCATTGATAATTGCTCTTCAGAAGTAATCATCGACTTTACCGATAATCGCAGTACCAATGCCTGCGAAGTAGTTATTGATCGGCGATGGAACATTCAGGATCTCTGCGGCAGCTCACTGGTTCTGAGCCAAAATATAATCGTCCGTGATAGTATTGCCCCTATCATTGTTAGGCCCCCTATGGATATCATCGTGGATTGTAATGACGAGATAGATCTTGCATCGGGCTTTGAAGAATGGGTAGAGTCTCGAGGTAGTGCGATTGTGCGTGATGAGATGGGAGAGATTGTTCAAGACTTCGCTGCAGTACCTGGGAGCTATGATATAAATGATTCATCTACATGGCCTGGAACTGATCCCGAAGACTTCGATCTCATCAGCTGCCCATCCACAGTACAAGGTTTGACTCGATTTGAACAGGTAGATTTTGTCTATGTAGACAACTGTGGTAATGCACTCGTAATACAAGGGACATATGGCGTCGGTGATGACATGGCGCCAGAGATTATTACAACCATCAATGACACCACGATAGTAATCGACGATACAGAGAATTGCACCGCATCAATAACCCTCAGTTCACTTGAGGTGAGTGACAATTGTACGCTTGAGACACCGATCCTATTCAATTCTGGCATAGTGGATATAGAAGGTGATAATCCTGATCTACCGGTCGAAGCCCTACAACTCGCTTTTGGACCAATCCCAGAAGAAGATATAGGCACCTCCCAGAATATAGAGCTCATCATTGACCTATTTAATGTTGATGCTAATAATCCATCAGAATACTTTGAAGTATTATCTGAATCGGGCATGATCCTCGGAAGGACTAATAATACCGTAGCACAATGTGGTGATGGCAGGACTGTTATCAGTATCCCTCGACAGGATGTCATAGATGAGATCTCACAAGATGGTATTTATACAATAACCCTCACTCCCAATATTGTAGCAGGGGTCCCCACACTATCCATTAATCCGGTCTGTAATAATGCTCAGGCATCAGGCATACTGAACATTGGCTCTCGCTCCGATATGAATATCAATGTAAGTATTATCGTAGATCAATCGATTGACACCTCTTTCAATGTGTCAGACCAAGTTAACATTGGTGTTGGAGATCACGAAATCTTATATATCGCAACTGATTGCGCTGGAAATAGTGATAGTCTACTTCAACTTGTCTCTGTTACGGACACATCAAGTTCAGTAGAGATATTTTGCCCAGAAGATCTAATGATCAATTCTGACCAAGGCCGCTGCAGTGCTGAGGTAGAATTGGAAATAAGCGATTTTGATTCAGGTTGTAGTGATGTCGTATCAGTTGATTCTATAGGTATAGCTGGCAGTAGCCCAAGGGTAATTATCAACCCAACTTCACCTTTAACCCTGACACTTTCAGTAGGCAACAATGACCTCACTTATTTCTATGATAATGGGCAAGAGTGTGACCAGCGGATTACGATCAGAGATCGAGAGTTTCCACAGATACTATGTGCTGCTGAGCTTCCACTTATTATCGATCCCAGTGGTGTTGTACCAATCGAATTGGATACTTCTGCGATCATTACCTCTATATCCGACAATTGCGGAATCAGAGAAATTGAAATCAGAGTACCAGAGATCGGTTGTGAGGATATAGGGTCTTCTATTCCTATAGCAATCAATGTTTCGGATTTGGCTGGAAATCGAACCACCTGCAATTCTAATTTTATCGTAACCGCATTTGACTTACAACCTACGGTCAATCCTATATTATGTATTGGAGATACGATCAGGTTATTTGCCAATGCGCCTACCATTGCAGGGTCCACTCAGCTACAATATCAATGGACTGGGCCGGATGGATTTAGCTCAAACGAAGAAAATCCCGTGATCGCCAATAGTACGCTTAACGCTGCTGGCAGATATAACTTAACAGTTAATGGGCAGAATGGGTGCTCCACCAGCGGGACTATAGACTTAATCATTCAAGATTTTACAGCACCAGATATATCAGTAGAAGCAGAGTCAGTCTGTTTAGGAGATAGCATCATGGTGAGCACTACACAGTTCACCTCTGATGTCGTATATACTTGGCATGAGGGCGTGTTTCCTAATGGCGCGATCATACAGAGTGGAGCCTCCTCGGAGTTAAGGATCACCCCCACTCTTGGCATACACGAATATTATGTGATCATTGCGTCAAATGATTGCGGGTTAACTTTTGATCCGTCCTCACCCGTTAGCATATCGGTGGTAGAGCGGCCACTATTTAGCATAGAAGTGGACTCGATTGAACTATGCTTTGGAGATACTTTACGATTGACTGGATCGTCCAACGAACAGGATGTTGATTTAGGATGGATCGGTCCAAATGGCTTCACGGCTAACTCCCGCACCACAGGTATAGCCGGTGTAACACAAGAAGAGGCCGGAACATATACCCTATTGGCCAGTCGTATGCAGTGCATCGATAGTCTCTCTGTCGAGCTCAATGTCCTCGACTCTGTAATAACTCCAATCATACTCGGAGACAATCAGTTTTGTAGATCGGCAAGAGCAATATTAGAAATTGCTAATGTGATCGAGGGGTCAGCACCTCAGCAGTATGACTGGTTTAGAAATGGCGTTTTTGCAGAAAGAACCACAACTCCTCAACTGGCGATAGAAAGTGTAAATCAGGAAACTGTCGGTCTGTGGACTGTGACCATGGACAATGGCCAATGTGTCTCAGCACAATCTGCTCCACATGAAATATCTCTAATAGACAATCTTGACATAGTTATAGATGCTGAAACCAGCGTATGCCAGGGCGATTCGGTAAGACTATTCGTTCCTGCCGTGAACGGTGCCATTTATAACTGGAGTGGGCCAAGCAACTTTACATCATCTGTACAGAATCCAGTGGCGCCATCTGTGCCAGGTATCTATGCCGTTGACATATCAACTAATACAGGTTGCAGTGCCACCGCCTCAATAGATATAGATATAGTTGAGAGACCTGTGATACTGACTGTTTTAGCTGATTTACAAGACTGTACAGATGGAACAATATCAACGCTATTATTTAGCTCAGTGTCATCAGAAGAAGGCATCATCTATGACTGGACTGGTCCTAACGGGTTCCGCTCATCTGAACCTATACCAAGCTTAGAAAATTACACTTCTGCCGATAATGGCGTATATCGCTTGAGTATTTCGAGAGGGTCATGCGTATCGGAGCCAGATAGCATCATTGTTGATGTCCGAGACATTCCCGATATACCCCTATTAATTGATGATATCAACAGTTGTGAATCTGATAGTCTGAGGATCATTGCAACACCTATAGAAGGACTCGTAGATCAATATATCTGGACCACTCCAGTAGGCATCATCTCCACTCAAGATGCCACGCTATCACTGCCAGAACTATCGCAAGACGATGCAGGACAATACTTCGTAGCAGCAGAACTTGACGGTTGTCTATCCGATAATTCAGATACAATTGCCCTAAGTGTATTTGCCAACCCTGGCATCCCAGATCTTATAGTGGAACCACTATGCGAAGGTGAGGATATTGTACTGAGGGTAGATCGTCAAAACAACACCCTATACGAGTGGATAGGTCCTAATGGGTTCTCCAGTGATGAAGCACGTATTACACTTGATCCAGATGATAATCCTGATGTTAGAAATTTTGGTTTAAGAATCATCCAGAACGGATGTCCATCACCATTCATATTCGCTGGAACTCTGCCTATAGGTGTGCAACCTCCTGTGCCACGTGTAACTACTATGGATCAAGATATCTGCCCTGATGGCCAATTGAGCATTGAGCTCTGTGTTGATCCATCATCAATATCAGAAAGGTCCACTATCAATTGGATTAATATGACTACCGAGTTGGAGATTGGCTCTACCGATAGCATGTGTTTTATATTGACTACTACTGACCGGCTGATCGTAGGCTCCAATACTATAGTAGCCCAAATCTTAAATGACGGATGCCCATCTAATTTTTCAGCGCCTATAGAGATTAATGTGTTTGAAGTTCCTGAGGTCGTTGCACGAGCAGGCGAAGATGAAATAGTTTGTACCAGCAATGATGAGTTTATCGCAGCCATTGAGCCCTTGAGAGGTGTTGGCACATGGACGAGTGAGGATCCTGCTATCAGTTTTTCTGACATCAATAATCACGAGACAAGAGTGTCAGGACTCAGCCGTGGTGAAAATAGACTGCTCTGGTCATTGAGTAATGGCCCTTGTGAAAACTTCTCGGTAGATGATAAAATAGTAACCTTGCAAGAGCTTGTCATCGCCAATGAAGACATGCTGCAAGTGGATATGGATAGAGAAACAACCCTTGATGTACTCGCTAATGATGAAATGGTGCCCAGTAATTTCATATTAGACATAATCGAGCAGCCTCAAGTAGGTGAGATAAGTGTAGACCCTGATAATCAGGAAGTATCATACATCCCATCCACACAACTGGCCCGAGAGCTTAGCTTCTCATATGAGATCTGCAGTGGCCTATGCCTTGACAATTGTGATCAAGCTATCGTCACCCTTACACCGGAAAGTAGAGCAGGATGCTTCGCTCCCACAGTAATCACCCCTAACGCAGATGGAATCAATGACGAATTTGTGATACCCTGTATCAATACAGGATCTTTCGTCAATAACGAACTCATTGTTTATAATGAATGGGGTGATGAAGTACATTATGCACAACCCTATGACAATACATGGCAGGGAACTCGCAATGGAGAATCTTTGCCCTCAGGGACTTACTATTACGTATTTAGGCTTGATAATGATCAAGAGGCGACGAGAGGCTTCTTAGTAATACAAAGATGATTAGGGGAATAGTCATATCAATTCTTGTCTTACTATCTATAGGTACAATCTTCGGACAGGTCCAACCTTTGTCCACCCAGTTCATGTACAACAAGTTAGCCCTGAATCCCGCCTATGCAGGTGCTCAAGCTTACACCGAACTTACAGGGATTGTGAGGAGCCAGTGGGTTGGATTCCCGGGTGCTCCTAAGACGCAGCAACTGAGTGCTAATATTCCTCTTTTTGATCAGCAAGTAGGTCTTGGCATCACTGCTAATAGTCACAGCTTGGGGGTTACTACTTTTCAGACCATTGAGGGCTCATACAGTTACAGGATTAAAACAAGTGAGTCTGGCACGCTTAGCTTAGGACTGCAGACTTCATATCGCCGCTATACTATTGACTTTAGTGATCCTCAGGTCGTAGCGATAGATGGCAATGCTAATGATCCAAATCTAATAGGCGGCAATGTAAATACAAACAGCCTCAATTTTGGTGGAGGCCTATACTATAGCCAGGATGAATTTTATCTCGGCGTATCTATACCTCGGCTTTCTGCCCAGGATCTGACCTTAGGTGATGGACCCTTAAATCTGACTGAGCAACGAACGATCAATCTCATGGGTGGGGTCAGCTTAGACCTTAATGAACAGTGGATTGTAACTCCGCAGGTCCTCTTCAGATTAGTCGATGATCAACCTTTTGATGCTGATATCAATACGAGCTTCACCTATGACAACTTTTTAACCTTAGGCCTCAGCTATCGATTTGGTGGTGATCGAGATAGTTTTGGGGAGTCTATAGACTTCATTGTAGGTATTGAAATCAACGAGGCACTGATGCTGGGAGCAGCATATGATTATAATCTCAGTCAACTTGGCAGAGTGAGTAGCGGAAGTTTTGAGGGCCTTGTGAGATACAGGATAGGTGCTACACAAGGCAATATTATTGATATTAACCCTCGATTCTTTTAAACATGAGGGAGGTAATCATCATACTGTCTTTTGCTATGTCTGCCCATCTCAGCTATGCCCAGTATGTAGTCAATGAAACAGCTCTCCTAAACGCAAGTGTGTATAACTTCGAAGAGATCAACACTGGCGGACTGGAGTTTTCACCACTACCCTTTAATGTAGGATTGCTCTACATATCCCCAGAAAAGAAAAGAGCAAAGTATGATAGACATATCAATGAAGGATATTTCAAGATCAGATATATCTCAGATCATAAGACTTTGAAGCTTGAGTCGCTAAATAATCAAAAGCAGCATCTCGGCCCGATGAGTTATGATAACCATCGTCAAGTACTCTATTACACGATCTCTCAAAAAGGTAAAAAAGGTCGTCAAAAGCCAAGGAATATAATCGCTACTGCTAGCTATAGCAACAATGTTTTGGTCCCTCAAAATGGAAATGTTTTTGATGATGTGGACTATAGTATCCAGCATCCAGCGTTGAACAATGATGGAACAGAAATGATTTTTTCGGCTAATAGAGATGATGCCATGGGTGGCTATGACTTATATCAATCGACCTTAAGTGATACGGGCTGGACAGATCCTGTTCCAATCATAGGCGATGTGAACAGCGCTGCTAATGAAGCATTCCCTGTACTTTGGAGAGACAGCCTTTTGTTATATGCTTCAAATGTGCCTGGGGGACATGGAGGCTTAGATATCTATGCCGCCACATGGTCAAATGGCTCTTGGTCAGCAGGAACTAATCTTGGCCCATCAGTTAATAGTGCCGGAGACGACTTTGGGCTTATCCTGACTCATATGCGATTTGGTTACCTCAGCTCCAACAGGGACGGTGGTGCAGGAAAAGATGATATCTATGAGGTAAGTTTTGAGGAGGATTTATTCTTACCCGAGGTGGTCAGGGATGATCAGATCGAGCCAATTCAACAAGAACAATATACCCTACATCTCAGCGCTTTTGACCCTGATGGCCAAGTGGTATCAGATGCGCTCATGCGATTAACTTCAACTGATAGTATTACTCGAGAGGGCGATGGACTAATCACTACTCAGAGTGATGAAAATGGGTCAACTTCATTGACTATATCTCCAGATCTGAAGTATTCATTAGATGTGGAACACAAGGGTTATGAACCGCTTAACAGAATAATCAATGGATCGGATGGCATAGAAACAATGGAGCTGGTGTTAACCCCGAAATCTCTGCCAAAAGAAGACGTCCTCACGGCTCAAGAAGAGCTTAAAGACAAATCAGAAGACGCTCCAAGCACTCCAGATAAGATATATGTCTTCGACCATCTGAGTTATGATTACAGGAGTTCTAACATTACTAAAGAGTCCACCGAGCAGCTGAATCGACTCATTCAATTCTTAAAGGATTATCCCAATGCGACCGTAGATCTTTTAGGACATACGGACTCTAGAGGTATGGCAGACTTCAATATGAAGCTTTCTCTCGAAAGAGCAGAATCAGTCAAAAAGATTATAACCGAAAAAGGAGTAAGTGCCATCCGGATTAAGACATACGGTAAGGGAGAAACAGCCCTGCGTAATCACTGCACTAACGGAGTATACTGCACAGATGAAGAACACCAATACAATCGACGTACTGAGATCAGAGTACAGTATAAATAAGTAATTAGATCAAGAACTTACCATCCTCATAGATCAACTTGCCATCTGTATAAATCTTACCCCCTTGAGACATATCAGAGATCATATCCCAGTGGATCACGGACTTATTCTTTCCTCCTGTCTGTATATAACTCTGACCTATAGCCATGTGGATGGTGCCTCCTATTTTCTCATCAAACAGGATATTCTTAGTAGGCGTACTGATGTTATAGTTTGTCCCGATAGCCACTTCGCCAAAGTATCGTGCGCCCTCAATCTTCATGATTTCATCTAAGACTTCCTCACCACGCTCAGCACTATAGGAGACGATCTCTCCATCTTTCACCTCAAATCTTATCCCGCTCACTTCTCTCCCATTAAATATGGATGGATAGTCGAAATACACATGACCATTGACAGAGTCTTCTACTGGACCTGAAAACACCTCTCCACTTGGCATATTTACTCGCCCGTCAGAATTAATCCACATGCGACCATCAATGTTAAAGCTGATGTCTGTCTGAGGCCCCACATATCTAACCTCCTTAGACTTGTTGAGATGGTCTACATATTGTTGCTGTTGTTTTCTGATCTGCATCCAAGACTCTGCAGGATTCTCATCGAATAGGTGACATGCAGAAAATACAAACTGCTGATACTCTTCTAATGACATCCCAGCCTCCTGTGCACTTGCTTGAGTAGGATACTGACACAACGTGCGCACCATCTCTCCATCAGCTGTACGACGAGAAAAGATCTGATTGAGCTCCTGACCCGAACGAGACCTCATCGTTCTTTTAGCGGGATCAACATTGTTCTCTTCACGTAGATTATAGGGCGCCCTAATCGTGAGATAGGCATCATAGTGTTCTATGATATGCTTCTGTATATCTGAGACTGCCTGAAGCTGCTCATCATTAGCATGATCAAAATATATCTTGGTCTTCCCTCTAAAAGCTAAATCGACATGAGGATATGCTCCCACCTTAATAGCCTCTCTGTAGACTTCTCTAACCAGCTCTTCTGCAAGTACCGTTGATCGTATAAATAGGTTCTGCCCTGCTTTTAATTCTAAGCAATAATGGACTAACAGGTGTGCATATCGTTCTATGGTATTCATGTTTTGTTTTTGATACGAATAGCTAATTCTAAAAGTGAATGGGGCGATATGGATATCTAATTTTGTATTCGGCTTCTATTTCTTCTGTCATAATCTGACGTAGACCATTAATATTCTCTTTAACTATAGCAGAGATAAATACGACTCGGTAATCCTTGTATTGGGTAGTCAACTTTTCGGTAATCTCATTGAGCACCTCCGCTCTGCCTTCCTCATCGAGCAGGTCATCAAAATATCGATTTCTGTAGAGGTCCAGCTTATTGAAAATCAGAATATGGCGCTTCCCTTCCACCCCAAGAGATTGTAGCGTCTCTTGAACAGTCTTGATATGATCCTCAAACTGTGGATGAGCCATATCTACGACATGCATCAACACATCACACTCTCGCACCTCGTCAAGTGTTGACTTAAAACTTTCGACTAGATGATGTGGGAGCTTACGGATAAAACCAACAGTATCAGACAGTAAAAAAGGCATCCTTCCAAATACTACTTTGCGTACTGTGGTATCTAAAGTTGCAAACAACTTATTCTCTGCAAAAACCTCAGATTTACTCAATAGATTCATCAGAGTCGACTTACCAACATTAGTATACCCTACCAGAGCTACACGAATCAAATCCGAGCGATTGGCTCGCTGAGTTTGATTCTGTTTATCGATCTTCTCAAGTTTCTTTTTGAGCTTAGATATTTTATCTCTCACGATACGTCTATCGGTCTCAATCTCCTGCTCACCCGGGCCTCTCATACCAATACCTCCACGTTGACGCTCAAGGTGTGTCCACAATCCTCTTAGTCGTGGCAACAGATATTGCATCTGCGCAAGATCTACCTGAGTTTGTGCCTGTGCGGTCCTCGCTCGATTAGCGAATATGTCAAGGATCAGCGTACTCCGATCTATGATCTTCCGCTTAAACATCTCTTCAAGGATATTAGTCTGCTTGGCGGTGAGATCATCATCAAATATGACCAGGTCGATCTCATTATTTTCTATGTATTCACTGATCTCGAGAGCCTTGCCCTCCCCTATAAATGTGCGGGAGTTAGGATGATCCAGAGACTGAACGAATCGCTTCACACTCTGAGCTCCTGCTGTCAATGCCAGAAACTCTAATTCATCAAGGTATTCTTGAATCTCCTCTTTGTCTTGATTCCTGCGTACTATAGCAACAAGTACTGCGCTTTCGACTCCCTTATTGAGTCCGCTTTTTTTCTTTTTTCCTACATCCCAGCTATCTGACATACTCGTTTATGCGCTGCAAAGCTATTGTTTTATAAGCCATTGTAAAGGATCAATTTGTTTCTGGCGATACCAGATCTCGAAATAGAATTTTGAACCCGTATTATTTGGCGCTAAGCTTCCTATGAAGTCTCCCGCATTTACTTGGTCATTGGCGGAGACTACTGGCTTCTCGATATTGAAGTAGGCGGAGTCATAGTCTCCGTGGTTGACGATTACCACATGACCATAAGGAGGCTGTACACCACTCATAATTACTCGCCCGACACCTACGGCCCTCACTCCTTGACCAGAGGGACAGATCATATTGATTCCTCTATTCTGATATTGGAGATCAGCCACATTACCATAGCTTACTTCACCAAACCCACGAGTCACCACCCCCGCCGATACGGGCCATGGGAGACTTCTACTCACGATCCTGCCATATCTATCTATAGCCTCGCCACTTGGTGTATTAGTAATAGCAAGGGCCGTTGAGATCGTCTCTCTGATCACGTTATTGGCGCTGCTCTGAGCTGACAGCCGCTTAGATACTTCTTCTCGAATTTTTGGTGCAGTCGCTTCTATGGATTTCAAGTTCTCATCACTTGAGACGATATCCTCTCTTATGTGTACCGAGTTTTTCTTTTCCTTGCGTATCAGTTCTTCTTTTTGAGCAATGATGACCTTAATCATCTCTATGCTATCAACCATCTTATCCGAGAGGTTTGTCAATTGGTTAATATCTGACAGGGTCCTGTCTTTGAGATAAGTCTCATATCGTCTGGTGGCATAGTCTGATATCAATCCATCACTAGTCGAAGCCACTGACACAGATCCTGACAACAGCTGTCGGTAGAAATCTTTGCGGATTAATTTATTGAGATCATCTCTGCGCCATTGTTGATCCAGAGATACTACTGAGGCGTCAGTCTGAGCCTGTCTTAGTAATTGATCAAGTACCTCAAGTTCTTGAGTGATATTGCTTTCTAATGCCTTGCGCTGTTCGATTTTACTTTGAATGATGGTATAGCGATCCAGCAAATCAGTGTTCTCACCCCGTCTACCCCCTAAGCTGTTATTGAGCAAATCTATACGCCCATCTATTAACTCCCTCTCATTCCTTAGTCCATCTATATCTTGTGACCAGGTCGGTGTAACTATTAATGGGATACTAAGGAAGGCGAGTATAATGCTGCGGAATATCAAACTTTATTGTTTTGGGTACATCAAACTCTATATCATTCAGATCGATAGAAACAGATGCCGTCTGACCGTCCTCCATGAATATCTGACAATCTTTGGACCGTGCAATGCCTGTCTCATCAAAGTTATCCATGGTAACAATGACAGTCCTGCCATAGGGATCAGAAACCAGCATTTTTTTAATCTTAAAATCTCCATCTATACCATACTGATAGCGATTATTATCACGACGAAAGTCTAATATGTGAAGTGCCTCAGATTTCAATGATTGTACTTGATCAGGCTGAGGCACATAATAATTACCCACTATTAGATCCTGAAAGTCATCAAAGTTCAATCCTATTTTATAATAATCCATTAACTCATCAAACGAGCCCGCCTCATAGATATCGTCAAATCGGTAAAGTATCCAAAACGAGTCTTGTGTCATCAGTGCTCGGGACCCTTCAATACTCACTTTCTTAAAATTCATCCAAGTCAGACTGTCTCTAATCATTCGGATATTGGATCGGCCAGTAACGTTTAATTCCGGACCGCTATACTTGAGCTTAGCTTTAGCCGAAAAGAACCCAAAATCCCGAGTATTTGATTCTAACTCTCCTAATAATTCGTTGAGACTTGTCTTTTTTACTCGAGTCGCTTTCTCTGTAGATTTACAAGAGTATGCGATAACAAGACATCCGAATAATAGAAATAGTATGCCTCTACCCATATATTATATAGATTGAATTTTTGCATTGAGCAAATCCGGTGCACCACCTAACTTCAATGCCTTTTGCCAGCTCTCGGCAGCTGCCTTTTTATCTCCTTTTTGTAGGTATAGATCTCCCAACAAGTCAAATACTTGTGGGTTGCTGACCTCATGATCAATCACATAATTATTGAGTGTATTTAGCGCAGCTTCTGTATCTCCTTGATCATTCTTGATTTTGCTTTCGATGATATAGCTGAGATCTTGTAAGTGAGGCTCCTTAGAACCAATAAACCTAAACTCTTCGAGATACTCTTGAGCGACTTCCTGTGAGCCTGATTCATATTGACCTATGGCATGGTATATATACGGGCCGCTAAGATTGGGGTAATAATCCAAGGCATCTTCTGAGCTCGAGATTAATTTATCATAAGAGCCGTCCACCATATAGGCGTATAAGAGCTGATCCCATACCGCATAATTGCTTTTGTCGAGCTCAAGAGTCGACTCAAATGACTGGGTGGCTTCGTCCGTCATCCCTTTAATCATTAGGATATCTCCCAATATGGCGTGCGCTTTTGCTTCCTTAGGATAGTCAGCGACAAGTATGTCGGCAGCCTGATGCAATAGATTAATTTCATTAGGGTCGGTTGACGATTGCAGGATCGGGATGATAGACTTGATCTTTTGGTCGATATCTAATCTGGGATCCTTAACAAGAGTCAAGAGCCCTTGGTCATCAGGTTGATTACCTTCTGCAATTACTCCAGTGAGGTAATCAGCATACTCATTGTACGGTTGAGCTTGACGGATTTTATTAAGAGTGCTCTGAGCATCATTGACCCTGCCCGTTACATAATAGACATTAGCTAATCGCTCGTAACCTTCTATGCTTCTGTTATTTTCTTTGACGAAAGTCTCAGCTGCTTTAACCGCATCTTTAGGTCGATTAGTAAGTAGAAGGATATTCACCTGCTCATCAAGCCAGGTGATGTTACTACCATAATTCTGATTAATACGTTCTATGGTCTTAAGAGCACCATTGGCATCTTCACAATCTACATAGGTCTTGAAGAGACGTTGATACAGATCATAATCTTCCTTAAGCTGTATCACTTTGACTAAGGTCTG
The DNA here is from genome assembly GCA_964414425.1 of uncultured Saprospiraceae bacterium. Classification (GTDB taxonomy): domain Bacteria; phylum Bacteroidota; class Bacteroidia; order Chitinophagales; family Saprospiraceae; genus GYS-P2D. The sequence continues at coordinate 40,734 of CAYPWL010000028.1, forward strand.
CGCTGCAGCAGTACAATCTTCAGCCTTACCTTCGATTTCGGCTTTAGCCAGCAAGTACCACACATTGTCAGGCGATAGTGTGGTAGCTCGTTTGATAGATTTAAGCGCTTCATCGTAGTTCTCCTGTGAGAGCTGTACTCTGGACAGATCGTAAAACGCAGCACTGTTAACAGGGTCTAACTCAATGATCTGCTTGTATATCTCTATAGCCTTATCATACTTAGCGAGAAGCTTATACTGATTAGCTTGTATGAAGAGTCCTTGTTCTGTAATATCCTCTTCTGTGTATATCCCCTGAGCCAGTGACATCTGCCACAGACACATTGAAATCAAAATCGCCAAAAACTTACCCATAGTAACATATCCTTTATCGTAAACGATCATTAACAGGACAGATTGCCAATGAGCTTATTCTACGACAGTGATTTTCATCATATTAGTTCTGAATCGCTTCTTAATCGGCATACTTCCCGTATTAACGATGATATCTCCTTCTTTTAGGACTTTATTCTTTTTCAGAATAGAAATCTTATCATCAATAGTTCCATCGGTAGTGGTAAACTTGTCATAATAATAAGTTCTTACGCCCCACAAGAGATTGAGAGACTTAAGCAGACTCTGATTATTGGAGAATATGCTAATCTTCGATTTAGGTCGATAACTCGATATTTTAAATGCCGTATACCCAGATACCGTCAGCCCAGTAATGGCGCAGGCTCTGATCTCTTCAGCAAGCTTTGCGGCTTGTAAGCAGATTGTATCTGATAGATAAGTTGAGGCCTTAGGATTCGCCTTTGGTCTCTTATCTGTTAGTTCATAGTTCTTTTCGGCTTCGGTTATGATTCTATTCATAGCCTTGACCACTTCTACGGGGTGATCTCCTACCGAAGTCTCACCACTTAGCATTACGGCATCGGTTCCATCAAGTACAGCATTGGCAACATCAGTAACTTCTGCTCTTGATGGACTCGGATTTTTCATCATACTCTCCATCATCTGAGTCGCCACTATCACTGGTCGAGCACGTTGTATGCACATTCTAATAATCCTCTTCTGGATTGCTGGCACTTTTTCTATAGGTACTTCTACTCCAAGATCTCCCCTCGCTATCATGATGCCGTTAGAGGCCTTGACGATTGCTTTTATATTTTCTATGGCCTCTGGTTTCTCAATCTTTGAGATCACCTTGGCATCATGTCCTGCAGCTTCGATATGTGATATCAACTCATGTACATCATCTGCGCTCCGGACGAATGATAATGCTATCCAGTTTACTGGTTGCGTCAGAATATACTTCAGGTCTCTGAGGTCCTTCTTAGTAAGACATGGTTGCGAGATCTTCGTATCCGGGAGGTTGACTCCCTTATTAGATTGAAGGATGCCGCCATAAACGACCTTTAAGTCAACTTCTGATTTGCCGTCTGTGCTGGCTACCTCAAATACAAGCTTACCATCATCACATAACACACGCTCTCCTACCTCAACATCGCTAGGGAACTCTGGATAGCTCATATAGACGCATTCCTTGGTGCCTATACACTCTTGATTAGTGAATCTAATAATGTCTCCCTTTTTAAGCGGGATTCCACCTTCTTGAACTTTTCCAACTCTGAGCTTCGGACCCTGCAAGTCTGCCAAGAGTCCTACATGTAATCCATGTTTCTTATTAATATGGCTCACATGCTCGATGACCTTCTTATGATCTTCATGTGTACCATGTGAAAAATTGAGCCTGAAAACATCTACTCCCGCCTGTACAAGCTCGAGTAATTTTTCTTGGCTATTGCATGCTGGGCCAACTGTGGCCACAATCTTAGTATTCTGATGATCAGTTATTTCCATATAAACCTTTTAAAAAATGATGACCCGGTAAAAATAGAAAAACATAATTACTGGAACTTTAAATTGTTCAGTTCACTTTTAATACCGTAATATTGCGGTTCATTAAAACACAATTACTATGGCAGAGATAGCTGCAAAAGTTAAAAAAATCATAGTTGATAAACTTGGTGTAGACGAATCTGAAGTAACCAATGAAGCAAGCTTTACTAATGATTTAGGAGCAGATTCGCTTGATACAGTAGAGCTTATAATGGAATTCGAAAAAGAATTTGACATCGCTATTCCAGATGAAGAAGCAGAAAAAATCGAAACGGTTGGTGACGCAGTAAGCTACCTAACTGGGGCTAAAGCGTAATCGTTGATTTCTAAAAACACAAAAATCCGCAATCAGTATTTTTCAGATTGTGGATTTTTTATTTTCAGCCATTATCAAATTGGTAAATTTATAGTATGCGGAGAGTTGTAGTAACGGGCATCGGAGCACTTACGCCCATTGGAAATGACATCAAGAGCTATAAGGAAAGCTTATTCAAAGGGGTAAGTGGAGCTGCTCCTATCACTAACTTTGATGCGTCTCAGTTTAGGACAACATTTGGTTGCGAGATCAAAGGTTATAATGCTGAAGACTTCTTTCACCGCAAAGAAGCCCGTAAGATGGACCCCTTCACACAGTATGCGGTAGTCACTGCTGATCAAGCAATTGCTAATAGCGGCATTGACTTTGAACAGGTAGACTTGACCAAAGCTGGTGTCATATGGGGTAGTGGTATTGGAGGATTTGAGGTATTAGAATCTGAAATCAGCTATGCTGCCCAGAATGACGGTCCTCCGAGATACAATCCATTTTTGATTCCTAAACTTATCATTGACATTGCTGCTGGTTTCATATCAATCAAGCACGGTTTGAGAGGTATCAACTATGGTGTAGTATCAGCATGTGCCACCTCTACTCATGCACTCGCATTGGCTATGGATTCCATCAGAATCGGTAGAGCCGATGTCATCGTTACTGGAGGCTCCGAAGCAGCAGTAACAAGAACAAGTGTCGGAGGATTTGCCTCAATGAAGGCGCTATCTCCTCGCAACGATGATCCCCAGACAGCATCTCGCCCATTTGATAGAGATCGTGATGGATTTGTCATAGGCGAAGGAGCAGGAGGATTTGTACTTGAGTCTCTCGACCATGCTAAGGCACGAGGAGCGAATATCATAGCAGAGTTAGCTGGTGCAGGAATGACTGCTGATGCTCATCATATCACAGCACCTCACCCAGAAGGTCTCGGTGCAACACAGGTCATGATAGATGCTCTTGCGGATGCGAAGATGAATCATGACGAGATCGACTATATCAATGTTCATGGGACCTCTACTCCTCTCGGTGACAAGGCAGAGAGCCTCGCAATCAAGCGAGTATTTAAAGATCATGCATATAATCTCAATATCAGTTCCACTAAATCCATGACCGGTCATTTATTAGGAGCGGCAGGAGCTGTGGAGGCGATCGCAGGTCTATTTGCGATGAGCGAGGGAGTGATTCCTCCTACCATCAATCACTTCACACCCGATCCGGAGATTGATTCAAAACTAAATTTTACCTTTAACGAACCTCAAGAACGCAAAGTGAAAGCCTTCTTGAGCAATACTTTTGGATTTGGCGGGCATAATGCCTCGGTTATCTTTAAGGCATTTGAAGAATAGCTTATATCAGGTAACCATTTAAGTCATCATGTATATAGTTTGATTAGAGAAACATACAACTACTACTTTTCAAAGGATAAATATCTAGCTAAACGGCTCAGACAAGTTTTGGGGTTTACTCCTAAGAGATTGCACCTATTCAAGTTGGCGTTTTATCATAAGTCAATGAATGATGAACTGACTCATAACAATCAGCACAATGAGCGTCTCGAATACTTAGGTGACAGTGTACTAAGTACGGTAGTAGCAGAGTATCTCTTCAAAAAATACCCCACACAGGATGAAGGTTTCTTGACTAAGATGCGATCAAAGATCGTCAAACGTAAAACGCTCAATCAACTGGCCATTCAAATGGGGCTCGATACAATATTGAGTGACTACTCTCAAGGCAGGCTGAGTAATAGTATGCTTGGCAATGCTTTCGAGGCATTGATAGGAGCAATCTATCTCGAAAAAGGATACCTCAAGACTAAGAATTATGTCATCAACGAAATCCTCTTAAGAAATCTTGATATCCATATCCTCGAAAGTAAAGACGACAACTTCAAATCTCGTCTCTTAGAATGGGGGCAAAAGAATAACATCCCTGTTGATTATCGTCTGGTATCGAAGTATAAGATGGACAAGAGAGATCGATTTAAGGTAGCCGTAGTAGTTAATGGGGAGGAGGTAGCAACTTCTGACGACTTCAGCAAGAAGTCGGCCGAGCAATCAGCGTCAAAAGTGGCCATCCACAAACTAAAAATTCCACTTGGGGAGTCATAATGGATTCATTAACACAGATCACCTTAGGGGCAGCTATTGGCGAAATCACCTTAGGCAAGAAAATTGGTAATCGGGCCTTATTGTGGGGGGCAATAGCAGGGACTATCCCAGATCTTGATGTGCTTACAGGTCCATTCGTTAGTGAACTACAAGAACTCGTATATCATCGTGGATTCTCGCATAGTTTAGTTTTTTCAATATTGGGTGCCTATGGTATAGCTTGGGTCGTGCATCGACTTTATCAGCTACCCTATCATCGTTATATAGCGAGTATCATGTGGTTCTTAGCACCAATAGGAGTAGCCTTTTTCTTGACCAGATTTGACGTAGGTATCAATCCAGTATTGGGGATAGGCTTATTTGGTGGGACGGCATATATCCTCTATCGGCGCTATTTTAATAACCCCTTAGATCCACCTAATGCGAGTTATCAGGATTGGGTCAAGTTGTTCTTTTGGGGCTTGCTGACTCATCCTATTCTTGATTGCTTTACTACGTATGGAACCCAATTATTTTTACCGTTCTCATCGTATAGGGTAGCATTCAATACGATCTCTGTAGCCGATCCTCTTTATACAGTTCCATTCTTACTGTTAGTTGTTGCTGTTAGTTTTTTTGGTAGACATAATGACCTTAGACGGCGCTTAACATGGGCAGGACTAATCATCAGTTCATGCTATATGCTGTTATGTCTATTTCACAAGTATCAGGTACATCGTACCCTGATCACAAGTCTTGAGGCCCAGGAGATCGAGTACAGCCGAGTCATGACAAGTCCTACCATATTAAATAATATACTCTGGTACACTTTAGCTGAGACGGAAGATGGATACTACTATGGTCTCTATTCATTATGGGATGAGGAACAGAAGATTAAGCTAAACTTTACACCACGAAATCAGGAACTCCTACAGCTAACAGAGTCAGGCAGTGATGACACGATCAATAAGCTGAAATGGTTCAGCAATGACTATTACTGCATCACTGAATCGCCAGGAGGAACATTACAGTTTAATGATATGAGATTTGGCAAGTTTGATGAGTCTACTGACAGCAACAGCTACATATTCAACTTCCCTATCAAGCTGAATGACTCTGGTGCCTATGAGCTTACACAAGTCAACGGTGGGCCTCCACCTCGAGATCGCGAAAAAGCTCTTAAGAATCTTTGGGAACGATTGATGGGGGAGTGATCTTGAATGAATTTGTGTTTGGTATAGTCTTATAGACTACAAACAAAAAAGCGTTAACCATATTTGGTTAACGCTTGTAATACTTGTTCCTAATTTTTTAGTGTTTATTAGGAATGTTTATTTCTTTCACTGATGTAGTGGTAGATGCGTCGTTACAATTAGCTATGTCCAATAACAACTCTCCACCTTGAGCAACTTCAAAATCTGCCATAACCTCAATAAACTGACCGGCTCTAAGTTCTATGACGGTTCCTGCCTGAACAGTTACCTCTCCTTGAGATTCAATATAATCACGCACAAACCTATCTGTACCATCTGGGATATCAATAGGAGTTGTATTTCCGTCATATACTAATACAATATCCGTACATGGACAAGCAGCACACACTGATCCTCCACAATCTACGTCGTCTTCGTCTCCATTCATGATACCATCATCGCAGGTTGGACATGTTGGACATTCAGCTCCTCCACAATCAACCATTTCTTCGTCCCCATTCATAATGCCGTCATCACATGTAGGGCATGGAGCGCATATTGTGCCGCCGCAATCTATTTCTTCTTCATCGCCATTCATGATTCCATCATCACATGCAAAGCAAGGCATACAATCCGGGCCGCCACAGTCGATTTCAACTTCGTTACCATTTAAGATACCATCACTGCAAGAGAAACAAGAACCATCATCTTGTGTTACATCAGGATCAAAATTAACGGAACTTAGATCTGTACATCCAAAACACATGTTAGGAGGTAAGTCAAATGCCTCAGTACCATCATTTGCTGAAGCCGATGTTCCCTGATCCGCACTAAATCCTAATCCTCTACGACTAAAAGCCTCCCATATTATACATTGATTAGCTCCTCCAAACATTGCCATATCAGCCGCTAATATTGCATCCCTTCCATCCACAAATCCAGGACCACATGGTTGCAGCATCAGACCTTCACTTACTAATGAAAGAGCAACATTATTCCCTCCTGATCCATTATAAATATCCGCATCATATCCATAACGATCTATTAATAACCAAGTCATATCCCACAACATAGCACACCATACCGAGCCAACACCATGAGGAACAGACTCTGTAGCTATATCAGCATATGTATGTGGATTAACCGCTAAATCTGTGGAATAAGGGAACGTTCTAATACCACCACCCATGGTGTCTTGACTAATCACATACGCTCCAATACCACGTCCTTCATCTCCTATTTCTCCTGGCTTAATGGTCATAACTAATCCCAAATAGTCACTCCAACCTTCACCCATTTGTTCATTTCCATTTAGACATCCAGAATTATTGGCTCCACCCGTTAAGCGTGTAGACCAACCATGACCATACTCATGTGCAATGATACCGTTATCTAGGTCTGAATCAACAAAATCGTCCATCGGAGGATTCAGATCCAAAGTCACATTGACCGGATTTGTCGCTAATTCTATCTTAATTAAATCACAATCGGCCTGACTGATCATAACACTCGGAATGCCCACAAAGCCATCCCCTGCTGGCGCTATAGGCGGCCCTGGGACGTTATTGCAGATTACCACACCTATAGCACTAGCCCGTTGAGCCTCTCTAACTTTGGTAATAAAGTTACATGTACCACGATCAACCAATACTATTTGTCCATTCAAAGAGCCTGCAGGAAATGGCTCACATGCATCTGTTACATCGCCAACCATGTCGTTAGCCAATTGCAAATTTCCCATTATTTCCACATCTTGAGGGCCAAATACCGCTTGCAAAGCAGTGTATTGACCAGCTATATTCCCTGGGCTGTTGACAGTAAATATTGTTGAACTTCCCCCTATTGTACCACGGGTCCATTGAAACATAGTCATCCGTGGATTCTGGCCATCAGGAGGCGTTCCGAAGGTTGCATTATTAGTGCCTGACCCATCCTGGGCATCAGCCAATACGAAATCAGTGTCTAGTCCTCCATTACCATAGTTATTATCTTGGAAGTTCCCTGAGGCTTCATCAAATCCGTGCTCATGTAGCACATCGTGTATGATATTGTTCCAATAAAACAAATTGACGGTAGCGGCATCTACATAGTCTATAGGTTGTTGAGTCTCTAAATCGATTGGGAAGTCGAAATTCAAATCGGCTCCTCCATCTGGTGAAGCTCCAGGGACATTGTTCCCATCACGATCTTCACTGGCGAATACGTTATTTCCTCGTGTAATGGTAAATTCTGCGCCCATAATACCATCAGTATCATGCCATCCAAATGGTGATGCCGCAGCAGCATTTTCCCATGGTGCTAACTCTAAAGATCGCTCTCCTTCAGAAGGTGATTCTAATGGGAGCGCATATACATTGTATGATCCGTCCGATTCAAAAGACGAACTTGTTCTATGACTTGTGTGATCATGATTATACTCATGAGGACCATCAACA
>CAYPWL010000029.1:0-45095 GCA_964414425.1 uncultured Saprospiraceae bacterium
GATTGTGCTCTGACGGTATCCAAAGCTCCCTTGTGATAAAAAACGAAAAATGAATGACGATATAGTAATGATAAACGTATGAGTCTTCTATTCAAAAAGAATGGTCTGGCTGCATGGATCGAGGCGTATAATGCCTGCGAAAACCACTGCTCAACGACGACGAGTGCGCCGGGACGGATAATAGTTACATGGCCCAATATGTGTAATATCTAATAGTCCGATGTTTGACTCAAATTGTTCAATAAACAAAAGTGCTTTTAAATTTTTATTTTTGACAAATATTGTCAATAATTTTTTTGTCTATTTTTTATTTGTACATGTGCTCTTAGGAAAAAAAATAAGGAAGCTTAGGAAAAAGAAAAAACTCGTGCTCCGACAGGTAGCCGCACAACTCGAGATCGATACTCCTACCATGTCTAAAATTGAGCGGGGAGATCGACCCGCTAAAGAAGAATACATTTCTATACTTGCTGACCTATATGAAGTAGAACAGGAGGAACTGCACAAGCTCTGGCTGGCGGATCAAATCTATGAAGTAGTACAAGAACAAGATCTTGCACTCGAGGCGCTTAAGATGGTAAAAGAAGAAATAATCACAGATAGAGAGCAATCTGATCAAGCCAATAATTAAGATCGATCTGATAATCGTCCTCACACAGGTGATAACTATGACTTTTGGAGTGCCGTCATTTGAATGACGAATACTATATTACCGTAGAAATCGAAGGAACTATCTATGCGCGCCATTCTACTCTCCATGATCCTCATGATGCTTGCCTTAGGCTCTTGGGGTCAATCAAATACATCTCCATCACAGCGCCCACAGGCAAATGCTATAGCCATTGATCAGGCTCCTGCAATCGATGGAGACATCATGAATGATGCAATCTGGAGTGGTATCGATCCAATCAGCACGCTCCAGCAAACTCAGCCTCAATATGGATCATCAGTGAGTGAACTTACCGATATCCGTATAGCCTATACCAGCAGCACACTATACATCTCCGCTATCTGCCACGATAGCAATCCAGAGAGACTCGTCGTCAATGACGCCCGAAGAGATGCTGACTTAACAGGTACCGATGCGATCATATTCATATTTGACACGTATAAGGATGGTCAAAATGGATTTGTATTTGGGACGAACTCGATAGGCATAGAATATGATGCTCAGATAGATAATGAAGGCGTAGGAAACTTTAATAATAATCGTCAGCAAGGAGGTACAATAGGTGGAGTAAACCTCAATTGGGACGCTGCATGGACTGTGGCTACACAGGTAGGTGATTATGGCTGGAGTGCAGAGTTTGCCATACCGCTGAAGACACTGAGGTTTTCTTCAGGTGAGCAGTCGTGGGGTATGAATGTACAACGCAATATCTCCAACAATAATGAGATTGCCTTTTGGTCTTTGATGCCGCTGAATTTTGATCTCAATAGAGTTTCACTGGCAGGGTCTCTGCATGGTCTAAACCTGAAGAGCCAAGGTAATCTGAAAGCCATACCCTATGTACTCGCACAGTCAGCTCGGGACTTCAATACTTCGGAGGAGTATCAATCAAGAGTGGATGCAGGCCTCGATATTAAGTATAGCGTGACGCCAGCCCTGACGCTTGACTTGACTTACAATACAGACTTCGCCCAGGTTGAGGTAGATGACCAACAGATCAACTTGGATAGATTTAATCTCTTCTTTCCTGAGAAACGGCCTTTCTTTCTGGAGAATGCAGGGCAGTTTTCTGTAGGTAGCCCTGGCGAGGTAGATTTGTTTTTCAGTCGCCGAATAGGACTATCAGATAATGGCTCGCCAGTGCCTATCATAGGAGGAGCACGCCTATCCGGCAAGCTCAACCAAACCAATGTTGGACTCCTATCAATGTTTACGGAGGAGGTTACTGAGTCCTCGATCAGTGCCAACAACTTCAACATCGGGCGTGTCAACCATGAATTTCAGAATACAAGATCATCTCTCGGTGCGGCATTCATCAGTCGCAATAGTGTCAATCAGATTGAGGGAATTGATGCCCCAGCTTTTAATCATACATACGCCATAGATGGTCAACTGGGATTTGGCAAGAAGGCAGATGTGTCGGGATTTGCCTCTACAACCCGCACAGATGGCGTAACCGATGGTAATCATGCCTTTCAACTGATCGGGCGATACAATTGGAATGGTTGGTTATTGCGTCTTGGATATACAGAGGTCAGCGAAACCTTTAATCCAGAAGTCGGATTTCTGGGTCGTACGGCTTTTAGGAAGGCCGAAGGTCTGATATTCTACAACAAGCGATTTGACGATGATTCTGTATGGTTGGAGTGGCGTCCCCACGTGAGTTATAGAGGCTATTGGAACTTCCAAGGCTTTCAAGAGACTGGATTCCTCCACGTAGATAACCACTGGGTTCTGCGTAATCTATTTGAGTTTCACACTGGTATTAACTTTACTCGAGAAGGCGTCTCGGAGGCCTTTGAAATCAGTGGTACCAGAGTAGATCCGGGGACCTACGATCATCAAGAAACGCAGATCGTCTTTATCACCAATCCTAATAAGCCAGTATCCTTTACGACTCGCCATTTTATTGGTGGATTCTTTGGGGGGCGGCGATCAGCACATAGCGGTACGATCAATGGGCGCATAGGTGATCAATTTAATGGTGAGCTCAACTTCAGCTATAATGACATCAGCTTACCCAATGGAGATTTCATCGCAGATGTATATAGCCTGAGGCTCTCATACTCATTTACCCCACGGATATTTGTGCAGAGCCTTGTCCAATATAATGGAGCTGCAGAGCTATGGTCAACTAATGCTCGATTAGGCTGGCTACAAGCTGCCAATACGGGACTATTTATCGTTTATAATGAAACGTCCCTCGACGGCTTACAACAGAATCGTAGCATAACATTAAAATACTCTTATCTCTTCGATGTATTGAGATAAGCAGGATATAGGAACCGACCTATGCCTGAGCCGTCGGCGTAAAGTTCAACGGAATATTAGGCTCTTGCTTCTTTTCCTTGACAGTACCATGAAGCTTCTCATACTTCTGTAGATTGTCATTCAGTGCTCTGAGAAATCTCTTAGCGTGCTCAGGTGTCATAATCACTCTACTCTTTACCTTGGCCTTAGGGACATTAGGTAGCATCCTCACAAAATCAAATACAAACTCAGAGTGTGAGTGCGATATAATCGCCAGATTAGAGTAGACCCCTTCTGACATCTCCTCTGTCAACTCTATATTTAATTGATTCTGCTTTTTATTTTTTTCTTGTCCCATTGTATGTGTATTTGAATTACCAAAAGAAAGGAAATAATCTCAATGATGTTGAAAATGATTAAATATTACAATTATTTATAAAGTATAAACTACCAATATTATTTATTTTTTTACCTTAGCTAACCTTAAGATGAAACCGATGAAGATAGAACCTAACAAAGAGTATTCTGCTGCTCAATCTATGCACCCAGCTCTCAACCAAGATACATTCCTTTCGATTGTAGTTATATTATTTGCCATTATTGGTCTTTTATATTGTATGCTGCTCACTTAGCTTTTATTCTTATTACATTAGAAGATCTTAACCATACTAATTACAGTATGTTACATTGGCGCATATGTTAGATAGACTCAAAGGATTATTAGAATATTGTGGATTTGGTGTATGCCAATATCTCGGTGACAAAATGGGGCTGAAGAGTTCACTTGTCAGATTACACTTTATATACCTGACATTTATAGCCTTAGGGTCTCCACTATTTGTCTATTTGATCATAGCCTTTTGGCTTAATATCGAAAAGTACATCCGCCGAGGTGTAAGTGTCCTTGCGGATTGAGCAGCTGAGAGGTGGGGACACCTTCAACTGAATTTCTGGTAAGCTGAGGAAAAGACCTACTGACCTATTTGCCGATTACCTTTTCTTGACCCTTTATCGAAAGTTTTTCTACAAGTCGCTCAAAGATTAGGATTCTCACGAGCCTCTGAGAGGTGGGGACACATTCAGCTGAATTTCTGATAAGTTGAGCCAAAGGTCTATTCACCTTTTTGCCATTATCGAGCCGCTGAGAGGTGGGACACCTTCAACTGAATTTCAAATTATTAGGGCAAAGGTCTACTGACCTCTTTGCCGAATTTAGAATATCATCTTTTTCTTAATATCTGAATCTGAAGAGTACTAATAAGCCTTCAAGTTTTCTTAATCGCTAAAGGCATACTTAATCAGATTTGCACCCATCTGTAACGCCTTAAGTCGCTTGGCAGGACTATCATTATGCACTTCTTGATCTTCCCATCCATCACCTATGTCAGACTGATAGGTATAAAAGCATACTAATCTACCCTCCCATATAAGACCGAAGCCTTGTGCGGCCTGCTTATCATGCTCATGAATCTTCGGAGGACCCGCGTTAAAGACATACTTATTAGTGTAAACAGGATGGTTAAAAGGTAACTCAACAAAATCCAACTCGGGAAATACCTTCTTCATAGCTGGTCGGACAAATGGATCCATACCATAGTTATCATCGATATGCAGAAAACCGCCAGCAATCAGATAATTACGCAGATTCTCGGCATCTAAATCAGAGAACACTACATTGCCATGTCCCGTCATGTGCACCCAGGGATAATTGTATATCTCAGGTGAGCCCACCTCAACAGTAGCATAATCAATATTGAGGTTTGTATTCAGCTCTTCATTGCAGAAGGCTGCCAGATTAGTCAAGGCAGTAGGATTAGAGTACCAGTCTCCACCACCGCTATATTTCAATAGGGCCAACTGCAGATCATCTGAACCTCTATAGCCACTGAGCAATAGGCTCAACATTAGTACTACCGCTGCTAATACTCTCATATCTTATCAATGTTAGAAACACTCATTTTATTGTTCATAATCGTCAAGGCGACTAATCCTGCCGTCTCTGTCCTCAATCGAGAGACCCCTAAGTTGACAGGCTTACATCCCACATTCAGTGCTTGTCGGATCTCATCCTCCGTAAAGTCCCCCTCGGGACCAATGATAATCGTCTTAGATTCATCAGCGGCCACCTTAGTTAAATCTACATGATCAGGCGCATAGTTTGCAATTACACAATCAGATCCTGTGACTGATTTGAGATACTCCCCCATCTTGACAGGCCCTGTAAGTTTTGGCAACCACAATTGCTTAGACTGCTTCATAGCGCTGAGGGCAATCTTATTGAGTCGGTCGAGATTCACTTTTGAGCGTTCAGATCTCTTACAGTTCATTAGGGTTATTTCATTCACCCCTATCTCAACCGCTTTTTCAATTAGCCATTCCATACGAGTGCTATTTTTTAGTAATCCAACCGCTATGCTCGGCTTGGCTCGATCGTCTTTAGATTCTTCGACGAGGAGGATGTTTGATAGGGTCACTTTAGCTTTCTTAAGTTCAATTATGACCCCTGTATATCGTCGTCCTAATCCATCCAGTATATTGAGCTGATCACTTACAGACTTTCTAAGCACCTTGGCACAATGGATGGCCTCCTGATCTCTCAGTATGATCTCGTTATCGCTGATATCCTGACTAAAAAATAGCTGCACTTGTGAGGTATTGGAACCAACTGCAAGTTTAAGGAGTTTAAATTACCTTTGACGACTTTTATAGCACGGCTATTTAAATCGAGAATCATTCTGCGCGATATAGCAATAGTCTTACACCAAGTCAAGCCGGATTAGCATGGGTACATTGATCACATTGGGACAGTTTTTTTTAAGTCTTTCGATATTGGTCATCCTGCATGAGTGTGGACACTTCTTCCCTGCCAAATGGTTTAAGACTAAGGTTGAGAAGTTCTACTTGTTCTTTGATCCTGGCTTTTCGCTATTCAAGTACACAAGAGGCGAAACCGAATACGGCATTGGATGGCTACCCTTTGGTGGATACGTCAAGATCGCTGGGATGATCGATGAGAGCTTTGACAAAGAACAGATGGCTGGACCTGTCCAAGAATGGGAGTTTAGGGCTAAGCCAGCCTGGCAAAGACTCATCATTATGTTAGGTGGCGTCACCGTCAACTTTATCCTTGGGATATTGATCTTTTCATGCATGTTCATCAAGTGGGGCGACATCTATCTGCCCGCTGAAAATGCGACCTTTGGTATTGCCGTTGAGGAGTTAGGCCATAGGCTTGGACTGGAAGATGGAGACAAGCTCATAGCCGTAGGAGATATTAAAATCGAAAAACTCTACCCTAACGATCTTGCTCAAGAGATCGTTATCAATGAGGCGAGAACTATACAGGTCGAGCGATTAGGAGCTCTTGTCAACTTAGACATAACCGATGACGTGGCTAAATCGCTCGCCACCTATGATAATAAAGACAAAGACATCTATACGCCTCGGATGCCTGTAGTGATTGCAAGGTTATCGGCTGATATGCCCGCAGCAAAAGCAGGGCTATTAGTTGAGGATCAATTTCTTGCAATCAATGGGGAGCGTGTATACTTCTATGATCAATTTAATCGAGTCGTAGAGGATCTCAAGGGTACTGAGGCGCAGGGTACTATACTCCGAGGAACTGATACGCTATCTGTACAGATGATCTTTAATGACAATGGAAAACTGGGCTTCAACCCATATAGCTGGAGCAAATATTTTGATGCCGAGAGAACCCAATATACCTTCTCTGAGGCTCTTGTCGCAGGTTATAATAGAAGCTTTGGATTCTTAGGTAACCAGCTCAAGGCATTTAGTCAGATGTTCAGAGGCAAGCTGGATGTCCGAGAGTCCGTAGGAGGACCAGTGGCTATAGCAGGTATGTTTGGACCTACATGGGACTGGTATAAGTTTTGGAATCTCACGGCATCCCTATCTATCATATTGGCATTTATGAATCTCCTCCCTATCCCGGGTCTTGATGGTGGTCATGTGCTGTTCTTGCTGTGGGAACTGATCACTGGTCGCAAAGCCAGTGACCGTGTAGTAGAATATGCTACTCTCGTAGGATTCATACTCTTGATCAGTTTGATGGTGACCATATTTTGGATAGATCTCTCCAGGCTCTTTTAGAATCAACAGGTATGAATTATTTTGAATTATATGATATCCCTGAGTCTTTTACTGTTGATCAAGCCGTACTAAAGAAGAAGTTCTTAGAACTGAGCAGAAAATATCATCCTGACTTTTATACACTATATGGTGAGGGAGATCAAGAAGATGCCCTTAAGATGTCTGTACTCAACAACGAAGCCTACAAAACACTCAAGAACAAAAACCTCCTTACCGCCTACATATTAGAGTTACATGGTGTCGCCCTCAACGATGGTGATGCGCTACCACAGGAGTTCTTGATGGAGATGATGGATATTAATGAGCGCCTCATGGATGTGCAGATGGATCCTAATCCTGAAGCCATCAGCTCCATAAGGGCGGAAATTGATCAGATCAAAAAATCTTTACTTGAAGTTAAATTCCAGCTCGAGCAGGACTACATTGTTAAAAAAGACAAAAAATTAACACTGGCGAGTATCAAATCGAATTTTCTTAAGTCTAAATACTTGAACAGACTTAACGACCAGTTGACCAGTCTGTAACAAACTTTTACAGCAAGTTCAAATTTATTCGCAGTTACAATACTAAAAAATGAGCGTACCTAATTTAGGGGGAGAGAAGTGGGCCCATGTCACTTTTAAGAGGGATACTAAGTCCAAAAACTACTACATCTCAAATCTCGGCAGAGCAAAATCTATCGATAAAGTGAGTGGAGAAGAGAAGTTGATGAAGACTCATCCCGATCATCGAGGCTTCTTTAGAGCCAGTATCAAGGTCGTAGGTAATCTCAATCAAGCCTTGTATGTGCACAAGGAGGTCGCACGTCATTTCTGTGTACCCAAGTCCGATGAGCATATCCATGTCATACACAAGGATCTCAATCGCAAAAACAACCACGAGAGTAATATCATGTGGGTCCCCGATCCCGAGTGGAAAGCTTACATCAAGGAGCGTGCAAAGAAATTCGGATTTAAAAAATCCAATAAAGGCGGTTACTATAAGCTTACAGCAGCGCAAGTAGCCATCATCAAAAAGCAACTGCTCAGTGGCAAAACTCGGCGTAAGATGATCGCTAAGCGATTTGGTGTGTCAACTACACAACTTAAGCGCATTGAGCGAGGCGAAAACTGGAAGCATGTAGAGCCTGCCAAGTAGCACACAATGTGCTATTGCCGATCATACTTGCCATAGAACCACAACTTAGGGCTCTTAGAGGTATCATCATTACCATAGTATCCATATCCAATGATCTCATAGGATTGCGGCGTAACCGTCTCATAGAAGTATTCTACCTTAAGCGGTGATTGCTGGCTGCTTTGCCAGATGATTGTCTCATCATTGGGCGTGCTGCCTTCGTGGATGACTACATCATTGGGCTTGTGCACCACACACCACATCTCTCCATTTTGGACTTTATTGACGCCTACACTTTCTTCTGTCTTACCACTATCCGGATAATAGTCTGTGATCGCTACTCTCTGAAAGTATGGGGTCTCTGAGGTGTAGGTCTGTGTCACCTGTATCGTATTGACGGTCTTAGCTCGCTTGATATACTTCAGCATGACCTCTACCTCTTGCATATTATCCGGGCGCTCTCCAGGTCTTTGATCCTCCTTAACTAAGAATATACCCTTCCAAGTACCGTCTAATGGCTTATAGACATCGGCGTATTGCTTATCCGCCTCTACTACGGCAGGGACATCTACGATATTGTTTATATCATCCTGGGCCTTGCAGGATACAGAGCATAGTAAGAATATGAGTATGGTGATCTTATACATAATGAGTGGTTTAAACTCCCATGAAAATACTGGTTTCGCCACTCATGAAACATGAAATTTAATAAATCAGTCCTAAGCTATTTACAGATACTATTATTTAGATATTTTTGCAGCACATTCAGATGAATGCCGATGTGGCGGAATTGGTAGACGCGCTGGATTCAAAATCCAGTTTCTTCGGAAGTGGGGGTTCGATTCCCCCCATCGGTACTTTTTTTACTCATTTCATCTCTCCTACCAATTAAATCAACATAGCATACGCACGTGAATAGCCTCATTGGTATCGGCGGTGTCAGCAGATCAGGTAAGACCTTTCTTGCCCAACAATTGGAGACCGCACTAACATCTCAGAATTGTACAACACTCGTCATCCATCAGGATCAATGTGTTATTAAGGGATCAATGCTGCCCCTCGTTAACGGCAAGCCGGATTGGGAACATCCGCTCAGCATAGATTGGACCAGGCTAAAGAAGCTCGTCCGTGAGAGCCTCCAGTCCTATAATTATATTATTGTAGAGGGCTTATTAGCCTTCCACGATCCCGAATTAGTAGACCTGATGAATCATAAGATATTCCTCGAAATATCTAAGCAGCTATTTGTAGAACGGAAGCGTAAGGACCTCAGATGGGGGTTAGAGCCTGAATGGTATATCCAACATATCTGGGAGTCCTATATCAAGTATGGCAGGCCCTCTCTCAGTAAGGACTATATCTGCCTGAATGGGGCAAGGCCGTATGACTTGAAATTACTGCTTGATACAATATTGGGGTTATAGGGACTATCACTAATCTCCCTCGCTTAATTCAGTTCTTTAATTTTGACGATAGGAGAAATCTTCTGGTTTATCTACTCTCAATGTACACCGGCACACCTGTAACAAGCTCGGAAACGCAGCTTCATCCCCACAGATTAACAATCATAAAAACTGAAATAGTTACTTTCCCCGCAGCGGTAAGTAAACATTTCTCGAGCAAACTTATTTCACTCTAAACTGATCAAACTCAATACTTACATGGTCGACCTTAGAAACATTAAATCCACTAATCTGATTGTCTATTATTAAGTTTCTGAACTTTTCTGATATCATCATATAACCGAATGCGGGTAAAAGCACTATATCAGAATAATTCTTGAGTACGAATGTAGTATGACTCTCTCTTAGACTTCTTTCCTTATTCAGTTTAATAAACATATCAAAGAAATCATCATCATTGTTAAAATGATATAATTCACTATCTTTTGTCATCCGAACATCTTCCCATATCACCTCACTCCGATGATCGTAACAATATTGAAATAGATAGTATTCCTTCAATTCACCTTGATACCTCAATAATGCAGGATAGAAATGATGATCCAATCCAAGAATGACATCTGAATTGTCAATCAGCTCTTTAAATTTAGGCGAGATAAGGAATCCGTTGATACCTATTGGCACCTCAGCTCCTGTTGCCTAATACCCGTCAAGCAGTATCCAATCATACTCGTTGTTATTGGTTCCATTATAACAGTAAAAATGATCAAGGATAGGTAACTCACGATAAATTGTGCGTCGATTAATTCTCTTATCAATAAAAGCTCTTCGTGCTGTGGCATCTTTAATCGTTGCGCCATTTACGTTTGGATAAACTTTTTTAGATGGGTAAGCTAATTCTTCATCCAGTACATCCTCACTGGCAATTGCCCTTCTTAATTTATAAAATTTCATGTTTGACATCTTCTCCTTGATTACCACAGATATTGAACCCTGAGATTCTCTTTCAGGAGTATTCATTGAGCTTATGTCTATCTGACCATAGCCACTCATGACTATACAAATCGTGAAGAAACTAAAAAGAATATGTTATAATTGATTCATAACTATAGAATTATCCTCGCTCAGCAATTTTTGGTACTGGATTATCTTTAGTATAATCGAGCCATGATTGAGGGATTTCCCCTTTATATTCTTTTACGAAGTAGTATGGCACATCATATGACTCATTGGGTTCTATGGGTAGCAGTTCATTGAGCACCAGGGGGTGGTCGCATTCATACTCAAAGCCCAATCTCCGGGCAGACTTCAACAATATATTATCATGTAGTGAGTATAACGCACCCTGAATATTCCTAAGTCGTTTCACCTTTCGCACGATTGACGGAGAAAGAAAATGATCTAAACATTTTTGTAGCCTTCTTGGGTCTCGATCCATAATTCCTATTACCCCTTCAAAGCTTGGGTCAAAAAAATCTTTTATTTCTTTAAGTTTATACCTGTAATCATCCCTGATAAATCTATGCATCTCCTCACGAGCCTTATCATGCTCTCCTCTCAATACAAAATGTAACATCGGAATGGGGCCGCCTAACTCGTTGCCTGGGATGTCGATAGTCCCCAGATAACCATAGTCCCAATTAAGAAAGCGCTGATACAATCCTTCATTGTCCGAAAATAATACAGCAAACAGTTCTGGACTATATCTGTACATCGGTCTTCTCTTATATGGAGAAAACTCATGTATTAATCCCCGCTGATATAGATATTGCTTAGCCTTTACTTTGTCACGCTCTACAAAGTAAGAGCGCCACCACATGACATCACAACGAGCATTAAAACTAGGGATAAATCTCAAAACATTCTCTGGCATATTAGCCAGTTTTTTTTTGCAAAAGTTCAGCACCATCTCGAGAATATTCACAATTACTTATGATAGCCTTTTCTAATTTTTTATTCATCATGGTACTTTTGCTAAGTTGATAATTGTAGCCTGTCCTTTTTGAAAATCAACGTGCCCAACTATGGGAGTGAAGTCCTGTGTCATTCCAAAGTCAAGTAACGTTCTTTGAAGTGGATTAGAACTATCCATTCTACGAATGACATCATCAATCCATCCAGTTGTCATCTGGGGAGGTAAACCAGTGCCATCATTCCCTGGAATAAGACTAATCGTATTTTCATGATTGTAGTACTGTATTCTACAATCCAAATCCAAGAAAACCCGGTTTTCGGCTCATTGCAGATCAATTTTCCATAGTTTTTATAATGTACGTCAAACCTGCATCACTACAAATCGGAAACGCATCTTCTTATTCGCAAGTCAATAATCATATTAATCGTAAAGGCGCTGTTATTTCTTCCAGCTGAGAGCGAATCATTACTTTCTTCAAGGGGTCATGACCCCTTGGGATTAAATAGAATAGCGGAACAAACAAAATAATTTATATCAACTGAGGAGATATCTACACAGTCAATGCAAGATTAAACTAAGGCTCCCTCTCTTCTCAAGAGAGGGGAGAAAAAAGTGAGCTTTTTTCAGGGTGAGTTGAACAATAACAGAGTACCCTACCTCCCAGCAACATAGTTCTCAGTCATCTTGGCTGCAATCTTGCGTGCTACCTTGTACTGACGCTCTTCAGAAAAAGTTGTGTTGAATGAGATCGTCAACATCACCTTGTTCCCGAGTCGCCAGACACAACTGCCCGCCTTATAGCTGTATGCACCATCATCTCCTATGTCAGGGAAATCCTGATAAATGATGGTTTCTGGCGACAAGCCATTTTCTCCAGACGTCTTCTTAGACTCTATTACCCCAATAAAATAGTCAGGATACTCATCAGCGAATGTATTGCGCTGTGTCTGTAACAAGATACCAGAATTGGGTAGATCAAAGTCGTTCCACTTAAAGAAGCACGAGCTGGCTTTCCTGTCCTTACCAGGATAAGAGCTATCGGTTACCTCGATTTCATTGGGCTCCAAGTCTAAGGCTTCGGCGATATCTGCAATATCAACTAAGGTACATGCCTCCGCAACTATGACTCCATCTCTTTGCTCAAGAACAGCATCCATATCTAATCCTACACCGACAGGACCTTTCACCACGCCATCATCACATCCTTGACCGAGGACAAGTATTGCCACGATCAATCCAACCCAAACGAATCCCTTGTACATTTTCATGATGCTAAGCTATGCTAATCTTTAAAAATATCGAAGTCAAAAGACTTCACTTTTTCCTTGAGCTCCACCCAATCAGATGACATGTAGGTGGCTATTTTATCAGCAACCTCTTGAGTTTGTGCTTTCGCCTTATTTAGTGCAATTTGGGCATTTGCTCCAGGAGTACCTGTAGATGATCCTATATACCGACGAGCTGTGCCGAGGAAACCATTTAGGTTATTCGGATTGCGCTGTATACCTTTTAACCCTTCGGCATCCATAAATAAGAGTTCGAGCTCATTGAGACTCTTATGGTGCTCTTTAGATAAGTCCGTCCACTCACTTTGGGTAGTATCCTGTATTGTAGATATCAGGGCATCAAGCACTTTGAGTGCCTTCTTGGCTTCGGTGATTTTGCTGAACTCTTCAGTTGCCATTGCTACTACAGCTTCGTATTCCTTCATAGCCTGCTGCACTTGCTCTTCCTGTTGTGCCGTCATATTGAGTCGTGGATCACGAGATACAGAGATCATAGTCGAATCCGACTGATCGCCATACTGGGCAACTACTTTGTAGGTGCCTGGCAATACTTGAACTCCACCTGGAGCATCGCTATCAGCTGGTCGCTCTCGTCGACTTGGAAATGCTACACCATCCTGACGCAGATTCCAAGAGATACGTTGTAATCCACCTTCCTTATCGACCTTTCTACTGAACTGTCGGATGGTATCGGCATCGCTATTGAGTACGGTGAATTTGATCATATCCTTCTTGCCTTTCTTACCCTTCTTATCTTTCATTTCTCCCTTTTCAGGCTTTTCAGCTTTCTTTTTCATCTCAGATTCGTCCTTTGGCTTGACCCAAATAGACATGACGGGGTTAGTAGATTTGTTATCAGCGATGAATTCACCCTGGCCGTAGAATCTGATTCCTTGGTAAGACCTAAACTGTCCTAAGTATGCTGGGCTGGTAGAGACGATCTTAAATGGATCAGACATATAATCTTCCTGCGCCATAGATCTAAACACACCCAAATCATCAATCACCCAAAACGCTCGTCCAAAAGTCCCTAATACAAGATCATCAAAGGTCTCCTGATAAGCGATATCTCTGATTTGTACGCTTGGTAGACCTTCATCAAAATGGTGCCACTTGTTACCACCATCTATTGAGATATACAATCCTGCATCTGTCCCGAGATAGATCAGATTGCTCTGCTCTGGATCTTGCAATACTGAAGTTACGAAGCTCTTGACATCTCCGTTACGCACCTTTCTACTCCAAGTAGTCCCATAGTCCAGAGTATGATAGAGGTATGGCTCCCAGTCATTTTGACGATAGTTGTTGACTACGACCCATGCTTCTCCAGCGTCTCCATGGCCAGTCTGGATTTGCGGTATCCATCCAGCATCTGGTGCTCCTGGCAATCTGCTATAGACATCAGTCCATGACTCTCCACCATTGCGAGTGACGTGTAACCTACCATCATCTGAACCTGCCCAAATCACATCTCCATCTACCGCACTTGGAGCGATGGCAATTAGGCATGTATTGTTTTCTGCATTAGTCGCGTCAATAGTGAGCCCGCCACTTATATGTTGTTTTTGCTTCGTGGTATCATTAGTCGTAAGGTCTGGTGATATGATGGACCATGACTGACCACAGTCATTGCTGTAGTGCACAAACTGACTGCCATAGTAAAGCCCACAGTCTGTATCTGGCTCAAGGGCCATAGGTGCATTCCAGTTAAAGCGTAGGGCTATGGAGTCTGGATGATTGGGCTTGACGAATTGTGTCTGACCTGTCTCTTTGTCCACGAGACCGACGTTACCACCTTGAGACATCGCATAGACATATCGATTATCACCAGGCTTAGGAGCCACATCAAATCCATCGCCAAAGTATACCTCCTGCCAGTCGTGATTAGTTATACCGCCACGCTTAAGCGTAAATGCTGGGCCTACCCAAGATCCATTGTCCTGCATACCTCCATATACATTGTATGGGAAGTCATTATCAACATTGACATGATAAAACTGACCTACAGGCAGATTAGTCACGAATCTCCAGGTATCTCCTTGATCATAGGTGAAGTTCATACCACCATCATTACCATTGATGATATAGTCTGAGTCAGTTGGAGATATCCATAATGCATGGTGATCTGGATGCACGCTATTACCATAGTCTGCAATGATCTCAAAAGTGCGTCCCCCATCTTCACTCTTAGATAGATATGTCCAGAGTGAGTAGAGCCGATTTTCGTTTTGTGGATCTACATATATCTCAGAATAGTAGAATGGCCTGTTACCCATGTTCTCATGTGCCCCAACTTTCTTCCAGTTGGCTCCGCCATTCTCAGATTTATACATGGCATTCTCTTTGGCCTCCACTATGGCATATACAGTTGAGGGCTGCGATGGTGCTATGGCTACCCCTATTCTACCTAAGTCCCCTTTGGGAAATCCATCTTCTACCTCTACTCGATCCCAAGTCTTACCGCCGTCATGCGTGATATGTAGACCAGATCCTGGACCACCAGAATTAAAAAATGCAGGGGTACGACCGTACTCCCACATAGCCGCTATGATCTTGTTGGGATTGCTCGGATCCATCACCATATCGGCTACGCCTGTCTGATCATTAACATAGAGTATCTTATCCCAGTTATTACCACCATCAGTAGTCTTATACACGCCTCGATCCTCCGACGCTCCCCATGCTGATCCTTGTGCACCGACATAGGCCACGCCTTCTTTGGATTCATCTATGAGGATACGATGGATCACCCGAGTATCCTTTAACCCCTTGAACTCCCAAGTCTTACCGCCATCGATAGATCTAAAGACACCAGCACCACTATTCTGGCTATTACGAGGATTACCCTCACCGGTACCGACCCATATCTCTGAGGGATTGCGCTGATTAATTTTCAACGCACCGATAGACAGGACATGCTGATCGTCAAAAATAGGCCGCCAATCTACCCCACCATTATCTGATAGCCAGACCCCACCAGAGGCGGTACCCACATAGATCATCGATGGATTGCTTAGATTGACATCTATAGCCGTCACCCTTCCGCTCATCCCTGCCGGGCCGATATTGCGTGCTTGAAGTTGCTTAAAATGTTCAAATGAACTCTCTTGACCGATACTGCTATCAATAGATATTCCTAAGCATAGAAGTATGAGTAAATACTGGATTGAATTTATGTTTTTCATAAGTGATCTATGTGTGCGTGCTAAGATAGTTTTTTGACAATTAGAATATTACATAAGTTAAGATCTTGCTTTTACCATGATCTCTAAAAAATAACACAGCGTTAAAGCACTTATATATTTACTTTTGTGCTCAGATGCAGTTTGTTAGTCCGATCTTTCTGTGGGCGCTAGGAGCTCTTTTGATTCCTATCATAATCCACCTCTTTCATTTTAGAAAATTCAAAAAGGTTTACTTCACTAATGTTCACCTCCTCAAGGAAATTAAGGAGGAGACGAGCACACGCAGTAGGCTACGTAATATACTTGTGCTACTGACGCGCCTGGCGGCATTAGCATTGTTGGTATTGGCCTTTGCCCAACCCGTCATCAGCGATCAGGATATCGACACTAATAAAGATCATGTCGTCACTATTGTAATCGACAACAGCTTCTCAATGAATGCGCTCAAGGCTGAGGTGCCACTACTCCGTAGGGCCAAGGATCAGGCTAAGGGTATCGTAGAGTCATACGGTGAGACCGATCAGTTCGTGATCTTAACACCAGAACTACGGACGAAGCACCTTAGGCTGATCGACAAGAAGACCGCCATTGCTTTCATTGATGAGATCCAAGCCACGGCAGATATTAAGACACTCGAGGATATCTCAAAAGTGGCGCAGCGTGTTATGTCTGATTCTGACAACCAGAAAAACATCTATATACTATCTGACTTTCAAGAGAATATCAGTTCATTTAGCACACCTGTGGATAGCAGCACTCAAGTATCTCTGCTACCACTTCGGGCAGTACAGGAGAATAATATCGCCATAGTAGATGCAAGTTTTGAGTCGCCAGTACCGCTGCTCGATGTAAGCAATAAGCTCATCGTCACCTTAGAGAACTATGGCTCCAATGATCAAAGTGTACAACTCAACATGCTCTATGAGGGGCAGAATAGACCTCAAGGCGTTATAGAGATTGCGGCGGAGACCAGAACTGTGGATACGATATCGCTACTCATAGATCGTGCAGGATGGCACGAAGTAACACTGGAGGTGGATGATTATCCGATTGGGTTTGATAATAATCTGGATCTGTCGTTTTATCTCAAACCGCAGATTCAGATCCTGAATATCTATAACGGCAGAAGTAACGGCTATATAGACAAAGCATTCTCAGGAACGGACTATTATGCACTTACTCAAGATCAGACTTCACTGATCCGGTACGATCGATTTGCTGCTCAAGATCTCATCATACTCGATGACCTTCCAAGCCTAAGTTCCGGCTTAAGGTCAGAGCTAATTAAATATGTCTCTCAAGGGGGCAAACTGCTGATATTCCCCGCTGAGTCCTCACAAGTGGAAGAATATAATGCGCTACTCTCTGCCTTGGGTGCTGATAGGATTAATGAACTGATTACTGAAGATAAATCCGTGAGCCGTATCAACTTAGATGAGTTCGTATTCAATGATGTATTTCTTAACAAGCGTAAGAACCTCAGATTACCAGAAGTCAAGAAACACTTTACTAAAATCAATAGCCAACAAGCGATTAAGGAGTCGATCTTAACCTTTAGAGATGGAGCGGACTACCTGACCAAATATCAAAAAGACTTGGGTCAGGTATATCTATCTTCTGCGCCACTCAATGAGCAGCTGAATGGACTCGTCACTAACGCAGAAATCTTCATCCCACTCTTGTATAAGGTGGCAATATCATCTACTTCAGGACAGAACCTATATTATACCATTGATGAAGACGAAATCATAGATATCCGAAATCTGACTAATCTCAGTCAATCAAACTATACGGTGACAGGACCATCAGAATTTATCCCAAGCGTAATTGTTAATCAAGGGAGATCAGTTATTGATGTCAGAGGTCAAATTAAAGAGAGAGGCATATATAATCTAACGCTTGAAGATCAGACCATCCATAAAATGGCCTTTAATTATGACCGCATAGAGTCAGATGTGAGCTATGGCGATCTGGATGATATCTCTGCCGACATATCACCGACCGCCGAAATCATAAATCAAACTGCTACCGCCGATATCTCGCAGGTTATCCAAAATAAAAAGAGTGGAATACAGCTCTGGCGATGGTGTTTGATCTTGGCTCTAGTATTTTTACTGATAGAAACGATTCTATTAAGAATCTGGAAAGCAAGCTAACATGTCGATACTCTTAAAGAATGCACGCCTATATGACACTCGCTCTGAGCATCACCTTAAGCATGTAGATCTATTGATTGAAGATGGAACCATCAAAAAGATAGCCACTTCTATTAAGAGTACCGCTAAGATGCAGGTCATCAAAAGCGACAACTTGTGCGTGTCTCCGGGTTGGTTAGACATCGGAGCCTACAATGGAGAGCCAGGTCATGAGGCATTAGAAAATCTGAATACACTTAAGAAGACTGCTGCCGCTGGTGGTTATCTCTATTTGGCCACCTTACCGACGACCTCTCCTGCCATCGATAACAAATCTCAGATCTCTTATCTCCAAAAAAATAATGACCACGCTGTCACAGAAATACTCCCGCTGGCTTGTGCGACACAAGGAGCAGAAGGAGCAGTAATAGCCGAAATCATTGATCTTGATCAATCAGGCGCAGTAGCATATACTGACGGACCAAATCACAAGATTAGTCGTGGCCAGCTTATGAGAGTACTGGAGTATCTCAAGAGTATAGGGGGCATCTACATCCACTACCTCAAGCATGATTGCTTGGTGAGTAATGGACAGATAAACGAGGGCACACAGAGTATGGCTCTAGGACTCGTCGGCATGCCAAAAACCGAAGAAAGGCTCGAAGCACTCAACGCCATAGAGATCGCACGATATGTGGGGTCGGATGTGCATATACACAATATCAGCACTCCTGAAGTTGTGCAGAAAAGCGCTGACATAGCGATCTCGTACTCGGTACCATTTTTAAACCTCATCCATACAGACCGAGATTTGGAAGGTTTTAATACCAATCTAAAGGTGATCCCTCCCCTCAGAGAGACAGCGGATAGGAGTGGGTTAATCAAGCTCATAAATCAGGGTAAGATCAATTGTATCAATAGCAATCATAGACCCGTACTCCAAGAGGATAAGGACAAAGAGTTTGGTATGGCCAAATTCGGTAATATTGGACTTCAGCACTGCTATAGAGCCCTTAATACTCATGCCACTAAGCTCGAGCATGAGCGCCTTGTTTATTGTTTATCTCAAGGTGCCTATGAGTATCTTAAGTTGGATGCTCCTAAGGTAGAAGCTGGTCAGCCAGCTCGGCTAACCATATTTGATCCAGATAGATCAAATGACGCTGATACTTCTTACTCTAAGTGCCGTAACAATCCTATCGATGGCACCCAATTAAAGGGGGCTATCATCGGCGTGGTAAATGGGGCAAAAAACACTTTTTAATTAGTACTTTGCTTTCCTTACTCTTAACTTAAACCAACAATCATGAATAATCCTGCGGTAAAATATGGCGTCTATTATGGAGCTGTGCTGATATTGCTATCCATTATATCTTGGCTACTCATACCGAGTATACACTATCCTACTACCATGAAGGAGGCTGGATTCGGCTCATTGCTATCATTCGTCCTTGTGATCGCATTCCTCTATTTATCCTTGAAAGAGACTAGACACCTACAGGAGGGCTTCTTATCATTTGGCGAGGGACTGAAATCATCATTCATAACTTATATGATAGGAACCTTGATAGGAACGATCTTTTCTTATCTCCTCCTCAATTACATTGCACCTGACTTGTTAACACTACAGAAAGAGTCGAGCATTGCAATTGCTAATGACATGACCAGTTGGATGGGTGATCTGTCTGGTATACCCGAAGAAGAATTAGAAAGTCTCAATGATAATATGGAAGCGGAGTTAGAGCTTCAAGATTTCGGAGAATTTGGTTTTGGGACGGCCATTTTAACTTGGCTATCATCACTTATTGGTGGACTTATTCTCTCCTTGATCATGTCAGCGATCATGAAAAAAAATGATTAGCGTCTCATATTACGATTATTCATCATGTAATTGGACTAATATGTCTACTTTTGCCTAAGCACTTAAGCTTATTACTGCGCTAACATGACTGATATTTCGCTCGTCATACCTGTCTATAATGAAGAAGAGTCCTTGCTACCATTGATGGCATGGATAGATGAGGTGATGAAACAATTTACCAAGACTTATGAAGTAGTCTTCATCGACGACGGTAGTAGCGATACCAGTTGGGAGGTCATCAAGCAACTCCAGAGCAAACACCCCGATATTATTAAAGGGATTAAGTTCAGAAGGAATTATGGTAAGTCTGCAGCATTAAACGTAGGATTTAAAAAAGCTGAAGGCTCTGTAGTCATCACGATGGATGCAGATATGCAGGATAGCCCAGATGAGATCCCATTATTATACAACCAGATCTATGACGAGGGTCTTGATATGATCTCTGGCTGGAAGAAAAAAAGGCATGATCCGATATCCAAGACACTGCCCAGCAAGTTATTCAATGCTGTAGCTCGCAAAGTGAGTGGCATACAACTCCATGATTTTAACTGCGGCCTTAAGGCTTATAAGAACGAGGTTGTCAAGGAAGTTAATCTCTACGGAGATATGCATCGTTGGATCCCAGTATTGGCTAAGTGGGAAGGATACTCTAAAATCGGAGAAAAAGTGGTCGAGCATCGCCAGCGAGAATTTGGCGTAAGCAAGTTCGGTGCGAAGCGACTCATCAGTGGTTTTTTGGATTTGCTTACGATTTTCTTTGTGGGCAAGTTCAACAAGCGCCCGATGCACTTCTTTGGCACATGGGGACTAATTTTCCTATTTGCAGGTTTTGTAATATTAAGCTATCTGTCTATTGCGAAGTTGATTTATAATCAATCTGGGATTCAAGAGAGGCCCTTGTTCTTCTTTGGCATACTGATCTTGATTGTAGGTTCACAATTGTTTCTGACAGGATTCTTAGCCGAATTAGTCATAAACAATCGAGCTAAGGAAAGCAATTATAATATCGAACAAACCATCTAACCTGTGGATAATGATGGGAATTGAAACTTTAAAAATCTTCGCTCCAATAAGGCAACTGATATTCCTATTGGCTATCCTAATCTGTGCTTGTTCTGATGACTCCAACCCAGTCACTACGATATGCTATTCGTTTGAGGAGAGACAATGCAATGGCGACCCCTGGATAGAAGAATTAGGCTCTGCTAACTTGAGCGATGAGCAAAAAGTTGCTGAACTGCGCACATATCTGGAAAATCAGTCCATAGACGTCGTTGCTATTGAAGTCGTTGTGAACCAAGATCTAATCACTTGTCAAGCCTGTTTCGTCTGCGCTACAGGAACCTCATATATCATCGAAGCTGATCCGGCTTTGGCCACTCAAGTAGAATCCCTCGATCTTCTGAGCCTCCAGGAAGTGCCCTGCAGCCAATAGTTGTCAAGAAACTTGGTATTCAAGAATTAATAGCTGTATTTCGCATCGATTTAGATTATTGGATGTACGGCATCAAAGAAATATATTATACCATACAAGGAGAAGGAGCCCATACAGGCAGACCTGCAGTATTCTGTCGGTTTTCTGGCTGTAACCTCTGGTCTGGACTCGAGAAAGATCGCAATACGGCAATGTGCAAGTTTTGTGATACAGACTTTTGGGGTACGGATGGTACTAATGGAGGTAAATACACCGCCTCGGATCTTACAAGTCTCTGCCTATCTCTATGGCCCGAGGAATCTAAGGCACAACCATTCATAGTATGTACCGGCGGAGAGCCCTTGCTACAACTCGACGAAGAGCTCATCACAGAATTGAAGAAATTAGGCTTTTACATCGCCATTGAAACAAACGGTACTATTGAAGTGCCCAACGGAATTGATTGGGTCTGTGTAAGCCCTAAGGCCGACACGGCGTTAGTAGTGGATTGTGGAGATGAACTTAAATTAGTCTACCCACAAGTCGAAAACACTCCTGATCAATTTACTCATCTACAGTTTGGGCATTTCTCCCTGCAACCGCTTGATGATGCTAATCAAAGCGACCACATCAAGTCATGCATATCATATGTTAAGAACCATCCACAATGGTCTTTGAGTCTTCAGACACACAAATACCTCGGGATAGACTGATCAATCAGATATGGTGCTCATAGCACCGTGATATGATCTCCTTATAACTGGGACTCTGCGACAGTATATCCTTGTTTCCCACCAATATAAATCGCTCCCGAGCTCGAGTAAATGCCACATTAAGCTTCCGATCAATACCTCTGTCCGATAGCGATTGCAGACTCCTAAGTTGAAATGGATAATTCACACAAGTAGATAGGATAATGACATCACGCGCACTCCCTTGATATCGCTCGACGGTGTCAATAGTGATGTCATCAATCTGTGGATGATCGATGGTCGAGATAGCCTGGCGGATACAGGCGATCTGAGCTCGGTATGGAGTGATAATCCCTATAGAGTGATTCTCTGGAAGATCAAGCATTAAGTCTTCTATGATTTGTCGGCATGTATCTGCCTCGGACTGATTGATCTTAATGCTATTGCTCTCGATATCTGCCTCCGTATCTATAAATATCAAGCGATGTGCCTTAATTACTTGATCCGTAATGACTAAAGTTGCGGTCAGTCGCTCAAGACCAGGCAGTATGTCGAGAGAATTATCATAAAACTGATCATTAGCAAAAGACATCAGATCACGATGCATCCTACCCTGCTGACTCAGTTGTCCATATACATGTGTCCATCCCTTATCTACGGCGTGGAGATACATACGCTCAAACAGAGAATTTGACAGATTAGCAACCCCTAATTCATTAAGTCCCTGGTGTACAATAGTGCTCTGATCAAGCGACTGATGCGTCACTGCAGGGAGCTGTTTGTGATCACCGATTAACACGAATTTTTTAAACCGACCTAATAAACCTATCAATTGAGCATCCAAAACTTGCGAAGCTTCGTCGATCATGACTAAGTCAAATGAGAGTAACCTAAACAAGTCCAACTTACCCAATATCGATGCGATTGTACCTGTATACAAGCACTGTGTAGACAAAGTCTCTAATACCTCATTACGATTATTGCATTGTGAAAGTCGCTCATTCATCAGATGTCCTCTATAGTCAGGATGTGTGCTATACCGTGATCCTACACGGATAAAATCAACATCCTCACCAATACGCTTAATCGTGGTGCATATCTCATCTACCGCCCGATTAGTATAAGCCAGCAATAAGATGCGCTGTTGTGTATGTTCTAGATAGTACTGAGTTAAGTATCTCAGCATGATACTGGTCTTACCTGTCCCCGGAGGGCCCCATAGCAGATGATATCCCTGCGCTCTGATGACCTCTTGATATAACTCGTTTTGTTCAGTAGTCATCTCTGGGATATACGCTATATCGATGTGATCCTCCACTGGAATTGGAGGCCTATCTCGTTGCAATATTAATCGACGATACTGAGCACTATGGGTCGCAAACTCATAAACGCTTCTCGACATCGATATAAATCCATTATCAAGTCGATCATGCTCGACATGCCAGAGATCGTAGCTCTCAAATATCTTGAGATTCATCTGTCTACTCCTGAGGCGTACCACAATCTGATCTGTCTTTATGTCAATGAGCGTAGTCTTAAATACTTGCTCACTTAAGACATCTGAGGTTCCTCCTTGATCTGGATATAAGATACACAAGTCTCCAACTCTGAAATTGTGCAGTTCTGCAGTCATCTCTCCAGCAGATAAGCTAATGAGCGGGTCTGGTTGATCACAGTAATTGTCTACAATGGTTAAATGATTAATAATATTAAACTGCTCCACCTTCTGCGGCACCGTGTCTCGCCATAGACCTGATAGCCCTCTGTGTTTTTGATTACTTCCTTCTCCTATCTTGCTATCCAGTCGTTCTTTACATAGATGCTTAAACAACTCCTTTACATAAGCATACTCGATATCATCCAGCGATTCTAATGAGCTAATTGCTTTGAGAATATCAGTTCTAACATACCCCTTGAGAGCCCGATCATCTTGATCCAGTATCTGGGTTAATATCCCTCTGAGGTCACCAGATTTTTCCAGTTTTCGATCGAGCAAGTACAATTTATTCCGTTGTAGAATGGTCTCACGTTGTTGTACTTTGAGAGTAGGCGCAAATCTGAGTGCATTATTAGGCTCTTTAGAATAAAGGATGAAGTTCTTACGTGCGATACGGAAACCGAATACGCTCTCTATCAACATATCGTAGAGCAATGTCTGATGGTAGTGATTGCTATTGAGTCCATATGGATTAACTTTAAATGGGCTTCCACTTTTTAGCTCTACGATAGATGCTTGTTCTCCAGAGATATAAAACACATCAAGCCTTCCCTGCAAGCCATACTGCGATGCATAAAAAGATGGCTCTATATAGATCGATTCAGCTCTTAACCCCTGACCAGCCAAGTCTATGTTCACCACCTTCTTGAGATGATTAAAATGCATTTCAAACTGTTGCACGATGTTTCGCACCTCACTATCCACCATGAGGCTCAAGCCTAAGACATCTATGCTAAATAATTCCTTTAGTATCGTCTTGTATTCCAGCTGAGGGTCATAGATCAGTCTATCCAAAAAATGGTTAGCCACATTACCCATGATTAAAGCTGGAGAGGATTTATGCGGCATTACCTTGCGAAGCATAAAGTTTGCCTCTGTACTACCAAAAGAAGAAAAACACTCCGACACCGAAGTTACAACATATAGGAAGTCAGAATCCAAGATGATCTTGGAAGGTGAGTGCAAGCCATCTGCTGCAATCTGTACTTCGTGCAATATCGCTTGCAGTGGCAAGAGTTCTTGCGATACGATATCCTCTATAATGGGTGTGTAATCTTCGTTCCGTTCGGGATCTGCGTAAGTTATCGTGATCTTGTCGTAAGGCTCATCTACTCGCTGTGCGATCAATCTCTTGTTATCTGACAACACCTCTATTATAACCACTTCAATGAGAGGTTCGAAGGTTATAGAAACCGGTCGGTCGATTTTAAAAATCTCATAGAGTGCTTTGGTTTCAAGCTGATGCTTTTCACCTGTGGTGAGAAACTCCAGAGACCACTTTGCGAGACGCAACAAATCCTCAGTAGAATGATCGGATGCTAGTTGATGAGCCTTCCTAAAACTATGCAATAAGAACCTTGCCTTTTGTGGCCAGAGATTAGCGGTTATAAGATAAGATAAGCGGCTATAATAACTGGTAAAATGAAGACCGGTTTTGTCAGTCTGCTCTATTAAGGAACTTAGGAATAACTGATGTAGTTTACCCAACTCCTTAACTCGCGGCTCAACAGGATTCAGAGTTTTGTATATGCGCTTCACTTCGTAATGATAGTGCCGTTTTTAAAGAAATACATTAAATGATAACATATATTAAATTTTCAAAAAGTAACTATCTCTCAAAGTCGACGTATATTACCTGATATATTAACATTTACCTTTTTTGACAACAGGTAACATCTTTTTACTCAAAACAGAATTATAATGTCAGTTAACTTAATGGAACTACTCACTAGTTCAGTAGGATCAAAACTTTTAGGCCCTGCATCCAAATTTTTAGGAGAATCGGAGAGTGCTACGAATAGCGCTTTGGGAGGTATTTTACCTTCTGTTCTTGGAGGTCTGATGGACAAGAGTAGTGACTCTGCTGGTGCAGGAGCAATCATGGACTTACTCTCTAAGTCAGATGATGGTATTCTTGACAATGTGTCCGATATATTTAGCGGTGGCAGCAACTCAGGAGGAATCAGCAACCTGCTTTCAGGTGGTTCAGGAGCTTTGGGCTTACTCTTTGGTAACAATAAGCTTGGTTCTTTAGTAGACCTCATCACTAGCAGTAGTGGCATGAAGAAGAGCTCAAGCTCTACGTTACTTAAGTTGGCTGCACCATTTATTATGAGTGTTGTAGGTAAGAAAGTTAAGTCTATGGGATTAGACGCCCTTGGATTGACTAAACTTCTTGGCTCTCAAAAAGAACATATTGCTTCTGCATTACCATCAGGATTTGGAGATGCATTAGGAATCGCTGGGCTGGGAGGTGGACTTATGGATAAGGCTACGGATGCAGTAGGAGATATTGTTGGCGGTGGCGCTGATGCTGTTAAGAATGTAGGTGGCGCTGCTATGGGTGCTGCAGGAGCAGTAAGTGGTGCAGCCAAAGGAGCTGCTGGAGCTGCAGGTGATGCTGTTAAGAATGTAGGTGGTGCTGCCATGGATGCCGCAGGAGCCGCAGGTGATATGGCTAAAGGTGCAGCTGGAGCTGCCGGCGGTGCAGTCAAAAATGTAGGTGGCG
Source organism: uncultured Saprospiraceae bacterium (assembly GCA_964414425.1). GTDB lineage: Bacteria > Bacteroidota > Bacteroidia > Chitinophagales > Saprospiraceae > GYS-P2D. Next base: position 26,267 of record CAYPWL010000029.1, read on the forward strand.
CAGCCATGGGAGCTGCAGGAGCCGCAGGTGACGTAGCCAAGAAAGGTGGAAATATGCTAATGAAGTGGTTATTACCGGCGTTAATTGCCCTATTGGCGATTGGATACTTTGTAACACGCCAAGGGTGCTCTACAGGCGTTGATGCTCTTGATAATGCAGCTGACACGGTGACTAATACTACTGAAAGCATAGCGACAGGCGCTGCTGATGCGGTAGGAGATGTTGCTGGTGCAGCAGGCGATATGGCTAAAGGTGTTTTTGGTGCTGTTAACGACGCAGCCAAGGCAGCTTTAGATAAAATTGAATTTGCAGCTGGATCTGTAGGTAGTCAGATGATGGACTACATCAAGGACGGTGCAGACGGAGAAAAAGTCTTCACTTTTAATAATCTAACTTTCGCATCAGGTTCGTCTACCATTCAGGAGGCGTCTTATGGTGAGGTAGATAACTTAGCTGCTATCCTCAAGACTTATGAGGATGTAAATATTGCCATCGAAGGGTATACCGATAACACTGGTAATGCAGCTATGAATGAAAAGCTTTCACTTGCAAGAGCTGAGGCTGTAAAGGTTAGACTCGAGTCTGCTGGTATAGATGCAAGTAGAATCTCAGCAGCTGGTTTTGGTAGTGCTAATCCGAAGGAGACTAATGATACTCCTGAAGGAAGAGCGATGAATAGAAGAATAGAGGTGCGTATTGTAAAATAATATGTCGCCCATAGGATAAGAAAAGGTCTATTGCTTCGGCAATAGGCCTTTTTTATTTTATATCTGAGATATTCAATTGACTCATTATTCAATTACTCTATGTTCAGATACGTTATCTTGCAATGATGGTTGTTCACTATACTAATACTATGAAACTGCTCTTGACGGGGTTAGTCCTCATGTTGTGTTCGTACATAACACCTTTGGATGCACAGATACCGGGGATAGACCTCCTCGGCAAGAAAGATCATCGAGAGTTCAAATACGATCTCCAGCAAGGGTTTATGGTCGTGGAGGTACTTATGGAGGGAGTGATCCCACTCAAGATGATATTTGACACAGGTGCAGAAAATACAATCCTATTCGATAGAGAGCTTGCTGATGCAGTAGGCGCTACCTATGAACGTGAGATCCTCATCACAGGCTCAGACCTTGATACGGTAATCACCGCTAATATCAGCCGTAAGATTGAGTTGAAGCTCGAACGATGTAAGGAGGTAACCCGAGATATTATTGTTATCAAGAACAATAACTTCCTACTGAGAGAAAAGCTCGGGATAGAGGTAAACGGTATAATCGGAGGTAGTTTTTTCCCCAACACAATCGTAAGAGTCGAAAACAAGAAGAAGAAAATCCATATCTATCGCCCCGCCACTTTTGATGAAGATCTCAAGGATTATGATAAGATACCCATCGAGGTCATCTCTAATAAACCGTATCTCAACTGTATAGTTGCAACTGCATCAATTACCCCTATTAATGTTAAACTCCTACTGGATACAGGAGCCTCCCTGCCCTTCCTTCTCCATACGAATACAGATACCAATCTTGTATTACCTCAGCGGATCATGTTGGGGACAGTTGGATTTGGATTATCAGGACCGATAAGAGGTGTAATAGGCAAGAGTGATTTCCTAAGATTTGGAGACTATAGTTACGAAAACATCATTACCAGCTTCCAGGATATCTATTTCAGCAATAACAGAGGTACCGGGCTGATTAGGAACGGGATATTGGGTAATCTACTCTTGCGACGATTTGATTACTATATCAACTACACCAAGGAAGAGCTCTATCTAAAAGGAGGAAAAAAATATAACAAAGAGTTTGATTACGACAAAAGCGGGATGAGCGTTGTCTCTTTTGGCCCAAATCTGAATCAGTTTATGATAGCATCAGTAATACAAGGGTCACCTGCAGCATCGGCAGAGATTATGCCTGGTGATTTGGTATACCGAATCAACGGTCGCAGTGCTCAAGGTATATCACTTGAATCCATAGCAACACTGCTTTCTCAGAAGGAAGGGCGAAAGATAAAATTAGTCCTAGATCGCAATGGCAAACTGGTCAAAAAACAGTTCAGACTGCAAGACTGGTATGCGCCAACAGGCCAATTTGGGTTTTGATCAAATTTATCTTTCAATTTAGATTAATTAAATCTATCTTTGCAGCCCGATTTTAGGGACAGTTAAATCAAAGTAATGTTTGCAATAGTTACAATAGCTGGACAACAGTTTAAAGTGAGCGAAGGCCAGGAGTTATTAGTTAATAGCTTGGGCGCTGATGAAGGACAGTCGTTATCATTTGATGATGTGCTCTTAGTGAGCAATGACAATAATGTATCAATAGGTAATCCTGTGTTAGCTTCTGCAAGCGTTAAGGCGACCGTTGTTGGAGAAGAACGCGGTGATAAAGTAATCGTCTTCAAGAAGAAAAGAAGAAAGGGTTACAAAGTGAAAAATGGCCATAGACAGCCATATACAAAGATTAAAATTGACGCAATAAACGCATAAATTATGGCTCATAAGAAAGGTGTCGGTAGTACTGACAATGGACGTGACAGTAATAGTAAACGCCTCGGCGTAAAATTATTTGGTGGTCAGCAAGCGATTGCGGGCAACATCATAGTACGTCAGAGAGGCACGAGATTTCATCCAGGTAATAATGTTGGTATCGGAAGAGACCATACTTTATATGCCCTCATCGATGGAGTTGTAACATTCAAGCGTGGTAGAAAAGATAGAACATTCGTTCACATATTGAGCGAAGTCTCTGAAACCTTGGACTCACCAACTCCTAAGAAAGCAACTAAGCCTAAGAAGCAAGCCGCTCCAAAAGCGGAGGCGCCAGCACCTGCTGCTAAACCAGCCGCTCCTGCTCCAGCACCAAAAGCGGCCGCTGCACCATCAGGGAAGCCTGATGATCTTAAGAAGATAGAAGGAATCGGACCTAAGATTTCTGAGTTATTGGTTGCAGGCGGTATACCTACGTTTCAGGCTTTGGCGGATGCTAAGTTTGATGATGTAAGAGCGATACTTGATGCAGCTGGACCAAGATATAGAATAGCTAATCCAATTACCTGGGCGCAGCAAGCTGGCTTAGCGGCAGCAGGAAAATGGGATGAGCTCGAAACACTCCAAGATAGAATCAAAGGAGGCGTAATCGTAGACGAACAAGAATAGTCCTCAGGGCAATTCTTATCAATATAGTAAGGTGATTATCATATGATGATTACCTTATTTTTTTGCACCCATCCAACATCCTTATCAGCGAGTTCGATCTTAATCCAGTCTGAAAGATAATCTACTACTCTTGCTGTAACGCCCTCTCCCACTACAGCAACGATTTCACTACGATCGTCGGCACCTACATAGATCTCAGTCTGCTCCTCACTGATCACTATCATATTAGGTTGAATAGCGTTGCCTTTGAGATATGCCGAGTTAGTGTAACTCCATAGCGACATTAGGGCCATAGCTCCAATACAAGCATACAAAAAGGGTTTGCTTGCATAAGACTTGAATAATAAAATATAGACTAATAGAACTACCCCTAAGAGGCTTATGAGCTGTATAGCTACCCACGCATTGATACTCAGAGAGCGTGCTATATCGGTATAACCCTGATACAATATAAAATCTGGTATCTCAGTGATCGGCGTACTAATCTTCCCTTTAGCTATATCAAGCGCAGCCTGGGATTCTGCATGACTCGGTGATATTAAGAGCGCTCGGTGGAGATTGGCTATCCCCTCGGCAAGATGATTGAGCTTGAGATGTGATAATCCGAGATTATAGTAGAGCTCTACTGATTGGTTATCACCTTCTGCAATCTCCTCTAAAAGGTCGATAGACTCTTGATAATTACCTCCATTTAAAGCCGTTATAGCTTGCTCAAACTGAACAGTCTGAGCTCTGAGTAACATTGTCGTCAAAACTAATAAGCAAAGTGTAATAAGCTTTATTCTCATCGTGCCACGGTCAGATATTCCGTGGCGAAAATAGAAATTTCGGGTTTCTCATTCAATCTCCAGCTGAAACCATTGAAGATAAATGATGATAAGTCAAGGCCTGGCTGATACTCAGTGATCTGGGAGTCTGGCTTTCGATAAAACTTGACACTCTCAATCTCGTTGTCCGCAAACAAGAAAAACATACTGCTGGATTGTGTCTTATTAACACCTTTCAATTCTTTGTTCTCATCTCTGATGAAGTATATCATCTGTGCACTTGAGACCACACTTGCATTCTCCAGGACTTGACCAGTTATGCTGCAATCGATCCGATCTCCATTGACTTGATTATAAGCATCATCGCTATCCTGCTCAACAATGAATGCATTGCTGACGAGGTCCAAGCTCTCAATATTATCGTCGACCATGGTCATGATAATAGTATCTGCGGTCAACTGAGTACTATCAGACCACATGATCGGTTGACGGTACATCGTAATGAGAGAGTCAACCTTATCATATACCAACTCTTCCGACCGGCCGCTTATGGGCCCTTTCTTGATCGTAACATTACTATCGGCAATAAAGAAATCGGTACTATCAGTCTGAACCGTAAATAATGTATCAGCGCGCAAGAATAAACTATCCGCATCCCCCAATTCATATATCAGCATAGGCTGACTTCCCAAGCCATAAGCTTTATGACCGTTTTCGGTTGATTCTATAGCCTGACATAATATAGTACTTCCTGACGCAGTATCTTGCAAGATGACCAAGTCTCCCTTAGCCAAGGTCTGACCATCATCCATTTTGAGGATGGTATCCGCTACAATAGTTGAACCATCATCGACCACTTGTGATCGCCCAGTGGTTGTATAGCTATCATTTTTTAGGTCATAGACGATTTCATCCGACTGTACGTCTTGATCATCTGATATATAACTGGCATTAGCCATGAGTCGCAAGATCTCCGTGCGAGCATTATAATTAATGCTATCCCCTCGAGCTTCGCTTCCATCGGGCTCTATTATGACTGGATCAAGAAACATATCGTAGGTATCTGCCTTACCATCATAGACCAAAAGACCAGCTTTGATGAGTCTATCCTGGGTCTTAATCTGCACATTCTCGCTTAGGACTCCTTTATCTGCGCGCGTATCGTACACACCAGCCTCATTATATATGGTAGTACTATCCTGATAGATATTAGTAGGTCCTAAGAACCTTATCTTATTGCGCTGGTAATCATAGAGTATACTATCAGTAACCACAAGCATGGAGGTATCTTGATACTGCACATTGTATTTGAACAGCGCCTCTTCTGAATTCACATCATAAGTGCCGTATAAAGCATCTAATGTGGAAGTTTCGTCTATGAGCTTGCCACCTGTGGTAAATGTCGCACGCTCTTGATTGAGATCATATAGTAGCCGATCCGTATTGAGTTTCTTACCCCTGCTATCAAGGATCACTTCACCTGTTAGAATTGACTTCTTGGTGAGTCCATCATATCGAAGGGTATCAGAGTAAATAACCGTGGAGTCCTTGTGTACTATGATAATATTACCTCGGGCGTAGGCCTGTATATCGTCGACTACAATGGCATAATCGCATGTCATATAGAGACTGTCTTGTATCAATACAACATTTCCTACGAGTGTATCTATAGCCTGGTTGTCGTCAGAAAAGAAATGGAATGCCTGATCTGCGCTACTCACTAAGGTTGATAAAGAGTCTGCAGTCGTACTCGTACTATCTACTGCGATAAGAGGAGTACTCTGCCCAATGAGCTCATGACACATAAGCATCATACACCCAACAATCAAATACTTGGTAATCCTATACTGCATCCGTATTATAAACGTCAAGATATCGCTAAATGTGCTAAGTCTCGCCCTATGGCACTCCCAATAGCCACTCCCATACCACCAAGTCTATATGCCGCATAAACATGTGGTTCCACTTCTTCTAAGACTGGATCTCGGACATCTCCTCCACATAATATACCCGACCAATGGTGATCTATGTCAAAATCTTGATTGGGGAGCACAACAGACCTTAACAACTCTGATAGGTACCCTTTATTATCATCTGAGAGAGCATATTCTGATGTGTTGTTTTCTGATGGATGCTGATGGCGACCACCACCAATGAGTACTCTATCTGCCACTGGCCTAAAGTAAATGTATCCTCCATCTAAATGATAGCCCATAGTCAAGTGATCATTCTTGACAGGAGATGTTACCAAAACCTGATTGCGACATGCTACTACATCTGCACTGTATAATATATGAGCAGTAAACGCATTAGTACATATTAGCAGATTCTTGGTGAGGACTGGCTTGACTAACTCTTCAAAGTACACCGCTACACCACTGCCTCCTTTTTCATATTTCGCCACGGCGAGCCCCCTGATTATTCTTATGTCCTGCTCTGTGAGAAATGCTTCTAACTGACGGTACATCATGCCTGTATCAATCAAACCTTCTGAATGATTTACGATGCACTGATTGCTAACACCGCTTAAACCATTGCAGTTAGATGCGCTATAAGTCTTGTCAAGTTCAGTGATGGACTCAATGGCACTATTCCATTTATCAATAGTCTCAAATGCTGCGATATACTCCTCGGCAGTCCTAAATAATTCGCAACCGCCACTGTCTCGATAACTAATCGCATCATCGCCCAATAAGGATCTTAATCTGTGGAGTCCATCCAATCGAGATGATATAATATCAAGAGTTTTATCAGTCCCGTACTGCTTCTCATCATGCATCAATTCGCTAATGGATCCTATACATGCGAATCCTGCATTACGTGATGATGCCCCACCGCCGATACTGCACTTGTCAATCAGCACTATCCGGGCATCTGGTTCTTGGGACTTCAACTCTATAGCTGCAGTCATACCAACTATACCAGCACCAACTATTAAATAATCTATGTCATCAAGGTATGATTTGTACTCCCAGTAACTTAAATTTTGTGGTGTATTCATCCGTGAGTAGAAAAATTGAATTAATAGTCAAAGCACTCATTCAATAATACTATAAATTTGCGCTCAAAAAAATGATACAACGCCTTCAAAGCATATTCCTATTACTCTCATCATTATTTTTCGGCAGTCAGTTTTTTACGGCGTTTGCTTCAACAGGTGAGGCAGTAAAAGGAATATTCTCAGATTTGACTTATAATATTCATGACAATCCGATTTTACTCGGTTTGGTAGGTCTGGGGATTATAATATCACTCGCTGCTATATTCTTGTATAACAATAGAACACTCCAGCTTAAGGTGACGTACTTAGCAGTTATCGTAGCCATCTGCTTCCCTTTAGCAGCCGGGGTCTTGTACTACATTCAGTTAGGAGATATGCAAGACCTTGCTCCAACACTAAGCCTCGGAGCATTTACACCACTTGGGCCTATCATTTTCGGTGTTTTAGCTGGACGTTATATTAAAACTGATCAGAAGCTGGTCTCCTCAATGGATCGCCTGCGATAGATGATCGACTAAAATGTAAGCATAAAAAAAAGGCAGCTCAGATAATCTGAGCTGCCTTTTTAATATTCTGTGTAAATGCTTCTACTCTGCTTTTTTCTTGGCTGAGTAGTTCACTTTATACTGCCCTGCCTTACGTAAAGCTGTCTTAATATCACCTACGATCCCCATAGTAGTCTTCTGATCTACTTTGAGAGATGAAGTAATTAAGCCTCTCTGACGCTCGTCTATCTTCTGACGGTGATTTTCCAAAAACAATGGAATATCATCCTCAGTGGCAAATTTATCACCTAATTGGAGTCTTGACTGACTACCCGCTTCAATCCTGTACTCCTCTGTTGGCTTACCGATGTATAGAAAGTTAACCAATGATTTCTTCTCCAACTTAGTGAGCTCCGTTGCACTTGGTGTCACGACAGCTACCTTCAAACTTGAATCTCTCATTACTGTTACCATCATAAAGAAGAATAGTAACATAAAGATGATATCTGGCAACGAAGCCGTTGATATAGCCGGAGAGGATTTCCCTCTTTTCTTTTCAAACTTTGACATATCAATCTATTTATTCTTCTCCGAATGCAGATGGTTCTGCTTCTGAGAGTTTTTTAGGAATAACCGCTCTTACTGCTTTTCTATCCGCTAATTCCAAGAATTCATAATCCTTCCCGAATTTAGCATTAGAGTATTCATCCCAGAGTTCATTGTAAGCCGCCTGGATCTCGTTATAGACCTCTATATAAGTCTCATACTTGGTGCCTCTATCATTCTTAAACGATACGATGGCCTCATCAGAAGACTCTGCGAAATCTTCCCTCTTCTTTGGATTCATGATAAACTCTTTGATATCCTCTCTTAGATCACCTACTTGCTTAGGCTCCCCTCTCACGAGAAGATCATCGTTCGCATTTACCAATATCGAATACACATTTCGCTTATTGAACTTGAGTACATCTGGCTCTTCTTCTGACCATGGTGGGAGACGCACAAGCACCCCTTTGTCTTCTTCGATAGTTGTTGTAACCAGGAAGAAGATCAAAAGTAAGAATGCAATGTCGGCCATAGAGCCAGCATTAACCTCATTACTTAATCGATCTCTTGAACTTTTCTTAGCCATTACTTGAAGAGATTATAGATTTCGCCGAGAACCATAACCACAACAGAAGCCCCAGCTAAAATCCCTGTCGTTAATATACCTCCTGAAATAAGCTTACTCACGTTGTCAGAAACATTAAATTTCTGGAGTGTTTTCGCTATTGCTGAAGTAGTATCAGCATCAGCGCTTGAGTACAAACCAAAGAAAATTGCCGCTATGACAGCGATTCCAATAATTCCTTTTAATGAATTTTTTGGAGCACTAACCATCTGGCTTAGTCCACCAATAACGGCAGCTAATGCGCCAATGATAACTAATCCTATAGTGAGCTTCAATCCTAAGTCAAAGAAGCTAAATGACTGATCTGCATTATTTTTCAGAACCTGATTAAGGTCCGTAGACATGTCGTATCCTGCGCTACCTATACCACCAATTACAGTGGCTAAGTAAATAATCACCACGCCTACTCCAAGTAGTATGGCAAACAACTGTCCCTTTTTAGCTAATAAACTGTACATAGTTTATATGTTTTATGTGTTAGTTAATTAGGCCTATTACTTGAATACTTTGTTCTTAGCCATTACGTCGACTAAGGCTATTGAAGCATCTTCCATTTTGTTTACGATACCATCAATTTTTGAAACGATATAATTGTAAAAAATCTGAAGGATAATCGCCACTATAAGACCAAATACTGTAGTCAAGAGTGCGACCTTAATACCTCCGGCAACAACTGATGGAGATAAATCTCCAACTGCCTCAATCTTATCAAAGGCCTGAATCATACCAATTACCGTACCCATGAAACCAAGCATCGGTGCAATAGCAATAAATAGCGAGATCCATACAAGACCTTTCTCTAATAGTCCCATTTGTACAGAACCGTAAGAAACAATTGCTTTCTCAACTGCCTCAGGTCCATCACCTGCACTTCTAAGACCTTCATATAGTACACTCGCTGTTGGGCCAGGAGTAGATTTTGCCACTTCCATGGCGCCGCTGACATCACCTGAAGCTAAGCTCTCATCTATTCTATTGAGCAGCTTGTCAGTGTTAGTTGTAGCGATATTTAACGTAATTATTCTTTCAATACAGAAGGCTAAACCTAATATTAAACACACGAGTACTAAACTCATGAATCTCCAGTCTCCCTCAATAAACTTCTCCTTTAATACCTGAAATCCAGATTTTGTCGCTGCCGCATCTTGTGCAAGCAAGTCAAAAGCTCCGAAATATGAAGCTAATATGAATACAATCGACAGAGCAATAATTTTTCGCATGTCCTTTTAATTTATACAATTTAGTAGTTAATAAAATTCATCTTTCTGCGCTAAAAATAGAAAGTTTTATCAAAGTTCAACGAACCCTTCTATCTATTTTTTACGGCGATGTCTAAGGCGAATATGATGAAATTAATCTGAACTTTTGAAGAATAATTCACTGATTGTTTTCTTCATCTTTTAGATGTAATGAGCGCGCATTTTGGTGCTATGACAGGCATTTTTTTTTATCCTATTGGTTGTCAATCAAATACACTTTCCCTAAATATCTTATACGAGCTTAGAAAATAACGACCAGCTGCACATTTCGACGTGATTGTACTAAATGTCCATCGAGATTAACAATTGATCTGTCTCCTTTCTAACCAAATCGTGATAATTCACACTGATAATTGATTATCAGCTTTTTACACATGATATAAATTAGTATATTTGAAAGAACACCTGTTTTGGTCTACCAAGACCATATAGAATAATAGAACCTGATAATGACTATTCATTAACAGCTCTATTGATCATGTCTCTAAGAATTGGGTTACTCAGTATTTTCGTTTTTTTAGTTTATGCTGACTGTTTCGGTCAAAGCACCATGATATCTATCATTGATCAAGATAAATCCTCTGATAATCAATATTATATCAAGAGTGATGCTCATAAGACTTTACTCCGTAGTGGGTATAGTTCATTCTCAAGCGTACTCCCTTTTGTTAATCAAGATGAACCATTAGTATTTAAGCGCTTGGATATCAACAGTAATTACGAATCCAAGGATCATAACTCCAATGAAACGCTTCATTACGCAGCATTCAAGAAAGGCGAATACATAGTGAATCTTACTGTAGCAGATCAGATAACCGTCAGACACTCATCTGGAGGCGGTAATTTTTCATATCTACCAGATAACCAAGGTATGGTGTCGCAAGTAGTCGACAAACATGAAGTTAGCAGTCAAGTCTGTGGACTTCAAACTACGAAATCATACATCCCTTCAGTCAACACACTTAAGTCAGGCGAAGCGCTGCCTTCTGTTGGTGTCTATTTCGAAGTAGACCATTATACCTTTCTGGATTTTGGTAGAGACACCGAAGCAATTATTGAATGGGTAGAAATCTTATTCGCCGAAGTAGCTGCGATATATGCCATGGATGGTATCAAGCTTGTTATCTCCGAGATATTTATTTGGGAGCAAGACGATATATATGATTCAGATTTTCTGAACCCTACCTTTAGCATATTTACGGATCGAATGGCCGCAGAAGGCTTCAATGGCCATATAGCTCAATTAATCACCACCAAACCTTTTGGTAGGGGTTTGGCTTACCTCAGTGAACCATGTAATACATTAAGTGATAGCACCTCATTGCCAATTGGTATCTCTCCTCGATTAGAAAAGACAACTATATACTCAGGATCTTATGATTGGAATAGATATGTTCTCTCCCATGAGATAGGCCATACCTTGGGGAGTCATCATTCACACGACTGTGTGTGGGGACCTGATTACAAAACCGCAATTGACAATTGTAGTAATAGTGGTTGCAATGGTGCTACACCATCTAACGGCGGCACCATAATGAGTTACTGCAATTTAACAACTCAAGGCATAAACTTTGCCCAAGGCTTAGGAGATGAACCAGCGCAGAGAATGAGGGACATAATCGCTAATCTGCCCTGTCTTACTCCTGTTCCTTTATGTGAAACAGATACGTCTTGCGATGATGGTGACCCTTGCACGCAAAATGACGTTTATGATGAGGATTGTAGTTGTGCGGGCACTCTTATAGATAACGATGCAAATGGGATATGCGATGTCATCGAATCATGTGAAGAAAATGCACATTTGGTTTCTGCCATATCTAATGATACGATAATTGCAGCAAAAGAATTCATAGTGGCAGAAAGCCACTTAATGGATAATAGCGAAGTACTTCTGTCTGCTGGTACTGAATTAACATTCAATCCAGGTTTTGAAATCAGTATCGGCAGTGAGCTTGAAGCCATAGTTATGACCTGTGATAATGAATAAAAAGGCTGACAAAATAGTCTGCCAGCCTATAACTCATATAGTATTTCCTTTCTGATTATGACTGAATGGTTGTTCTTACATTGTATCTATAAAATGCAACACCAGCAATCAAAATCAGTAAACTTAAAATTATTAAGCCCCACTCTCCAAGCGTTGGAATACCAGAAGGCTCAACTACTGTGAAACATTGGTCAGCCAAACCAGCTATACCAAAGATGTCGCCAAAATCCGGAACATCACATTGAAAGGTAAATGTCCCTAATTGATCAAAGGTGACTGTTATTTCATTACCCATGGCAGCTAAATCATCTGATGAAAATAGAGCTATCTGAGTATCAGATGTACCGTCATCGATCGGTGAGCCTGGAGCATCAAAATCTACTGCAATTCCAGGACCGCAACCAGTAGACAATACAAATGTCATTGTGGTTCCTAATTCCACAGTTGTACAAGTTGGCACATCAGATGCAGACGAGTTAGTCAACGCTGTCTGCGCACTTAGACTGAATCCGATTGCGCACAGCACAGCCGCAGCCGTCAGTAAACATTTTTTAAGTAGTGTATTCATGTTAATATGAGTTTGTTACTCACTACATGCCAAATACTATGCCTAAAACATGAATTCCAACAGAACTAAAAATAACTATGTGTATCCCTCTGATCTACTTATAATTAGCACAATTATAATTTGAATCCATTTTATCGTTAATCTCGCTGGAAAAGACAGTGAGTCTACCGTGGATTGAATTTTTTGGTGTTAAATTGTGATTGGGGTTAAGGGTAAAACACAATTTGATTCATCATTTTTCTAATGATCCACAGAGTTTATATTCTTTTAGTCAGCTTCCTTCTTCAGTTCGCCTTAATTGCTCAACCCAAAGAGTCGGTGTTGATTACACCTGCGGGTCCACTCTATGAATATCTTGAGGTAGATATAGAAACTATTGATAATGTGAATGCAGGGGATTTAGATCACTTTAAAACTTATCTATCTCCACCTTCGGATATTGCCCATAAAACGCTCGCTCCTATTTACTTTAAAAGGCTTGATTTCCTCTCAGCAAACTATAAAGAGGAATATGAACGCTCATTTGGAACAACACCGCCACATTTATTCAGCCATATAGAACGAGGCACGAGCCTTATAAATATTGTAACGCTTCCAGAGCCAATAATTCAATATCACAGTAACGATGGCAACTATGCGCTGTCAAACGATAAATCAACTACCCAATGGATTAAACATAGTCCGCAGAGATCGATTGTGGACTTTTGTAATACTCAAGACGAGCCTATAGATATGAGCTATGATTCTATTCAACTCAAATCTAACCTTGACTCAATACCAAGTATATCCATTTACTTAGAGATTGATTATCATACATTTCTGGATTTTGATATGGACTTACAGAGTATCAACGACTGGGCTATTTTACTTTTTAGTGAGGTTGCTGCAGTTTATGCCATCGACGGGATCGACATCATGCTTGAAGAAGTTTTTATCTGGAGGGGCGAAGATATTTTTGACTTGGATACTGGTCCATTTCAGGTATTAAATGTGTTCAGTGACAAGATTTTAAGTAATACTCCGAGGGCAGATGCGCACTTGCTATTATCAACACGATACATTTCTGGTGTTGCAAATCTCCAATCACTTTGCCTGCACGATGATCTTGATAACCCAATCGCAGCTGCTGGAATTGCCACTGGATTAGAAAAAACCACATCGTTTAACCATGATTACAACTGGAGCACCTACGTCATATCTCATGAACTCGGTCATATCTTAGGATCAAGGCATACCCATGCGTGTATATGGCTTGATGGTTCGCAGGCTCTTGATGACTGTGCCTCAACCGAGGGTAGTTGCGATAGAGGAGATCGGCCTGGTCAAGGTGAAGGCACTATTATGAGCTATTGCCATCGCTGGCAGAGTATTGGGATCAATTTTACCAATGGTTTGGGAGAAGAGCCGAGTGCACTCATTAAAGCCAACATTAGAAATCAAGCTTGCTCGTTGCCATCAATGTGTCATATCGGAACGCCTTGTGATGATGACGACAGATGCACCATTAATGATCGATTTATTGATGATTATTGTTCGTGTATAGGTGATCTGTTAGATGTCAATTTTAACGACATCTGTGATCTGGATGAAAACTGTCCTGATACTTTAGTTATTCATACTATTCAAGATTCGATTGAAAGTCATATTGCTGGATATCGCATTGAGAGCCAGACAAATATTGCCTATAATCAGACTGTCTATTTCAGCACGTCTAATGAGATCATATTAAGCGAAGGATTCGAAATAAGTTTTGGTGGTCAAATCGAATGTCTCCAATATGGTTGTTCGGAAGAAGAGTAATGTTCAGTCAACTTTCAAGGCAGTCGCTTTTGAACATTTGTGGATTATAATTCTGAAAAAAAGAAACTTAAATAAGTGATTAAATCACAAATTGACATGATTTATTAGAGTTCATGTCAATTTATGATTGTGTTGTACAACTGAAATAATTCTAAATCTCAGTTAAATGGTAGTTATAGTTTACTCAGCAGAAACTAAAGCTGATCGACGCTGTCTGATTGCTGCAATACCCAGAATAGCGAGTATTAATCCAACAAATATCAGCCCCCATTCACCCAATGTCGGGATCGGTGCGGAAACCGCAGGCTCTACTACCATAACATTACCAGCCGGAACACAAGTGAGTGGCATACCAAAAATGTCTGGTAGAGCCGGGCATCCACAATTGATAACGTACTCACCCAATGCTGGTAAAGTTACTGTCGCAGAACCTGATGAAATATCTATCGGGTCCAACTGATCTGGGGCTTCTCCCGGGGCAGGCAGAACGTCAATAACAATAAAATTTTCGTCTGTAACTTCGGAAATGGGACAATCACCTGCAAGTATAGTGAGTGTCGATCCAAGTTCTACCACCACTGGTGGAGCAGAATTGTCGTTGTCTGTAAGTGTAATTGTTTGTGCTATACACGAGGCTGATGCAAAAATTAAGGCGACAACTACAGCTATTGTTTTTATTGGGGTATTCATGGTTGTATGTATTATTCCCAATACAAGACCAAATACTGTGCCTAATTGTAATTTTATCAACTATTGAAAAAAAACTATATATGTATCTCTTTGCAATACAAGTCGCTCTTCAATATTTAATTGTGCAAACTGTTAAAAATGCTATTGTCCTCTCATAAATCCTATCCAATTATACTCGATGCATAATTAGTTTTGATTTTTTTTAACATATCAGGTAAATCTATAGGTACGACGATTTACCAGTTGACGATCAGTGTAGCGAGATATCCGAGTAGCACACCAGCCAAGGCGCCGCACGGTATATCTGCATTGGTTAATTCGTATTGAAACAACCCCAATGCAACAGCTAAAATACTGAGTAACACAATCCACGATATCAAGGTAGACTTGATAAGAAGTGATTTGTATATTGGAAATTCCAAACCAAAGAGCTCAAAACTTTGATATTCTTCTTCTGACTTAACCATCTTTGCGATTTGTATGTAAATTTACACGTCTTGGGGATTTTAAGAAGACTATGGATAAGAAAAAGAAAGTTGTTAAACCAATCGAAGAGACTAAAAAAGATTCAAAGCTGAAAAGTGAGTTGATGTCTCGACTGCCTATTATTAAGTTCATCGGAGGCTTCTTTGTTTTTACAATTATATTTTATCTGCTCACTAATGCTGACTGGTTTGATGCGGTACGTAGCCCATTAATAAGTGTGTACACCACCCTTTCGAGTATTATATTGAGCATTTTTGGATTTGATATGCAGTCTAATGGTTCGATATTATCCAACGGCAAATTTTCTGTAGATGTACAAGAAGGCTGTGACGCCGTGGTCCCGACCATACTGTTTATAACCGCTGTATTGGTTTTTCCTACTTCTTGGAAACACAAAGGAAAGGGGCTTTTATTTGGCGTACCGAGCTTGTTTGCGATAAATTTATTTAGGATAGTATCCTTATTTTTAACGGGTCTCTACATCCCATCTTTATTTGATTTTATGCATGTAGAGTTTTGGCAGGCTCTATTTATTTTGGCAACAGTTTTGATTTTCATCAGCTGGTTGCGCAAAACAAATATGGCAACATGAAACTGACCAATCCGGTTAAATTCCTAATTTTCTTTTGCTTGAGCTACTTTGTGATTATTGGATTGCATGAGATCAAGGCGGTCAGAGCAGCGCACAATAATTTCTTCATAGCAACTGAGCAGGTCGTATTCAATATGTTTAACCCCAATATCAGAATTGACCTCAAACAATATGAAGAAACGCCAGGAGTGCCTTATTATCCAGATTCTTATGATCACGCCTTTGTGATTTACGACAAGAAAAAGTATAACAACACGCCCAATAAACGCAGAGCCCAAGCCACATCTATGCTTAATGCCAGCTTGGATAATTCCTCGATCGGGCCAGTTGTACTATTTCTCGCCTTATTAATTGCTACACCAGTGTTATGGTGGCGAAAAATCATTTATGCGATCATAGGAATCATCTTGATCTACATTCTGATCGCTTTGAAGTATTCTTATATGTTTTCGACTAATATCAGCACCATTCCATCAACGGGTATATGGGGGTTCTTATCTGAAACATTTGGGGATGCTTTCAGGAGTCACGAGTTTTTGCTGCTCAATGTTGCCTTAATATGGGCGATAGTATCCATTAGAGCCAAAGAGCTCAAATGGTTTTTATCTTAGTTATCACATCCATCTAATTGCACTTCCAAGGTAGAGCCACGTGACACTTCAAAGTTGCTTTTCATGGTCGTTCCATTCTTAGCGTTGATAATTACTCCTGAATTGTTCCTGATGTGAATATCGGCTTCAGCATTCATATCTGATTGATATTCTACCGACGCTCCATCTACCCTATCATCTGTAGGAGAAATAAGAACAATAGGCTCATTACAATCTTCATTATTTGATGGCTCTTCTACTTTTGGACAATCCGCAGTAGAATCTGTCAGCACTCTAACAATGTTACTTTCGCCAAAATCACAGCAGCTGATATCTCGTGAGCACCTAACAAAATAAGTATTCTCCGTAATTTCATTATGTTGATAAGATGCATCGTTAGCCCCATCGATTACAAACCATATTCTACCAAGATTGAGTGGATTAGGGATAAACGGCACTCCCGGACTTTGCTCTTGAGTACTTACAAGCCACATATATTCTACATAGCCACAACTGCCACTAACAGGGTTGATTTCTTCAATAGAAGGCGGTGTACAACCAGCAGGAATCATTAACGTAGAACCTTCTTCAAAACCGATTCTACCAAAATCCTCTAATGAATTACAGCTTGTGAAAGAAATTGTTAGTTCCTGACTGAAAATACTTTCATTTCCACAGTCATCTGTGATCGTATAGGTTCTAATCACCTCACGATCTGTCATAAATAGAGAACCTGAACTACATTCTGCTGGTACAACTTCATCAGAAAAAGTCAAACTTAATTGGTCATCAGCTGAACAACTATCGGTTATATCCACACTCGCTATAGACTCTAATTCTTCTATAGATTCAGCCCCGTTTGCAATACAGTTTCCATTTAGATCGGCGTCAATAAACAAGTCCTGAAGAGGTCTATCGGAAACCGGTCCATCAGTATTCGCAATAATTTCAAAAATTCTGCTTGCGGACATACCAGGTACTACATTTCCAAGATCATCAACTACTTCATATTCGACTTGAACGCTTGAACCACAGAGCTCTGTTAATTCAGGGAGAGATATAAAGCCCCCCGAATATCCGCATCCGCCTCCAGAGAATTGAGCAATCCAATCATCATAAGAGTCCAAGATCTCACCTTCTGATAAACAAGCACTTACTTCTATATTATCCGGGACTATAAAAGGAGAAAGCACGCAGATCACGATTGGATCATTCGTAAAATCTCCATCATTTTCACTAATTCCATCATTGTTCTCGGATGTCACATCTCCACTGTCACTGATATCTGATGCAACTAACCCTCCTAATGAAGCCGGAGTAGAGGCATTGACAGTGGCACTATTGATGACAAATCCATTATTAGCATCCATCTCAGTGATCTGATAAGACGCACTGAATGACATTGAATCTCTTAGACCCGGTTGGAGCTCAGTAAGCGATCCTTGAACTGCTACGATTAAATCATCTATATCAAAATTAGATAATGTAACATTGCCAGTATTGATAATCTCAAATTGATAAATGATCTCATCATCTATATCAATAACTCCATTTCCGTTATTGTCTAACGTTGATCCGATTGTTTTTATTAATTCTACAGTTGGGACCTGATTTATTGCAGTAAATGTTTTGTCTGATGCGGTGCCCAGTTCATCTGCGATATTTCCACTATCAGATGTATCAATGGTCATAATTCCATCACTGGTCATCGCCTGAATAATTGCACTATTACAAACTACACCATTATTTATATCGTCTTGAGTAAGTATGGCCCATCCATCACACGACACTCCACTACCGGGCATGATTGAATCAATCGAACAACTAATGAAGTCAATATTAGCATCAATCAAATCTAAGTTAAACAAGGTAGTATTACCTGTATTAGTAATTTCGAAATCATAAAAGATGGTATCTCCAGCAAATGGAACAGGAGGAGTCAACACACTCGACTTAATCAATTCTATAGCCGGTTGTTTGACTATGTATGTAACAACCTGCAATTCTTCTGTTGTATTACCTGAACAGTCCATTGCAATCCATTGATTGATTATTCTCTGGGTATCCAGATCCATATCTGTATTTATCTGAGTGTAAACTATGGTTGTTTCTCCGCCACAATTGTCCACCACAGTTATACCCGGATCATCTGTAGGGATATCAGCCTCACATAAAACTGTTATATTTTCTGGAACGCCTAAAATCTCTGGCGCTATTTCATCATTTACCGTAATCGTCTGACTAACGGCTGATGTGTTATCACA
>CAYPWL010000030.1:0-43992 GCA_964414425.1 uncultured Saprospiraceae bacterium
GACCAAGGTGAGTTACATCATCCAGTTTATGGCAGGATTCAGTATCCTGACTGGGTTGATTGTCTTGATCAGTTCATTGTTCTTAAGTAAGTATCAACGTATTCGTGAGAGTGTCTTGCTGCGTACGATAGGAGCACTGCGGCATCAGATTTTTAGAATCAATTTTGTCGAGTATCTGCTAATTGGATCGCTCTCTGCACTCACAGGTATCGTACTTGCATTGATCGGAAGTTATTTCTTAGCGACACAACAATTAGAGCTGGAGTATGATATCCGATGGGGGCCTATTTTGATCGTTTTTTTGATCATCGTCTCACTGACTGTATTGATCGGATTGCTCAATAGCAGAGAGGTGTTAAATAAGTCTCCGCTCGAAGTCCTGAGAAAAGAAGTTTAAAGTGAGATAGTTGGAGATTCGCTGTGCCCTGTACGCTGCCAATAATGACAGTTGAGGGAAGGCATTATCTTGTAATTTTAGGAGGTGAAGCGAGCAGTATTCATCATCATTTTATTACTGGCGTTAGCTATAGCGATGCTATTGTTATGGCCCAGCCCGATAGATGCAGTAGCATTTGAGCCGGAGCCTATACCTGCACTAACTGGACCATACCAAGCTAATAATGAGCTTCATGATATGAAGAAGACTTATGTCGATCAGTGCATAGGCTGCGAAGATCTCGCCCCTAATCCTGATGGATCGATATATGCTGGAGACATCCATGGCAATATCAAGCTGCTCCAAAGTGGCGCCGATAAAATCTTAGTCAATACAGGTGGTCGCCCATTGGGTATAGATTATGATACCATTCGTAAGGTATTGATTATTGCTGATGCTGACAAGGGACTACTCTCATGGGATGGTGCACAACTCGAGGTGCTTAGCACTGCGTCTGACGGTGTTGATATGAAGTTCACCGATGATGTGGATGTTGGGCCTGATGGCAAATATTACTTCAGCGATGCGTCTAGTAAGTTTGGATACCATGAAACGATGCTCGATATTATGGAGCATGGAGGACATGGGAGGTTATGCGTATATGATCCAGAAACAAAAGTGACATCTACCTTATTGGATGGTTTGCAGTTTGCCAATGGTGTTGCGACCAGCCCGGATAGTAGTTTCATATTAATCAATGAGACAGGTTTATTCAGCGTTAGGAAATATTGGCTTAAAGGACCGAAAGCTGGTCAAGATGAAGTCCTCCTCGGTAATATGCCTGGGTTTCCTGACAATATCAGTCAAGGGCAAGATGGGATATATTGGTTGACCCTGATCAATCGGCGAACCGAGGATTTACAATCACTTTCTAATAATGCTTTTTTGAAAGAACTCATCGTCAAGGTGCCAGGACTCACAGAATCGGCTGTGCCTGATCCTTATGCCTTCATACTTGGGATAAATGGAAACGGAGAGGTTGTGTACAATTATCAAGACGACGACCCACAACTATTGCAGATTACTTCGGTTCAGCAATATGGTGACGAGTTATTTTTTGGCTCACTCACAGACAATGGTATAGGTCAGATGACCATCAAATAAATAATCACAATTAGCTAACCATAACATTATGAGACTTAAGGATAAGATAGCCATCGTAACGGGTGGATCAAGAGGAATCGGGCAGGCCACTGCTGAATTGTTTGCCAAAGAAGGCGCAAAGGTGATCATTTGGGATTTATTGGAAGAAGGTGAAGCTGTCGCCAAGAGCATCAGAGATAATGGTGGACATGCGGAGTTCCATAAGATATCCATCACAGACAAGGAGGCAGTAGAAGCTGGAGTAGCGGCTATCGTGGGGGCACATCAACGTATCGACATACTGATCAATAATGCGGGGATCACGAAAGACAAGACCCTACTCAAGATGACTGATGAGATGTGGGATGCGGTAATCGGAGTGAACCTCACAGGAATATTCTATTGTACTCGTGCCGTTGCAGCTGTCATGAAAGAACAGCGTTATGGTCGAATCGTATCTGCTGCATCGACTACAGGATTAAGAGGAAACTATGGTCAGACTAATTATGCAGCTACTAAAGCTGGTGTAATCGGTATGACTAAAACTTGGGCTATGGAGCTCGGTAAGCATGGCATTACTGCCAATGCTATTGCTCCAGGCTATACGCAGACGCCGATGACCGAAGCAATGCCGGATAATGCTAAAGAGATGGCTAAGATGGTTATCCCAGTAGGATTTTTGGCAGACCCAATAGACATCGCTCATGGATATGTTTACTTGGCATCAGACGAAGCCCGATTTGTAAGCGGTATCTGTCTTCCAATCGATGGAGGATATACGAGATAGCATGGTGTCTATAGATCAACCCAAAGACGTCAGAAAAGGCGAAGAATTAGATGTCGCCGTGCTGTCCACCTATCTCGAACAGGTCAATCCAGAGTGGGTAGGAGAACTGGCGATTCACCAATTTTCTGGCGGATATTCTAATCTGACTTACAACATACAAGTTGGGGGGCATGACATCATCTTGAGGCGACCACCATTTGGCGCTAATGTCAAGAGTGGTCATGATATGGAGCGAGAGTATACCGTGCAGCATCTGCTCAAACCGCATTTTGATGCAGTTGCCCCTGTCTATCACCTCTGTAAAGATCATGACATCATGGGATGTGATTTCTATATCATGCAGCGTGTGCAGGGAGTCATATTAAGAGCTAAGGGCCTCGGTGATGCTGGGCTGCCTGAGGATTATCAACAGATATCTGCCACTTGGCTCAAGACTCTTGTTGACTTACATCAGGTAGACTATGAGATGGCGGGATTATCTGATCTCGGCAAGCCGGAGGGTTACACTCGTCGCCAGATAGAAGGGTGGACACGTCGATATACTAAAGCGCAGACCCATGATCATGCATCAGCTACCGCAGTGATGCAATGGTTGAACAAGTCAATTCCCAATTGTGCCGATCATTCGCTGATCCACAATGACTTCAAGTATGACAATGTCATGTTTGCACCTAATGATTGGTCCCGTATTAAGGCAATATTGGATTGGGAGATGGCGACTATTGGTAATCCTGTGATGGACTTTGCGACCAGTCTTGCTTACTGGGCAGAGGAAGAAGATTTAGCGGTATTTGGCCCTTTGATTAGTCAGCCTACCCATCAGGCGGGTAATCCAGATCGCACAGGTCTTATTGAGATGTATGGTGCTCAATCGGGACGTGATATGAGCGATATTGTATACCATTATGTATACGGACTCTTTAAGATTGCGGTAATCATCCAGCAGATCTATTATCGATTTCATCATGGACACACTGATGACCCTCGATTTGCACAGTTAGATCAAGCCGTCCAAGGATTTTGCTTCAAGGCTCAGCGAGCCATTGAGAAGAATCGAGTGAGTCAGCTGTTTGGATAAGCGGAGGCAACTTGATTGATTTCACAGGTTAGTTCGATGAGATGCCCCTGTGTCGTCGCAGGATTCATAATCGTTACTCTCAAGTAGTATGCGCCCTTGAGTCGTGTTGATACGATGTAGTACTTCCCACTTTTCAGCAATTGGTCGCGGATATACTGATTGAGTTCATCATATTGTGATGGTTCACCTCCTATATATCTGAAGCATAGGATATTGGTCTGTGGCCTGTGCGCACACTCATAATTCTCTTGATCGGAGAGATGATCATAGAACCATCGAGCCAGATCAGTTTGGCGCTCAACAAAATCAGCGATATAGCTCGGTCCATACTTCTTCAATAGATAATAGACCTTGATTGACATCATCAACTTAGTGGTCTCGTAAGTTCTCTTGGCGAGATTGTCAGCATCTATTTTGGATTGATCAAATAGATAATCGGCCTGTTGCTTGAAGCTGTTGTAGCCATCCATATGATCTTTAAACAGAACTGCTGTAGCCAATGCAGGTGTCAACATCATCTTATGGGCATCTATGATGATAGAGTCCGCTTTATCAATATGACTGAGAAGCTCTGCTTTTAGTTTTGGTGAGAATGTAGCTGCTCCGCCGTGAGCACCATCTATGTGTAGCCAGATGTTGTGATGTTGGCACAGTGCGCTCAGTCCAGCGATATCATCATAAGATCCTGTTGCCGTACTGCATGCACATCCGACTATGGCCATGATCTGTTGATTCGGTTGAGCTAATATGCTCTTAACTGTTACCTCCATCGCTGCGATGTCAACTTGATAGGCATCATTGACTGATATTTTGTGCAGGTTGTCAGCATTCATGCCCATAGTGGTCCACGCTCGATCAATACAAAAGTGCGCTTGCTCTGATACCAATATGTGGGCATTGTTGATGTCTATGTTGGGATGCTTTTGATAGAACTTGGCACGTGCAGCGAGTAGCGCCGTAAGATTAGCTAAGGTACCACCCGAGGTCAGGAAGCCATTAGAGAGGTCGGTCTGATAGCCTATATGTTCTGCAAAGGTTTTGATGACAACATGCTCCATTGCTACGGCGGCTGCACCCATTTCGTAGATGCCCATGCCGTTATTCATTAAGTCTGAGGTTAGGCCGAGTAGAGCAATTTCTGGTTCTGGTGCTGATACTTGATGTCCTATATAGTGAGGATGATGTAGTCGTATGGATCGAGCGAACAACTTCTCATGAAAATCCGAAAGGTCTGTAATCTCCTGAGACGCCCAATACTTGAGTTCTTCTTGTGGTTCATGCAGATCAATTACGGGTTGAGTTCTCTCCAATGATTCAGACAGGTAATCAGACAACTGATCGATTAGTTGATATCCTGCTTTTCTGAAGTCTTCTATTTTTGACGCATTATTCATGAAGCCACATTCATATTCGTACACAAACATAATTCATCCTTCGCCATTAAAAGATAACAAAGTGTTGACCTTAGCCATTATAACATCATGATCAGCGATCTTAAGACTAAGTCTCATCAGCTCATATTTAAGCGCCCGAGCGGAACATCCCGAGGCGTCCTTAAGACTAAGGAGAGCTGGATGCTATATGGATCGAATTCAACTGGACTGAGCGCTATAAGTGAAGTGTCGATTATCGAGGGGTTGAGCGTAGAGTCCTCGGCAGAAGTAGAGCAAGAACTATCACGTTTGAATGAGTCATCAGAATTAAACCTCTCTGATATTTCATCTGTGAGATTCGCTCAAGAAGTATTGCTAAGGAGTGAACAGGGTGATGATCCATTTCAGCTATGGGATGGAGGCTTTTATACAGATTATGAGCCTATCAAGATCAACGGACTCGTATGGATGGGGGATCGACAATTCATGTTTGATCAGATTAAACAGAAGCTTGATGAGGGCTTTGACTGCCTCAAGCTCAAAATAGGTGCCATCGATTTTAACGATGAGCTTGAGTTGCTGGCTTATGTGCGATCGCAGTTTTCGAGTGATCAAGTGGAGCTACGGGTGGATGCCAATGGCGCTTTCGACCCAAGTGATGCACTCGACAAGTTGAAGCGCCTCAGCGAGTACGAACTTCATTCTATAGAGCAGCCCATTAAGCCTCGGCAGTGGGAAGCGATGAGTCAACTATGTGCGGAGTCGCCTATAGCGATCGCCTTAGACGAGGAGCTAATTGGATATAGCTATGACAGCACGGAACAGAAGAAGCTCTTAGCAGCTATTCAGCCTCAATATATCATACTGAAGCCGTCACTGATCGGTGGTTTTGCGCAAGCGGATCAATGGATCAATCTTGCCGAGAGTGACAATATGGGTTGGTGGGCTACATCAGCCCTGGAGTCTAATATCGGTCTCAATGCCATAGCACAATGGGTCAGTACGAAGACTAATGACATGCCGCAAGGCCTGGGCACAGGACAGCTTTATACTAACAATATTGCGAGTCCCTTGACGATCACGGATGGACATCTACTCTATCATCCTGACAAGAGCTGGGATGTAGCATCATTTCTTGGAGAATCTTAGAGGATCATATGTTGTTACCATCAAATCATGCTTCCGTTAATTATCAAGATCAGATCAATCAGCTGTTGATCGATTGGGAGCGCAAGGCATCCTTTGAGATGAAGACCTCCGGCTCTACTGGTGAGCCCAAGCTTATTACCCACAGCAAAGCCGCTATGGCGCATAGTGCCAGACTTACCATCAATCGATTTGGCCTATCAGAGGGGGATACTTTCCTTACATGCCTGCCCGTGCAGTTTGTCGCCGGTATGATGATGGTCGTTAGAGCTAAAGAGGCTCGTGCCCAGTTATTGGCTATAGAACCAAGTGCCAACCCTCTGCAGCATCTGGATAGAGCAGTAGATTTTGCAGCGCTCACACCACTCCAGTTGGAACAGGCTTTCTTGAAGAATAAGGAGCGCATCGCCTTTGTCAAACAAATCATCATTGGTGGCGCTCCGATCAGTCGGAGCCTCCTGTCACTTATTCAATCTTGTGATTACAACACTCGATTTTATCATACCTATGGGATGACAGAGACGATCACTCATGTGGCGATTAAGGATTTACCAGTAGAGAATTATTCTGACCATTTCGAAGGGCTTCCAGGTATAGAGCTTTCACTGACAGATGATCAAAGACTCATTATAGAGGCCGAGCATCTCGAGGACAGTCCCATAATCACTAATGACATTGTTGACATGGCAGGCCCGTCAAGTTTCAGATGGATTGAGCGTGCTGATGATGTGATTAATTCGGGAGGTCTTAAGATATTTCCAGCGACCTTGGAGAACCAATTAGACCCGCTTATAGAGGGCGAATTCTTCTTGACTGGCATGCCTGACGAGACTTTGGGGCAAAAATTAGTTCTGGCATTAGTTGACCCTGAGCAACGTATAGATATGAACTCACTCGATGAACAGCTGCGTGCCAAATTACCCAAGAACTATGTACCCAAGGACATCTTGAGAATTAACGCCCTGCTGAAGACAGCGACGGGCAAGATCATCAAAGACCTGGCCCGATATAATTGATGTCGATGTAAACAGATTATTTACGTTTGTGGTTTATTATTCAATGAGTGACACAAGCGAAGATGCTCACATAACTACTTTTAGTGAGGGGGACTCCTTTGCAGCCTATAGCATGCCTGGTTCCAGTGATTTTCATGTCACTTTTCAAGATGATCATTCTTACACAGTAACTCCACCAGATAGTGACCCTTATTTTGTGATCGTTCCGTTTCGTCGTGATAGAGAAGCGTCTAAGTACATACGAGCAGATCAACTTTTACTCAATCAAAAGTTTAGTCTGAATATGAATACCACCTGCCAGTTTAGATCCACGGAGCAGGATAAGTATCTGTCAGATGTGCAGCGCATCATCACTGATATTGAGGCAAGGCATTATCAAAAACTGGTTTACTCTCGTATCATAACTGCAGGGCGCAATGAACAGAGCATCTATCAGATCTACAGATCGTTAGTCGAGCGTTACACTGGAGCATTTGTCTTTTGTTATTATACCCCAGATGGGGGATGTTGGATGGGGGCCACGCCTGAGTCGTTGATCGAAGA
Organism: uncultured Saprospiraceae bacterium; assembly: GCA_964414425.1. Taxonomy (GTDB): domain Bacteria; phylum Bacteroidota; class Bacteroidia; order Chitinophagales; family Saprospiraceae; genus GYS-P2D. The sequence continues at coordinate 7,463 of CAYPWL010000030.1, forward strand.
TGGTGGCGATAGATTTAGAACTGTTGCTCTTGCAGGTACACAGATGGATCGTGGCGTATCTCTTGATGAGGTAACTTGGCAGGCTAAGGAAGTTCATGAACACCACTACCTCAAAGAATATATAGACCATCATCTGACACAAGAAGGCATCAGCTTTACTGAGGGTCGTACACAAACGGTGAAGGCTGGAAATGTCGTGCACATCTCTACTGAGTTTGCGATAGACAAGGTTAAGCCGATCACAGATATGGCTAATCTATTGCATCCTGGTCCTGCTATCTGCGGTACACCGCAAAATATCGCTCAACAGCATATACAAAGCTATGAAGATCATGACCGAGAGGACTACTGTGGCTACATTGGTTTGGTAGGGATAGATGATTGCCATGCGATCTATATAAATTTACGATCCATGCAGATTTTTAAAGAAGTATTGATGTTATATGTGGGAGGAGGAATTACTAAAGATTCTATTCCTCAAGATGAGTGGGATGAAACCCAAAACAAGAGCCTTACGATCCTCAGTGTGATTCAAAATAGCGATAATCAGTAAAGATGACCTCAGCGAAAGAATCAATAAGTCGATTGGCATTAATACTTAAGGCTAAAGGGATCAAAAATGTGGTCTTCAGTCCAGGGTCCCGTAATGCACCTCTGATTATAAGTATTGCCAACGACCCATATTTTACGTGTTACAACATTCCTGATGAGCGCTCGGCAGCATTTTTTGCTCTGGGTATTGGATTATCTACGAGACGACCGGTGGTTATCTGTTGTACCTCGGGTAGTGCCGCTATCAATTATGGTCCAGCTATATCTGAGGCATATTATCAGAAAATTCCACTGATAGCACTTACCGCAGATAGGCCAGAAGAGTGGATCGACCAGCGTGCCGGACAGACGATAAGACAGACAGACCTTTACCGCAATTATATTAAGTTTAGTACACAGCTCAAGCAAGAAGTTGACAATCATGATGACCTGTGGTATAACGATCGACTGATTAATCAGGCCATTGAGACGGCGACTTCAGATGGCGATGGTCCTGTACATATCAATGTTCCACTGAGAGAACCACTATATGATCAGGTAGAGTCACATACCAAAAAACCAAAGATCATTGCTAAGTCCAAGACTCATGCATCGCTATCTGATAGCAGAATTCAAGAGCTGCGAGATCAATTTGATAGACATGACAAGGTATTAGTAATCTGTGGGCAACATCACCCTGATCAAAAGTGGGCTGACGCTATTGCTGGGTTGTCTAAGGTGTCGTCAGTAGTGGTACTCACCGAGTTAACCTCCAATGTATATGGTGACAACATCATATCATGTATAGACCGAACGATTAATAATATAGAAGATCTCGATGTTGAGGGCTATAAGCCCTCCTTATTGATCACCTGTGGTTATTCATTGGTGTCTAAGAAAATTAGATTCTTACTGCGAGATATGGATATCCTACAGCACTGGCATGTAGATGCTGATGATGAGTTTATCGACACCTATATGTCCCTCACTGATATCATTCCTGTAAGGATAGATTATTTTGTCGAGCAGATCATACAACGGACAGATTCGCTTAAAAAGCCATATAAAGAAAGATGGTTCCATCTCGACCAGTACAAAAAAGAAAAACACAGAGAGTACCTCGACAGTGCTCCATGGTCAGACCTTCAGGTGGTCGACCAGGTGATGAATGCGCTGCCTGATCACACTCATGTACATATGGCAAACAGCACTTCGGTTAGATATGCCCAGCTTTTTGATGTAAATGAGACATTCACCTTTCAATGTAATCGAGGAGTTAGTGGCATAGATGGGTGCAGTTCTACAGGAGTTGGCTACGCTATCTGCAATGATGAACTTAATGTCTTGATCACTGGAGATCTTGCATTCTTCTACGATGCTAATGCATTTTGGAATGCTTATGTACCCGCCAACTTTAGAGTGCTCATTCTCAATAATCATGGAGGGAATATATTTAGAGTGATCAAAGGTCCTGCAACTACGGACCATTTAGATACACACTTTGAGGCGCATCATAAGACTAAAGCAAAGGGTATTGCTCTTGCCCACAACCTTACTTATCTGTCAGCGGATGATGTAAATTCATTGGAACAAGGCTTAACTCAATTTCTGGGTGCGTCAGATCAGCCTATCATATTCGAGGTCTTTACTCCTCGACTAGAGAACGACAAAATCCTAAAGGCCTATTTTGAGCATATTAGGATGCGTTAAAAAAGCTCATACTATAAAGTAGCTTGCTTAGAAAGCTTATCGTCATACTCACTTTATCTTATATAAAGCTTATCTTGACATTCAATATATTTTACATATGTTATAGCCCCATGTAGAATGAAGCTAGTAGCATATGTAGGCGCAATTGAATCAAACTATGCTGAAGTATAAGGTACTTACTGTCGATGATCGCAAGGTAGATCGCATATTATATATGGAACTCCTCGGGTACGATAAATATGAATTCTTCGAATTGGATGATGGAGAAAAAGTGATCCCCTTCCTGATGGAAAATAAGGACATCGATGTAATGCTACTGGATTGGCAAATGCCCATCATCGGCGGATTAGAGGCGATGAAGCTGGTCAAATCCAATCCCCAAATTGAAGATATGCCTATCATAATAATCACAGGCTTGGAGGATGAAAAAGTCCTTGAACAAGCCTTTGACTACGGCGGTGTGGACTTCCTCCAAAAACCCGTCATGGGAGTAGAGCTTATGTCAAGAGTCGATCATGCTATTAAGCTATCCAGAGCACAAAAATCCCTGCAGAGTCAAAAAGATCAGCTCGAAGAGCTCAATAAGATAATTACTGTTCAAAAAGATGAGCTACAATCATCTATTAAGATAAAAGAAGAGCTTGCGGAACTAAAAAGGATCGAATTAGAGCGAGAGCTTGATGACAAGAGACGCCGCCTCATTACTATGGAAGTGGAGTCGTCAAAAATCGGAAAGTCCATGGATGGCTTACTTGATATCTTGGCTAAAAGTGTCAATCAACTAAAGTCTGAGAATGTCAGTAGTGACGCATTGAGGGGGCTAAAGAAGCTCGAGAAAGCCATGAATGACCTGAACAGTGTTGAGGATAACTGGGGCGAGTTTAAGAAAGTATTTGAATCTACTCACCCAGATTTTTTCAGTAAACTCATGAAGATCAATCCTAAATTGACCTCATTGGATCTTAAGCACTGTGCTTATATGAAGATGAATATTGACAACTATGACTTATCTAATATACTCGGCGTAGAAATGAAGAGTATCCAGATGACGAGGTACAGGCTTAAGAAGAAGCTAAATCTTGATGCGGAGACATCATTGCGAGAATATGTCCTCAGTGTTTAATAAGAGATGGCTATAGTCAGATGCAGCCATATTTAGAGGTAGAAATAAGATTATAAGATTACTTACTCTATACAGATTGAGGTAGCACCGTAAGCTCAAACCAAAATCTGTATACATGCTTAATCATATCAAAAAAGTCCAACACATCAAGGGGCTTGATGAGATAGGCATTAGCACCATATTGATAGCACGTATTGATATCTAAATCCAAATTGGATGTAGTTAATACAATGAGCGGAATCGAGGATAATCGGGGATTGCTCTTGAAAAGCTTAATGATTTCATCCCCTTTGAATCGAGGCAAATTAAGATCACAGATGATAAGCTCAGGTGGATCTTGATAGTTATTCTTTTCGAGACTGCGATAGTATTGATGCGCTTTTTCTCCGTCATCAAGTACTGATAATTCTATATTAAGACCATTGGCTTTAATAGCCTCCTCGATCAGTTTTATATCACCGATATTGTCTTCAATAAGAAGAATCTTCTTTTTGTCGTAATTATTAGTCATTCCGTTACTCTAAGAGAGTTACTCTCTCATCTACAAAGATGCTCCATAACTAACAGTCACGCAGCAACATTTAAACTACATATTATAGCGCAACATCATATGCACCTCAGTTACATTCGCATAAAGACCTGAGATGTGCGATCTTACTCGTTAAATATACTCTATATATCATCAAAATTTTCATAAGAATGTTCATCTTGAACGAGTAATACTTAATGAGCCCTGTTGAGCTCAAGATATAGGCATAGGGGTCATAACTTCAATTTCGCAATGGATATCCATAAAAAAATAGTTAGCGGTCAGGACTACATAACATCTATCAGTGGACGCAATCTGAAGGTTTTTCTATTTGGAGAGCGAGTAGAAGAGCCAGTTGATCACCCCATCATGCGTCCGAGCATTAATGCCGTTGCTGAGACATACGATCTTGGAGTTCGTGCTCCCGAGTTAGCGACGGTAGTATCACCGTTTACGGGAGAGCGTATCAGCCGTTTTCTTGGGATCTGTATGAGTACCGATGATCTGGTTGCACAAAATAAGATGCAACGTAGATTAGGCCAGAATACGGGTACGTGCTTTCAGCGATGTGTTGGGATGGATGCAAGCAATGCATTATACTCCGTCACTTATGAGATGGATGAGAAACACGGATCTGCCTATCATGAGCGGTTTAAGTCATTTTTGACAGAGATGCATAAGTATAACTATGTGGTAGGAGGTGCCATGACCGACGTCAAGGGTGATCGCAGTTTAGCGCCGCATCAGCAGATGGATCCAGATATGTTTGTGCATATAGTAGATCGAGATGATAGCGGTGTGTATATCAGCGGGGCCAAGGCGCATCAGACGGGATGTGTTAACTCTCATTGGATGTTGGTGATGCCGACTATGAGGTTATCAGAAGCAGATCGAGAGTATGCCATAGTTGGCGCTGTTCCTGTAGATGCAGAAGGTATCACCTATATCTATGGTCGGCAATCCTGTGATCTACGGGCTATGGAGGGAGGAAGTATAGATCAAGGTAATAATCTATACGGAGGACAAGAAGCTATGGTGGTGTTTGACCGTGTTTTTATTCCCCATGAGCTGATATTTATGGATGGGGAGTATGATTATGCGGCGATGTTAGTTGAGCGATTTACGGCTTACCATCGACGGAGTTATGTCTGCAAGAGTGGAGTAGGAGATGTATTGATCGGCGCTGCAGCATCCATAGCGGATATGAATGGTGTACCACGAGCCTCTCACATCAAGGATAAGTTAGTCGAGATGACTCACCTCAACGAGACGATTTACGCCACCGGTGTGGCATCGTCATATCAAGGTTATGCGACAGCCTCGGGATGCTACCTCTGTGATGATATGATCTCCAATGTCTGCAAACACCATGTGACTAAGCTACCTTATGAGATAGCGCGCCTATCGCAGGATCTGGCTGGAGGTATCATGGTTACTATGCCATCGGAGAAAGATCTCAACCATCCAGAAATCGGTGATCTCGTCCGTAAGTATATGAAGGCAAAGGACAACGTACCTGTAGAAGATCGGATGAAGATGCTCAGACTCATAGAGAATATGACACTGGGTCGTAATGCCGTAGGGTATCTTACTGAGAGCATGCATGGTGCTGGTAGTCCTCAAGCACAACGGATACAGATCGGACGAGCCATGCAACTGGAGTATAAGAAACGCTTATCAAGAGTATTGTCGGGCATTGAGCCAGAAGATACGAGAGTAGCACTTGATGAGCTGACTGGATATTTTGCAAGAGTATTTAAGTTGCCGGAATAAGGCAACTGATCTAATCTACCATTTCTTCATCTTCTTGGCGCGCTTAGCCTTGATCTTAGCTTTACGAGTCAAGACTTTTTTATTATTCGTCTTAGTTTGTTTGACGGCGTCTCCTTTGAGGTTTTTAGCGATGGTGGGCGCCTTGGTGAGCTGATTCTTCATCTTGATCTCCGGGAACTCGTACGGGATCAATTCGTCGGTAAGCTCTACACCTTCAGGTAGATCTAATATGTTGATCTCCTGATTCATCAAGGTTTCAATCTGTTTTTGTACCTCGAGATCTGCTTCACTGATGAAACTGATGGCCGTTCCTTTTTCCTCTGCTCTACCTGTACGTCCGATGCGGTGCATATATTTCTCAGGGTTGTCAGGCATATCAAAGTTGATGACGTGACTGACATTATCAATGTCTATACCTCTTGAGATGATATCTGTCGCTATGAGTATGCGAATCTCCCCTGCCTTGAATGCATTGACACTGTTGAATCGTTGATTTTGAGACTTATTGGAGTGAATGATACCTATCTGATCTTCATGTGTGATTTTCATCGCTTCATAGAGGATGTCTGCCAGCTTCTTAGTGGCAGTGAATATCATCACACGATTGAAGGTGGTCTCATCTGCCATGATCAGTTTAAACAAGCTGAGTTTACTCTTGAAGTTAGGGATGTTATAGCCTAATTGAGTGATGTTTTCCAGTGGAGTACCTGATGGTGCCGCCTCTATAACTTCTGGCACATTGAAAAATGACTGAATGAGATCATGTACCTCTTCGGTCATAGTTGCTGAAAAGAGCAGATTCTGTCTCTTGTCTGGTAGCAGATCCAATAGCATCGTTAGTTGATGTCTGAATCCCAGATTGAGCATCTCATCAACTTCGTCAATCACGAGCTTTTTGCAATATTTTAAGTTGAGTGCTCCTTTGAGTGCAAGATCCATCAGACGACCTGGTGTGCCGACTAATACATCAAGACCACTCTCAACCTCTGCTACTTGATTGCGGATATTTGCTCCACCATAGACACCTACGGTCTGTACGTTCATATAGGTAGTGAGAGACTGGGCGGCTTCTACGACTTGTGCGACCAGCTCACGAGTGGGCACTACGATGATGATCTGTGGGTGGCGATCCTTTCGGAATTTCCAAAGACGTAGTAGTGGCAATAGAAATGCTATGGTCTTACCAGTACCCGTCTGAGCGATCCCTATTACGTCCCTGCCAGACATAATTGTACTGAAACTGGCCGCTTGGATATGAGTGGCTTCTTCAAATCCCAGATCATCCAGAGCTTGAAATAGACCTTTATTGAGGTTGAATTCACTAAATCGCATATCTAACTACGTTTTGTACCACAAAGATATCTGTATAATGGACAGTTGAGTCCTTATGATTTAATGATACCGAAGTATCATACGTGGAAGTAAGTGATTTAGATCCGCAGAGTTAGTGCCGCCTCTATGGGATAAATCCTATTTTGGTCTGCATTGTCATTGATGAGCATATTATGAGGACTCCAGTATTTAGCGCCATAAAAACATACTTCATCAGCCAATTTGGTTCGCCAGAAGTGTCTCTTAGGGCACCGGGAAGGATCAATATCATCGGCGAGCATACGGATTATGGATTAGGTTATGTACTCCCGAGTGCTATAAATCGCTATACCTATTTTGTCGCATCCAAGAGTCAGGAGGCGCAACATAAGATTCAAGCTTATAATCTTGATCAGCAGATAGTGCTTGATACGGACAATGATACTTTGACCACAGGATGGGAAAGATATATCGAAGCGGTATTCATCATCTTACGTAGGGCGGATTATATACTGCCTCCATGCCATATTGTTTTTGGTGGAGATATACCGATGGGTGCGGGTATGTCGTCTTCGACAGCACTGAGTAGCGGCTGTATATATGCGCTGTCGGAGTTGAATGATTTGCAATTGTCTAAAGAGAAAATCGCCTTACTATCCCAACAGGCAGAGCATCTCGTAGGAGCCAAAGGTGGTCTTATGGATCAATATGCGATCCTCTTTTCCGAGAAGGGTTATGCCATCAAGTTGGATTGTCTCACACTGACTAAGACCATGATCCCGATACAATTAGAAGGCGCGAGTTTCTCATTGATTAATTCTAATATTCCGCATGACTTCTCCACCTCGGATGCCTATAATGATCGCAGACGAGTCTGTGAGCGAGCACTAAGTCAACTGCAGGCGAAATATCCAAATATAGATCGATTAAGTGATATGACAATCCATCATTTAGCAGGACTGCGTGACGTACTTGATGAGGCAGACTTTTCTAAGATTAAGTATGTCTACGAAGAGAATAAAAGAGTGCATCAAGTAGCTGAATACTTACTCCACAATGATATCAAATCCATCGGAACCTGCCTACAATCGACTCATCATGGATTGAGTCAGCAGTATCAGGTCAGCCTGCCGGAGATTGATATACTCGTAGATATAGCAAACACTCAAGAGGGCATATACGGCGCTCGTATGATGGGCGGTGGATTTGGAGGGAGCGTATTGATACTCGGAGAGGATAAGACGATGCAGTCATATCTACAACATATACTTACAGCATACTATGATAAGACACATATACAAGGAGAGATCATCAATGTAGAACTCTCTAATGGGATAGAATTGATCAATTTATAACTATCCCGCTCTTAATAACATCACTACTTGATCTGATAGAACCGCCAGTTGCTCTTGAAGCTTTTTGTTAGGTCTTGATCAGTCAGTAGTGCTCTTACCATCTCTATAGGCATAGCATTTTGAGAGAGCACAGCGTCATGAAACTCCTTATAACTCATCTGACCAGAGTCCACAAGCTCTCGCTTGAGTGCCACGAACTGCAACCCTCCTGTCATATAGGCTAATTGATAGAGTGGCCCATATCCAGCGGTAAAGGATCTTCTTACCTCTCCTTCGGCATTAGCCCGCTCAAAACCTACTCGATCTACGAGGAAGTCTATACACTCCTGTGGAGTCCAGTTACCTAAGTGATAGTTGAGAGAGAAAATGATTCTCGCACACCGGTGCATACGCCAGAATAGCATACCGATGCGATCTTCTGGTCCTCGGGGGAAGTCCATATCCCATAGCAGTAACTCCCAATAGAGCGCCCAGCCCTCAGTCCAAAACGGTGTCCTAAAACTGCGGTATACCTTGTTACGTCTATTGACGAACTGCTGGAGGTGATGCCCAGCGATTAACTCATGATGTACTGTGGCACGATTGAAGTGCGGATTATTACCTCGCATACTCATCATTTTCTCTGCGTGAGTCATGTCATCCGTTGGATAAGCGATCTGTAGCACCTCGCCACCAAGAAAGAATGGAGCGATCCGCTGGCGCTCTGGCGATAACATCGTCATGCGCCAAGTTTCTTCAGCAAGAGGGGGTATAGTGAGCAGGTCATAATCTTTCAGAAATGCGATAGACTGATGGTATAGCTCCAGCATCGCCTCAGGCTGTTCGCTGACATCAACCCTGGTTTGCTTGACGGCCTCCTGTGCAGCTCTCCAGTCATCTCCATACCCCATCTCAGCGCTTGCCTGTAGGAGTTGTGTATCACACCACTTGAATTCTTGTTCGGCGATGGCGATTAACTCTTGTGGCGTGTATGGGATCATCTCGTAGCTGAGCAGTTCTTGTATCGCACTCGCTCCTATAGGTACACCGAGTATACCGCTACCATCATCTTCGATTTGGGATTTAGGATCGATCTTTTGTTCAAACACTTGTGCATAAGCACTCATCTCTTTGTGTAAGGCATTATAGGGCTTAGTTACCCACCAGGAAAATTGTGGATCATAACCATTGTAAAATTCATAAATGCTTTCAAGCCCTTCGACCTGATTCAGTATGGTTTGTTTAGCTCTTTTAGCCAATGAAGGTGTCAAGAATGGTTCGCTGTTATTTAGTGAGGTACGAGATGCAGAGATGGCTTCATATATAATATTGAGCGACTGTGCCGTTGCCTGTGCATCAAGCTTATATCCTCGGCGGCGCTGTTGCTCGATTGGATAAATTGCCTCTCCAGGTGATACCCAAGTCTTGATTGAGGCATATTCCTGATTCTGTTGATTGAGATTTTTAAGTCCATTCTCCAGATCACGCTTAAATAGAAGGTAATCTACCTTACCGCCTTGTGAGAGTTGATCAAAATCATAACTATCCAATTCTGATAGATAGCTATCATAAAACTCCATAAAGCGTGCTCTACGCTCGGGACTGTTTGGCATGTAGTAAAAGCGATTTAAACTACCATTGTCGGCACGAAATCGTGTCATTACTTCATATAGCTCACTGGCTTGCTCGATGAGTGGCTGTTGTGCTTGGACTTCTGATAGTGTCAAGGCACATAGTATGAATAGCAGATACTTCATGTATTAAAGCTACAATTGTTTGGAAAAAATGTTTGATTACAACTCCACACCCATCTCCTCTCTCAATACTTTCGCTCGACGATCCTTACCATCATGACTCCAGCCGGGTGATCTGAATATATAATTCAACTTATCGGACCATCTGTCCGCTCTTATCACATCCTTCCAGATTGCGGCATACTCATGTCCAGCAACCTTGATAGGATGGAATGTGTCAATGTTAGTAGTTAATCCATAGGTGACGGGCTCTGCGGCTAACTCTGGTGAAAAGGTGCCAAATATGCGATCCCATAGGATAAAGACTCCAGCATGATTACAATCTAGGTATCTGATATTAGAAGCATGATGTACACGATGGTGTGACGGCGTATTAAAGATATACTCAAACCAAGCAGGCATGCGATCAACCAACTCGGTATGAACCCAAAATTGATAGATCAGATTAACAGACATGACCACAAATATCATGAGCGCATCGAAACCTAACAGTGGCAGCCACAACCAGAAGAGATACTTATGAACTCGCTCGCCTACACCTTGTCTTAGGGCTGTACCATAATTCATACGTTGTGAGGAGTGATGAGGTACATGACCCGCCCAGAAAAGACGTACCTCATGATTCGTCCGATGAAACCAGTAGTAAGAAAAGTCATCTAAAAAAAACAGTACAATCCATGCCCACCACTGACGACCTACTATATCCGCAAGTGGTGATATAGAATGCAGGTAAAAAAATGCCATCAAGGCGAGGGCCTTAGGGATAAACTCTACAACTGCCGTAAGAAAGAGCATCCACATAGACGAAATGAAATCTTTGCGCTCATATAGATTTTTTTCTTCGTGCTTGCTGATCCACGCTTCTCCAATAATAACTAATAAGAAAATCGGTAAAGCAAAAAGTGACAGTTGATCCTCACCGACAAGTTGTATTCCTTCTGCGAGCGTCATATATCTTGTTTGATGGATTAAGTTAAGGATAGAATTAGTAAAATCACCATTACATCATAGGCTACTTCGAAAGTAAATAAGGGTTTATATTTAACTCGTTACGGTAAGAGATTAAATTATCAGTTGTATGATCAGATATGTCGCTGGAGTATTCTTATTCACTTTATGCTTCGTTGATATGGTTTCAGCACAATATCAAATAGGCATCATTCCTCGAACGAGTCCGGATAAAGCTGTAAGTCAGAAAGTTGGATATACTCAGATCAGCATTACTCATGGTAGTCCGGCTGTCAATAATCGAATAATATGGGGTGATCTTGTCCGCTATGACGAGGTGTGGCGGGCCGGGGCCAACGATGCGACGACCATAGAGTTTGATTCGGATGTAAGCATAGAGGGACATGAGTTGGCGGCTGGCAAGTACGCCTTATTTATCATCCCGCGAGCGAACAAAAAATGGACGATCATATTCAACAAAGTCCATAAACAGTGGGGTGCCTTTCGTCATGATCCAAGCGAAGACGCATTACGATTAGATGTTCTGCCGAGGGTCTCGCCCATATATCACGAAAGATTGTGTTATGACATCAGACAGCATGGCTTTGAATTTGGAGAGGTAAGCATGTTTTGGGAACATATAGAAGTTTCTTTTGAGGTTGGCACTCATTATCTCAAAGCATTCAAAGATGAAGTGATGGAAAGAACACAGGCACAAGAAGAGTATATCAAATGGGTTCCTTTAATTCAAGGGGCAGAACACCTGCTTGACCTGAACGCAGAATATGATCTCGCCAAAGAGTGGTTATCGATGGGAGAGGAGATTATGGATGGCACTACCCAATGGAAGGAGGGCTTATATCCTCGTGATTATGTCCAAGGTCATCTTTATTGGACTATGGCTAAGACACTGGCTAAACTGAACGATTTTGTTGGAGCCGTACAATATGCTAATCAAATGATGGCCTTAGACGATCAGCGATTTTTTAAGAGAAAAGGGGAGGAAGAAAGGATCACAGAAAACCTGCAAATCTGGCTAAAACGTATACAAGGCAGATGACAAGAGCGACATTTATATCGATTCGAATAAAACAACTCAAACTCAGATACAATTTACGCACAGCAATCTTGTAGCCCACTCTAATCTAGATAATCCACACCATTCTATATAATATCGTGGTTTCACGCCTTACACAATTCGGGTATACCATCACTTCAACTTTGTTTAACGGAGATACTTTTAGACACAGATCCTAAAAGAAGCATCAAACTCCCAGGACAAATTAGAAAATAACTCACTTGACGACCATAAAAAGCCTCATACCTATTAGGGATATGGTAAGATTATTGGTCATATAAGTATTACCCGTAAGACCATGAATAAATCTATTATCTACGTTCTGCTCATACTGATTGCTATAGGTGCGCATGCACAGACGATCACCCTCGGAAAAGGAATCAATGATGGTATAGTCGTTACGAGCAGTGATGAGTCAGTAGAGGGTAGCTCCTCGAATACACTTTCGACCAAAGGATTTGCTCCAAACCTCAATGCCGCCTCACGATTTTTATCTCAATCTACTTTTGGGGCTAGCTTCGAGGACATCGAGGCGGTGCAAGCTTTAGGTTTGGAGGATTGGATAGACGAGCAGTTTCAAGTTCCTGTTGGTGATAGACTGACTAATGAATTGATTAGGATCACTGCAGAGAAAAACGCTGGTCGAGGTGAACCTGATGGCGGACCATTTCTATGGTTTTTTAATGACGCATGGTGGAACTACCACTTCAGCAATGAGGATGAGTTGAGACAACGGATGGCTTTTGCGCTAAGTGAGCTATTTGTTGTATCACGATTTTCAGGATTGGGCAACAGACCATATGCCTTGTCAACATACTATGACATGTTGCTCAACAACTCATTTGGCAATTATAGGACCTTGCTGGATTCAGTTACCTATCACTCAGGCATGGGCGAATATCTGACCTATATGAATAATTCTCGAACAGATACGATCTATGATATAGATTATAATACCCCTTACCCATTTGATACGCTCGATGTGCAGTTCACCTTTCCAGATGAAAATTATGCTCGTGAGGTCATGCAGCTATTTTCAATTGGACTCTTTGAGTTGAATAATGACGGAACTCGTAAAAAGGATGACCAAGGAGACGATATCCCAACTTATGATAATGCAGACATAGCTGAATTAGCTAAAGTCTTTACGGGATTTTCATATGGAGATAATACAAATTTTAATAGGGGACCCGGCGAATTCAACACGACTTATTTTCAGCCTATGCAGATCTATGAGGAGCGCCACGAGCGAGGACCTAAGTATCTGCTGAATGGTTTTGCCATCCCTGATCGATCGGGAGGCAATTGGGCTTATGACGATGTCAGAGACGCACTGGATCATCTCTTTAATCACGATAATGTTGGACCATTCGTTGGGCAGTTTTTAATCCAGCGGTTCGTAACATCTAATCCTAGTCCTGCGTATGTATCCAGAGTGGCAGACGCTTTCAATGGCGACGGTCCATTTGGGACAGAGCGAGGTGATCTCCAATCTGTGATCAAAGCCATCTTGCTTGATGATGAGGCCCGTACTTGTGCCTATAGTGATGCCAGTGATGCTGGCAAGCTCCGAGAACCATTTGTCAGATATGTTCAGATTGGTAAGGCATTTGATGGAGCATCCACAGGGGGGCGGTATCGCAATGTTTTGTTTCCTGTATATGACTTAATAGAACAGACCCCACTGAGTTCACCGAGTGTGTTCAACTTTTTTCAATCAGATTTTCAGCCAATAGGTGCCATAGATGAGGCGAACAGAGTTGCCCCAGAATTTCAAATAGCCAATGCGCAAAGTATAGCCGGTTATCTCAATGGATTAACAGACTGGTTGATTAATGAGAGATACGCCACCGTATGGCAACTCTATGAAAATGAACCTGAGGTAGAGTTAGATAGCTATCGCACCAATTTAGAATTTGGTGATGAGCTTGCATTAGCAGATGACGCACTTGTACCTCAGTTGGTTGAGCGTCTCAATCTCATCTTAGCCCATGGCAAGCTCAGCGAAGTGACCATAGACATAATTACCGATGCTGTCCGAGGATTTGATTTAGAATTTGGTGATGCTGAAGATAATGCTCAAGCAAAAGTGCGATTCGCTGTACTGTTGATCATGGCGTCACCAGATTATCTCGTCAACCGATAAATACCAAGAAACAATGGCAAAACGAAAAATATCACGACGATCATTCTTAGGCCAAGCGGGTTGTGCTGCTATGGGGTCTATGACCTTAATGAATTCTGCGCTCCAACTGGGTATGATTAATACGGTTGCTGCGAGACCCCATATCATCGGAGCAGAAGGAGAATACAAAGCTATCATCTGCATACTCTTGGCAGGAGGTGCAGACTCTCACAATATGTTGATCCCTTATGATCAGAGTCAGTATGATTTATACAATGACTTCAGAGGAGACTTAGCGCTCGATCGTGGAGACTTAACTGCTACAAGTATTACAGATCATACCACTGGTCGAGAGTTTGCTCTCCATCCACAGTTGGTACAATGCAAGAATAGATTTGACAGCGGAGACTTGGCGCTATTAAGTAATATCGGCACCCTGATTGAACCGGTCAACTCGGTTAACGAGCTTTATAATGGAGGGACACGTCTACCATTAGGACTCTATAGTCATGCCGATCAGATCATGCAATGGCAGACTTCTGTACCCCAGGACCGCAGTGCTGTAGGAGTTGCGGGACGTATGGCAGATATCCTGCAAGATATGAATACCATCGATGAAGTCTCTATGAATATCTCTCTGGCAGGCCGTAATAGATTTCAAGCCGGTAATGAGGTTGTAGAGTATGCAGTCGGCAATCAGGTAGAAGATATCGGAATCCAAGATTTTAGACCGTGGTGGCCTACATCTGGCAGTTTATCAGAACTGCGCAATCAGTCAGTGCAAAATATAGTGGAGCAGACATATGCCAACATCTTTCAGAGCACCTATGGAGACCTGACACAGCAGACATATAACAGTTTAGAGGTGTTTGAATCTGCGATTAACAGGAGACCAGGATTCGCTCATGAGTTCGATGCTTTTGGATTGTCGCAGGATATGAGGATGATATCTGATATCATCAGCGTCCAAAACCTACTCGGAGCCAATCGACAGATATTTTTCACAGTCTTTGGCGGTTGGGATCATCATGATGAGGTGATACAAGCACAAGATGTTAAGTTGTCCCAATTGGATCGAGCATTGGATGATCTCTATACGGCCTTAGGAGAGCTCGGATTGAGAGATCAAGTTACGATTATGACGATATCGGACTTTGGCAGGACGCTGACGTCTAATACTGGTGGTTCCGATCATGCCTGGGGAGGCAATATGTTGATGCTTGGTGGCGCTGTCAACGGAGGACGTGTTTATGGGGACTACCCGGAACTGCGGGAGGACAACCCGCTCAATATTGATAATCGAGGACGATTCATACCGCAGATAGCGAGTGATCAGATGTATGCTGAGCTGGCACTTTGGTTTGGTGTATCACCTAATGATCTCAGCTATATCCTTCCTAACATTGGAAACTTTGACACACCGGGAAGCTTAGGATTATTCAATTTTTAATTACGCATCAACCTTCTAAAAATGATCAAAAACATAAGCCTTATTGCAGCTCTACTCGTGATACCACGACTCATGAGCGCTCAGTGTGTCGGGGAGCAAGGCCAAGTATCTTGGTTGATCTGGGAAAATGACACGCCGCTCTTTGGCATCGAAAATCTCATATATGATGATACCTATCCCAATGGGCCTGATCAAGTCATGGTTCTCAACTCTACCTCTACACAATGCAACTATGACAACCGCTATAGTTCTCTGGTAAAGGGTTTTATCAATCCAGATGTAACAGGTACCTATCTGTTTAATATTACAGGTGATGATGTGGTCAATCTATTCATAAGTAGCAATGATCAATATCCTGATTATACCGACACAACGGCATTTGCGCCAGGCTATACCGAGGAAAATAATCATTCGGCATATGCCAGTCAGACTTCTGCACCAATTCACTTGGTGGCTGGGACACACTATTATTTTGAGTTACAGCATTTTGAGCGTACGGGCGGAGATTGTGCTGCCTTGTTCTGGGACCTTCCTGGAGGACAGGATTCTGCATGGCAGATTGTGAGTTCTCCGTTTCTATATGATGTATGTGATCCGATCTGCCTACCGCAAGGAACTGCTTGTGATGACGGCAATCCTGCTACCATCAATGATCAGGAGGACGGCTACTGTAATTGCTCAGGTACGCCACAAGTGTCAGCTGCACTCAATGTAGGGACAAGAGGTCAGTTGGAGACATACGTATATGACAATATACCAAGAGCCCCTCTCTTGGATCTATACATACATCCTAACTATCCTGCCGGACCAGATCAGATGTTCGTACATATCGGAGGACTTAACGCCTTTTGGGAGGATGATTTAGAAGAAACTGGTCTGTTGATGAAAGGATTTCTACAAGTACCAGAGAGTGGCGATTATGATTTTAATATCACAGGAGTAGGAGAGACCACATTTAGGATTAATAGAGTCCACAACAATATCGGTATCACGGATAGTATATTCACCAATCGATTTTACATGGAGGTTTATGAACATGAGGAAGAGGATGTCCGTAGTGGCGTGCAGACTATCAGTAATCTGAGTCTAAGCACTGGACGGTTATATTACTTTGAAGTGATCCACAAGAACCCAAATTATGGTAATCGATTCACGGTATTTTGGAATGGACCTCAACATAGTGATGATCGATGGCATCGGATAGCACCGGTTAACATCTATAACTATGATGACCCTCTATTATGTGTAGCAGTAGGTACAGCATGTGATGACGGAGATCCACTAACTGCAAATGATCAGATTGATAATAATTGTGATTGTGTAGGGACACCATGTACACCTATGATGGATTGTGACGATCCCGCTGCAGATATCATCACGTACGATTACTGCGAAGTAGCCGATCAAATCAGTAATAATGAGTCTGACGCTTGGCTGAGTTGTCAAGCGTCACCGAGCCCATATGTATCTGATTTGTCTGGTTCGGATTATCATTGGATACATTATGATCTGGGTAATGAATATCTGCTTGGCCAGACTCACGTATGGAACTACAATGTAGAAGGTGCCACAAACTTAGGATTTGGCAATGTCGCTGTGCATTATTCAGTTGATGGGGCAGAATGGTTTTTTCTTGGATTTTATAATTGGGATGATGCCACTGGCGATGATAACTATACAGGATTTAGTGGTCCAGACTTTGGACTGGTATCTGCGAGATACGTGCTATTCACTGATGTTATCCCGACTTCAGAATGTCGGGGGATCAGCAAGATTACATTTGATGTAGGGCTATGTCAGGATCGAGGTGCTATATGTGACGATGGGGATGTATCCACGTTCAATGATCAGTTTGATGATAGATGTCAGTGTATAGGATATACTGCCGAAGAATTGGATTGTGCTATTGACACCTTATTTATCTATGAGGATGGCATCGCTAAAAATGAATATCACGCTATCAAAGCGCTCATGTCAAACGGGAGTGTATTGAATCAAAATGAAGTGAATTATAGAGCCGGTATGGAGATCATATTGAATTCAGGCTTTGAGGTGACATTAGGGAGTGAACTCACAGCAGATATTGAGGGTTGTCCTGATCCATCGATTGCCATGATAGACGATAAGTCTGACGAGGAGTATTTAAAACGTAGCATACGACCAAGCGAGTCAATAGAGGTTTTTGATCTGGCGGGTTCAGACATTCAAACCCTCAGGATCTATCTACCAGAAGCGACTACGGTAGTTATCGACATCTATGATAATAGTGGGATGAAGATTACTCCAAGTGCCAGATATAGCTATCAGGATCACGGTGATCACTATAAGCGTATCAACACGCATAAACTCGATTCAGGAGTCTATACGGTACGTATGGATACTCCTTCTGGGAGCTATCAAGATAAGATGACGGTGCCCTAATAGAGGTGAAGATTAGCTTGTTGCCTTCTGATATATGTAGAATATCAGGGAAAGCAGAAGTATTCCTCCAAGCGTCATCCAGATATGCTTTCTATTCTGAGTAGGATCATGGACGTGCCCATGACCTATCTCAAAGCTCAATGTTGCCCAGTTAGACTCATGGGTTAAGCCTGGCTCATCAGATTGGGTCATATGTATAGTCCGTAGATAGTGGATGCCCTCTTCTTCTACCTTGTAAGATAGTATACCATTGTCATCGGTCTCTAACTGTTTAGCTGCATGGTGATGATGGTCCTCATCGTCATGATCTTCAGTGTGGTCATGGCTGTGATGTTGGGGTGTGCCGATATATACCAGTTGGTTAGGCAGTGGCTTGCCATCTCTCAGTAAGACAAATCGGATGTCGTAATCTACATCAACCTTATAGGGATTGTTGAGCGGGATAAATTCTATAGGATATCCCAAATTAGTATTCCAATCGGTCGTCCATGCATCGCCTACCTGAAATATGGTTTTGACGTGCTTAGAGTATTTTTCGACAGCGGGCTCATTGATGGCATCATTGTCTTTACGCCACTGCAACATATCAAGCACGCCATCATGCTCGAGATAATCATTAAAAGCCTGAGCCTCCATCTCTATATTTTTAGCATAGGTAGATACACCAGCTACGTAGGTACCCTCATCTCCTGTCGTAAAGTGGAGTAGGGTAGCTTTATTTTCCTCAGTCCATGCGGTCGAATCCATCCGAGTCCGGGTGCCGTTGCCGACAATACTGACATCGATCATACGATTACGATCTATGACATTATCACTACGATCCCATGTCCCATTATAGAGAGCTATTATAGCCTCAGTATTCACAGAGAGATAGTAACCTCGGGGCTTGAGAAACATATCATGGCTACAGAGTACTATAGCAATTACGGCAAGAAGTAAAATTCGTCTCACGTTCTGATCATTTTGTCACTAATATAGCTCCTAAAGCTCGGATTTTAAGCTGATTTGAGTTTTCTGAGATCCTATTAAATGAGAGGAGTAAAGCGGGCTGAAGTTTGTTTTATCCTTTAAAGTGTATTTGATCGTATGTGTTAATAGAGGATTATGGTCTCTCATATAACTGTTGATGTTAATATGCCGTTAATGCTATGATCGTAAACATTAGTGCCTATTAAAAGGGCTAATTATGCACCGTAATAATACCAATGCCCAGATTTCTACTTTTAACATTCTTGCTATTTTCCATATCCAGTATTACCGCTCAGAAAGTAGATGTTCCCAGCGTATTTGTGGACTGTCAGTCCAATGAATGTTTTGAGCAATTCCTTAAGCAAGAGGTAACCTACATCGATTACGTCTTTGATCGGCAGGCGGCAGATGTACATATACTTGTCACAGATCAAAATGCGAGCGCAGGAGCTCGAGAGGTGCAGTGTGCATTTATCTATAGGGTAGATTTTGGGATTCCTGCCGATACGATCATCTATTTTCGAGAAGCGAATATCTCGGATTTAGAACGACAAAAACAGTTTGTTCAGACGGTGAAACGAGGTGTCTTACCGCTCCTGTTGCAATCAGACCTTGTTGATAAGATCAGCTATGAGGTGGATGCTCCTCGAGATTCTGTATCGTCAGACAGTATCGCTAAAGACCCCTGGAACTATTGGTCATTTGAACTTGGCTTGAGCCTGAACGTCAGTGGAGAGTCGAGCTTTAATCAGCAGGGCTTCTTTACTAACATAGCCGCATCACGCATAAGGAAGGAAACCAAAACCAATATCTGGACTTGGTACAATTATGATGAATCACAATTCACACTCTCCGATGGTGAGGTTGTCGAGAGTTTTAATAGAAGATTAGGAGCCTTTGTGAGACATGTATGGAGTATTGATGATCATTGGTCTTATGGTTTTACAGGATTTGGAGGGTCATCAACATTTGGCAATGTAGACTTGGAGCTGTCGACCAGGGCAGCTGTAGAGTACAATATATATCCTTACAGTGATAATAGCACTCGACGATTTACAGTGCGATATTCTAATGGGGTGCGACACAACAACTATACTGAGGTAACCATCTTTGATCGTCTCGAGGAGACTCGATGGCAACATGGAGTTGATATAGAGTTTAATCAGAATCAAGAATGGGGAACCCTATCATTTGACGTAGAGTTCGATCAGTTCTTACATGATGCAAGTCTCTATAGTCTGTCCTTCAATCCCAATATCGAGCTCAACATAGTCAAAGGCTTGAGTTTAGAGTTTGGGGGATTCATCTCCTTCGTTAGTGATCGAATCAATATTGCCAAAGGAGACGTGTCCGATCAGGATATCATTCTTCAGAACAGACAGTTGGATACCAATTTCAGCTATTTCAGTTTCTTTGGATTTAATTATAGATTCGGCTCACAAAACAATAATATCGTTAACCCGAGATTTTAATCCTCAGTGGCTCTCATAGGTACAGACATAGATAAGGCTATTGAACTACTCAATGCAGGCCAAGTAGTAGGTATGCCAACCGAGACAGTATATGGGCTTGCCGCCAATGCACTCGATCCCAAGGCGGCTTCCCAGATATATGCAGTCAAGCAAAGACCTTCCTTTGATCCATTGATCATACATACATCTGATCTTG
Organism: uncultured Saprospiraceae bacterium; assembly: GCA_964414425.1. Classification (GTDB taxonomy): domain Bacteria; phylum Bacteroidota; class Bacteroidia; order Chitinophagales; family Saprospiraceae; genus GYS-P2D. Next base: position 28,187 of record CAYPWL010000030.1, read on the forward strand.
ATCGAGTAGGGGATTATGTACAAGGTATACCAGACGTGTTTCAAGAGATTATGACCGATCATATGCCCGGTCCATTAACGGTACTCTTGGAGAAGAAAAACATAGTCCCTGATCTGACTACCTCTGCATTAAGGCACGTCGCCGTACGCATACCGAGTCATCCGCTCACCCTGAGACTGCTGGCTAAGCTGGACTATCCTCTTGCTGCGCCAAGCGCAAATCCATTTGGGTATATCAGTCCAACATCGGCAGAGCATGTCTCTAATCAGTTAGGTGATAAGATTCCCTACATACTGGATGGAGGACTCTGTACCGTAGGATTAGAATCCACCATCATAGGCATGGTAGATGGGACCCCAATGATCTATCGCAAAGGTGGTATGTCAGTCGAGCAGATCAGGAGTTATATCCCTGATATAGCAGTTAAGGCATACTCAACCAGTAATCCGGCTGCACCAGGTATGCTCAAGAGCCACTATGCGCCGACGATTCCGATCTCTATTGTTCATCAATATAGCCAAGGTGCAGAACACACAGGCTTTATCACGTTTGGCGAACCTGTAAGCCTTGGGATAGGCAGTAAACAGTTAGAGCTCTCACCAAGCAGAGATTATGCTGAAGCTGCGAGGAATCTATTCAGCTTTATGCGAGAGTTGGATCAATTGACGCTGACTCGTATCGAGGTCAAGTTGCTACCAGAACAAGATCTTGGCATTGCCATTAATGACCGCTTGAGGAGAGCCACCGCCAAGTAGTCTTTCTTTAAAAGAGGTGATGTTTAGTAAGCTTTCCAAGTTGAGTTACAAGCCACGGAGTATCTATCCGATTATAAACTGAACTGTTCCGTATCTATCCGTATAAAAGGATATATAAGGCTGATTTACAGTAGGTTATATAATTTAATTTAGATGGTTTGGAAAATCTAAAGCAAAAAGAGAAGCATTCACTCCTACTGATGCTACCTTAGTCTATGATCCAGATAGAAGTGTCAATCCAGATAAATCTGAAAACATTATAATCGAAGGAGAAAATCTATCTGTTCTGAAACTCCTAAGCAATGCTTACCGTGAGAAAATAAAGTGCATCTATATTGACCCAGTCCGAAAAGGGAAAGAAGGACTGTAGATCATTAACCAGTTGATCATAGTATTTAGTGACAACATCCGTTAGGATACAAATTCAGTCCAATTAACAAATGCTACAAAGTTGCATAAAATTTACATTTTTGTGCAATGAGAATGAATGCAGCGGGCGCAGTAAGGTTTAGTTCTTTGTTTTCTAAATGCTTTAGATCATCATTGCTAATAATGGTTGTCTGGATGTCCATCTCTATTAGTGGGAGTAGTCAGTTGGACCTATCCTGGGATATACTTGGTGATGTTAACTTTGAGGAACAGTATCTTGATGAGTCTGATACCTATTGGCTGATACCAAGCTTTGGCGACTTCATAAAGCTTTATGAGCAACAGGATGTTATTGTAGAGGGTTATTTGATTGTGATTGACATAGATGATAATTTTTTTGTCCTTTCAAAATTTCCTTATGCTGCTTGTTTTTTCTGTGGCGCAGCAGGGCCTGATTCCATCGTGGAGTTGGATTTAGATCAGAAACTACGAGGTATACAGACGGATCAGAGAGTACGAGTCAAAGGCCGCCTACAATTAAACAAGTCAGATATAAATCACTTTAACTATATACTCTCACAAGCAACAGTGGTAGAATGATAGGAGATTCAAATTTCAGGTCAATATCAATGTTTAATTCGGATTACTTGGGTGCGGCGGCAAGTAGCTTATGTATTATACATTGCCTATTGACGCCTATGCTGTTTGTTGTCCAGGTAACGGGCTCATTAAGCTGCGCTGAGATCAGCCCTATCTGGTGGCGAGCCATAGATTATCTTTTTTTATTAGTCACCTTTGTGGCCATTCGTGCGACGACCAGATCGACTACATCGAGATGGATATCTCTTGGACTATACCTGTCTTGGACTATGCTCGCTCTTATCATTGCCAACGAATCTGCACACCTCTATCCTTTACCGCATATGGCTAAGTACATCCCAGCGATATTTCTGATATGTTTACATCTCTATAATCTGATGTACTGCCGATGTGATGATGATGTAGCCACAGTAACTAATAACCCAGCATGAGTGATAAAACAACAAGACCTGTAACGATACTTACGGGATTTTTAGGAGCGGGCAAGACCACGTTTCTCAACCATATGCTACAGCAGTATCCGGATCGGAATTATGCCATCATAGAAAATGAGTACGGCAAGGAAAGCATCGATAGTGAGTTAATACTCAGAGCAGAGGACGGCATCGTAGAATTGAACAATGGCTGCTTATGCTGTACGCTCAATGATAGTCTCTATGATATACTTAATACGCTATATGAGCGACGTGATGAGTATGATGAAGTAATCATCGAGGCTACAGGAATAGCCGATCCGAGAGGGTTGGTAGCACCATTTCTGAGTAATTATAGTATCAAGAAGCAGTTTCCTTTCAACAGAATCATCTGTCTCGTAGATGCTGAGCAGGTCGAGGACCAACTAAGAACAACAGAAGAAGCCATACATCAGATCACATTCAGCGATGTCCTATTAATCAATAAGATCGACTTGATCTCAACAGATCGAATCACTGAGCTGAAGCGATTGCTCAATAGATTGAATCCCATTGCAGAGATCATCACAGGATCTAAGGACGACTATCCATCAATCGAACAATCTGCACGCAATGCGGATTTGGATGAGGGCATATTCGACCATAGTAGTGGAGTAACTGATAACTCTCAGCCTATAGCTAAACCTCATGAACATCACCATCATGATCATACCGATGGGGTAGTATCGCATACATTGGTATTTGATAAGCCTTTTGACTATACCATACTCCATATGAGAGTATTGGGGTTTTTGACTTTTCAGGCAGAGGGTCTCTATCGTATGAAGGGGCTAATCTGGGTGAGTCACTCTGATCAACAGATGCTATTACAATCTGTAGGATCACGTCTATCCATCGATGACAAGAGGCCTTGGAAGGATGCCGAAATACGGCAGAGCAAAATAGTGGTGATTGGTAGAGGCTTTCAAAAAAAGAGCTTAGAAAAAATGTTTACTCAATGCCTCAAGAAAGTATAAAAAAAGACGAGGCGCTTGGTTAGAGCGCCTCTCTCGAGATTTGGTTAAAATCTGATTCGTTTCGTCATCTTACCTCGAGAATTAATATACTCGCAGGCTCGATTGTAGGTATACTTATTAGACCCTCAGAACTAATTTTTACCCTAAGTAAAATTTCTTAATACTGTACTTCTGAAAAATACCCGACATAATCAATCCATAATCGTGGCTACGCAGCGATCTATTTCATCGGGATCAAGGTAATAGGTCTCTTTAGTTTTTTTATACTTATCCGTGAGGGCGTCATGATTGAGGACGAAATGGGACCAGTCTCTCAACTGATGACCAAACCCTTTTTTAATCACCAGATAGTCGATTGCTTTTTCGTAATGCTCCTGATTACGCTTTTTGAGATACCACAAGCCTGTCTTGACGATCTCCCAGTTGGTCTTGTAATGATAGTCGATAATATGGCTCAGCTCATGAGCGATAATACCAATCTGCGCATTGAATGGGATATCCTCAAGTAATAGACCATTCTTATTGCGCTCAGTATTAACGAATACAAAATACTCTCGCTCGCCACCCAATACGGTCCAGATGTTTGGTCTGGCCTGCATGGTCATACTGATCGGCTGGAATCGCAGCGAGATGTTAGTGTCTTTAATCTCATGAAAATGAGAGCAGACATAACTGAACTGTTTAGCGAATTGCTCGGGTACATTCTTGATGAAGATTGATGACGGATCAGCGCTGACCTCATCAGGATCTATATGGTTGATATGATCGAAACTGATCAGATCAACATGGGACATGCATCGTTCGTAGATGTCTATATCTATCTCGTGTGAACTGTGATCGTGATGTGCGCCCATCCTATGCGATATGATTTAGAGCTTCACGTACATTGCCATGCTTCAGTAAGAGTTCCTTGGCCTCGTCATACTCTAAAGTGCTTGCTGCTACGATCATCTTAGTACCTCGATCGACAAGTTTGTTATTACTTAACTGCATATCTACCATACGGTTGTCTTTGACCCTACCGAGCTTAATCATCACGGATGTCGTCAGCATATTGAGAACGAGCTTTTGTGCAGTTCCGCTTTTCATACGGGTGCTACCAGTGACAAATTCTGGTCCTACAACTACCTCTATTGGATAGTCCGCTGCATCAGAAATAGGAGCATCTGGATTACAGGAAATAGATCCTGTGAGGATACCTTTCTTTCGGCAGTCTTGGAGTCCATGCAGAACATAAGGCGTACTCCCAGAAGCGGCGATACCTACTACGATGTCGGCTTGATCCAAGTGATACTCTTGTAGATCTTTCCATGCTTGATGTGGATCGTCCTCGGCAAACTCTACAGCCTTGCGCATAGCACCATCACCTCCAGCCATAAGCCCGATCACCCAGTCATGTGGCACCCCAAATGTCGGTGGACACTCAGAAGCATCTACGATACCTAATCTGCCGCTGGTTCCTGCACCAATATAGAACAGTCTGCCTCCATCTTTCATCTTGTCATATACGGCGTCAACCAGAGCTGATATAGCTGGTAGTTGTTCTTGTACTACTATTGCTACTTTTTGATCCTCTTGATTGATATTGGACAGGAGTTCTGCCGTGGACATCTTATCAAGGTGTCGGTAGAGTGATGAGGATTCTGTGATTTTATTAGCCATAGATACACATTGTAGGCAGCTAACTGCCAATAGTCCTCAAATTTATAATACTTATGCCAAGTACTGCGGCGGCTTGCGATGTAGCGTCGCTTGCTCATAGGCATAGGCGATCTCAATAAGTGTTCCTTCTGACCACCCTCTGCCAAATATTGACATGCCTACGGGCAAGTCTTCAACATATCCCATAGGTACAGTAATGCTTGGATAGCCAGATTGAGCCGCTGGCGAGGATACACCTATCAGGAATGTATCACCATTGATGAGGTCAGTCTTCCATGCAGGGCCGTTAGTAGGACCTATGATTGCATCGAGACCATGCTCATCCATCACTCGATCGATACCAAGTTGGCGTCGACCCTTAAGCATTCGCTCTCGGGCATTGATATAGGCCGTGTCGGACAGACCACCTTTATCTGCTGCAGCCTCCAGATGTTCTTGACCAAAATACTTGAGCTCAACAGAGTCTTGACGATTCCATTCGATGAGTTCGTCTATCGTTTTTACAGGGGCATTGTCGCCCAGACTATTGAAGTAGGCGTTCAGTCCTTCCTTGTACTCATATAACATAATCTCAAATGAATCCCCGAATACATGTGGCTCTGAGATATTGTCGATCTCGATGAGCTCTGCTCCCTGGGATTTCATATCGTCCATAGCTTGGCGGATGAGACTGAATATTGGGTCCACTTCACTCTTGCGATCTGACTCGGTATACCTCGATTCTATATTGAAGTAGGCTATCTTCTTACCCTTGAGTCCGTCTGTTTTGAGATATGGAGAGTAGTCTTTGATGACGGTTGGTATATCCTGCGAGGCGGCATCTCGATTATCCTTGCCGACGATCGCTCCAAGAGATAGGGCGGCGTCTTCTACAGTTCTAGCCATGGGACCTGCAGTATCTTGCGTTGAGGAGATGGGGATGATACCACTGCGGCTGACAAGTCCAACGGTGGGCTTGATGCCCACGAGTCCATTAGTAGAAGATGGGCATACAATGCTACCATTGGTTTCGGTACCGATGGCTACGGCGCAAAGGCTTGCTGCTGCGGCAGCTCCAGACCCTGCACTGGATCCACAGGTGTTGCGATCGAGTTTGTAGGGGTTCTTAGTGAGGCCTCCCAGTCCACTCCAGCCACTGGTGCTGTTCTCTCCTCTGAAGTTGGCCCACTCGGATAGATTGGCCTTTGCAAGGATCACGGCACCTGCTTCTCTGAGTAGTTTAGTGATATGTGCGTCTTGTGGAGGATATGACCCGTCTAAGACTCGGGATCCTGCCGTAGTCGGCATATCTGCCGTATCGATGTTGTCTTTTAGTATAACAGGGATCCCATATAGAGCGCTTGCGCCTTTCTTGTCGAGCTCTTTATCTAATTGCTCTGCTCTCTTGAGAGCATTGGCATTGACATGTATGATGGAATTAAGGGCGGGTCCATTGACGTCTATAGCTTGGATGCGATCCAGGTAGAGCTGAGTGAGATCTCTGATGCTGATCTGTCTCTCGTCGATGAGCTTTCTTAAGGTTGCGATTCCGACCTCAGTGATGTCGTAGGTGCTTACATCTATCTTAGTTCCATCACTCGTTTTGCATGCCACGAGTGGTAGAACTATAGTACCACCTATGAGTGCGCCGAGTTCTTTTTGAAATATCCTTCGATTCATATCCTTAAGCTAACAAAAAATAAAATCAGCAAGGATAAGAATATAGAGAATCCAATAACTATGTCACTGGAGACATGCGATGATTAAGTGACAATAGCCACAATCCTATAAATGTCAGAAGACCATTTAATGCAATAAGCATAGAGCCAAACTTAAAGCCCCCGAGCAGTGCTTCGCTGTTGAGATCGATAAGTACTGTCAGGAGAGGTGCTACGAGGCATACAAGCCATACCCACCTATCACGAATGTTTATTTTAGTAAACATGCCAAAGGTGAAGAGACCCAAAAGTGGTCCATAAGTATATCCCGCCGCCCTAAATAATTGATTGATAATCGCATCATTATTCAATAGCTTAAATGAAGCAATAACCATGAACAGCATTATTGAAAACGCTACATGTACCTTGAGTCTCAAGTTCTGCTTCTCCTCCTCAGTTCTATCTGTTCGTTCAAAATCTAAGAAGTCGATACAAAACGATGTTGTCAATGCTGTCAGTGCAGAATCAGCACTACTATAAGCTGCAGCTATCAGCCCCAATATAAATATGATCCCTATACCTGATCCAAGATGATTGAGCGCAATCTCAGGATATATGAGGTCGGTACGATCGGGGATAGCTATACCCGACTTCATGCTATATACATATAGCAATCCGCCAAGGACGAGGAATAATAGATTAGCAAAAATCAGAATGAAACTGAAGGTGAACATGTTTTTCTGCGCATCACCAAGCGTCTTGCAGGTGAGGTTCTTTTGCATCATATCTTGATCTAACCCAGTCATCACTATGGCGATGAGTGCACCACTGACGAATTGCTTATAGAAATTATTGGGATCTGACCATCCATCTCCAAAATAGAACATCTGGGTATAACCCTGATCGGCAATCTCTCCCCACATCTGACCGAGGCTCAAGTCAAGGCTGCCTCCTATAGCCCATATCGTCATGATCACTGCTCCAAGCATACAACTGGTCTGTATGGTATCGGTCCATACTATAGTCTTAATCCCTCCTCGATAAGTATAGATCCAGATTAAGATGATGGTAATAGCTACGGTAGTATAAAAAGAGACGCCTAAGCTCTCCATTACAAAGTTTTGCAATACAATAGCAACTAAAAATAAGCGGAACGATGCGCCAACAATGCGGCTTACGAGAAAGTAAAATGCACCAGTTTTGTAAGACACTACGCCAAATCGCTGTCGTAGATAACCATAAATCGTAGTGAGATTAAGCTTGTAGTATAAGGGCATGAGCACCGTGGCGATCACCAAGTAGCCCAGCAAATAGCCAAGGACCATCTGCATGTATGACAGATTCATATTGTAGCCCCCTGCTCCAACTACACCAGGGATCGAGATGAAGGTAACACCTGATAAGGAAGTGCCAATCATGCCAAATGCTACGAGGTACCATGGTGATTTCTTGTTAGCTGTGAAGAAAGTCTGATTGTTAGCACCTCTGGAGGTGATCATCGAGATGACTATCAAAAACAAGAAATAGCCTACAATAACAGCGAGTGTTGTAGTCGGTGATAAGGCATTGGACATAAGATACTTATGGTTTCGTACAGGTCAAATCTAAGTCTTTAGCAGATATTCAAAGACCTTATCCCAACCTTCCCATCCATGAGCTGCAGAAAATGAGCTGTTATGCCAGATGAATTCAAAGGTTCCATCAACAGCAGATATCGATTTTTTGAGATCGTCAATTGCAGTGAAAGTCTCATTAGGTCCAAGCTTAAGGTATTTTTTCAATGTAACATCCATCAGACAGGGGCTATGTATGATGAGATCAGTAGAACTCTCTTGACTGAGATCATACCATCTAAATGGATGGCATGTCGATGCTCTAAATCCTATCCGATCTGCATACATCATGCTATGGTCGCTAGTGATACCTGCACGGATGAGGGCTTGATAAGTCTGTGGCATCGACATTTTGAGAAAATGCTGTCGACTTGAGATGATACTGAGGTCAGTGATTGAAGCGAGTAAGCCTATCTCCGAAGCGAGAGCTGACACAGTGCTGTCAGAAGCGTACGAAGGATGTATACCAATATGATGAGCTACGGCAATACGACGCACTAACTGCTTAAACTCATCCTTTTCGATCAGATGATTTTCATCAAATGGCTTGTGGTAGGTACACAGAAAAAAGAATGTAGCCTCGGCAAAGGGTTGTAATTGCTCAAGGAGGTAATCATAAGTGTCATACGGGTCAATATGATTGCGTAAGTATGCGAGGCGTGCGTTAACCTTAGTGCGCGCTCCAAGTATTGTATCTCTTACAAGACCAGCAAGATTGCGCCATTCTTTGTGCTTATAGGCATATGGGATGTCCACATCAACCGTTGGGACATAGCGAATTGTACCGCTACGATTAAACCGATATGGGCTTTTTGACTCAATGATGCCCTCTATATGGGTGAGCCATAAGTCAATCAAGGGATACTGCAAGAATCTATGAACCACTGCCGCAGACTGCGAGCTGATCCAACGACCGTGCATATCAGTTTCATTCTCTTGGTACTCCTCATATCGAGTAATGAGATAGAAGACCATCGAGAAATAATCAAAATCGAGATCTAATTGACCGCTTCCATCGTAGAATAGCTTGCAGTGACTTCCCGTCTTATTGACCTTAAGATCAATTGGATTGATGCCGTTATGAGATAATAATCCCGAATCCGGTATAGATAGTGCACATGCCCCTGAGTGGTTGTTGCCATAATGGATCATGATCCCTTCTTGAGCAGGTATTTCTGCGTTGATGAACACCTCTGCTCCCCATCTATCTGCAAGCCACTGGGAGACATATTGGAGGCGTGGAGAAATAAAATGACTCCAGATGACAACTTTCATTGATGACTTGTTGTAAGACATTGGATAGTTAGCAAGGTTAGTATTATTATTCTATTTTAGACTGTATATGCTAAGACGTTTTTTAGTAGCTCTTATTTTAACGGGGTTGATTTCAGGTGTCGGTCTCAGTCAGACTACATTCCAACCTAAACCGATTGAGTATAACTTAAAGGGGGTCGTCTATAGTACAGAGCGACTATTTGAGATTAGGCCCCATATCGAGGGCTTCAGCCTTGCCTATAAGAAAGGAACTCTAAAGAGTTACTATAAGACCACCTATCAATCGTATGAGTTTGGATTTTATAAGGATGCCAGAGAGAATCGCCAAGAGATATTCGGTGAGCGTATCGAGGGCATCCCGAGAGATCCATTTATTTTTGGGAAGAGCAGTCAGTTCTTTACACTGAGATTCACCTATGGTCAGAAGCGTTATTTATCAGAAAAAACTCGAAGAAAAGGAGTAGCAATGGGGATCATCTATGAGGGTGGAGCTAGCCTTGGTCTCATCAAGCCATACTTTCTCAGAGTCATAAGGCGAGATCCAGATTTGCTCGATCCGACATTAGAGACGCTTGAGTATAGTGATGAAGTAAGGGATGACTTTTTAGATTTTGATAATATCTATGGTGGCACCAATTTTTTTACGGGTATCACGGATATCACACCCACATTAGGGATCCACGGGAAGGTAGGGTTGCATTGGGCCTTAGGTGCATTTGAAGAAAAGGTTAAGGCATTTGAAGTTGGCTTGATGGTGGATATCTTTCCGAGAGAGATCCCATTGCTTATCGAGCGAGAAGATATACGCAATTCATTTATACTTACTAAACTGTATGCATCCTATCAGTTCGGACGCCGCAAGTTGTAAGTGACGAGTAAGTCTTAATATATTTGACTATTCATTTAACCAGACTAAGTTAGCCTGTGGTAGAATTACCTGTTGTAACTAAGGAATCTAAGGAAGCTCGAGTGCGCAAGCCAGATTGGCTCAGAGTCAAACTTCCGATAGGCGAAGATTATAAGCGTGTGCGACGACTTGTAGATGAGTATCAGCTACACACGATCTGTCAGAGTGGTAATTGTCCTAATATGGGCGAGTGCTGGGGAGCCGGTACGGCTACATTCATGATACTGGGAAATGTCTGCACGAGATCTTGCTCATTTTGTGCTGTCAAAACTGGTCGACCACCAGAGTATGACGAAGATGAACCACGACGGGTAGCGGAGGCAATTATGCTCATGCAAGTGAAGCATGCCGTACTCACATCGGTCAATAGAGATGAACTCAAAGATAGAGGTGCAGAGATATGGTATCAAACCGTAGTACAGACTAAGGAGCTTTCTCCAACGACCACGATAGAGACCCTCATTCCAGATACTAAAGGTAATTGGGAAGCGCTAGAGCGCATGATTGAAGGAGGCCAAGAAGTAGTAAGTCATAATATGGAAACTGTGTCTCGCTTATACCGTATGGTGCGACCCCAAGCCAAGTATGTACGTAGCCTCGAGCAAATCAAGAGAACCAAGGCATACGGAAAGCGAACCAAGTCTGGCTTTATGGTAGGACTGGGAGAGACTAAGGATGAAGTGTTGCAGATACTCGATGATCTCAGAGAGCATGACTGTGATGTTGTGACTATCGGGCAGTATCTACAACCTACTAAGCGTCATCTCGAGGTAGCTGATTATGTGCATCCAGACTTATTTAAACTCTATGAGGAAGAGGGGTATAAGCGCGGGTTCGATTTTGTGGAGAGTGGTCCTCTGGTACGATCTTCTTATCATGCCGAAAGACACCTATAGGTCGGAGAGATATTATCTTTTTATCTATCTATTTTGTAAATACCAAGCGCCCTGTCCTATCTTGTCAATTCAATCTTAAATCATGAATGTTAAGTCTATTCTACTGTCGCTGTGGCCTATTCCAGTGTTTTTACTGCTATCTGTGCTATTGTTCTTGCCAGAATTTCAAGGTAAAACATTACAACGAGGTGATACGATCCAAGGAGAAGCCAAAATTCAGGGAATAAGACACTATCAAGAAAATAAAAAACCTGCTTATATATGGAATCCTGGGCAGTTTGCCGGCATGCCCATACTTTATGGGGCACCCAGTAGAACTAACCTCCTACTTTATGTTGATAGGATTATGCGGCTGGGTACCGAAAGACCAGTAAACATCTATTTTCTGGGCTTTCTCTGCAGTTTTCTGTTGGGGCGTTTAGCGTTTAAATTTGACAATCTCACCTCAATATTACTCTCGGTTCTAACCATTCTGCCGCTTACTAATCTCATCTTATGGAAAGCGGGTCATACAAGTAAAATAGAAGTATTAGTATATACTCCGATGATCATTCTAGGTGTAATTTATCTATTTGAGAGGCGGAAGTACCTCTTGGGTGGAGTGATTTTTTCCTATGGTATGGGTATGTCTCTTTTTGCACGACATCCACAGATGACCTACTATATCTTTATGATATTCCTGATCTATGGAATTGTCAAGTTAGTACAACTCGCACGGAAACAAATAGAGCTAAAACATCTCATGATCGGAGTTGGGATGATCGTAATAGCGTCAGCACTAAGTTTAGGAACAAGTGCGAGTAAGATCTGGACGATGCAGGTTCACTCCGAACAATCATTGAGGGGTAAAAAAGTACTTTCGAAGGTCGTTACTAACGCAGAAGGTGAAGGCTCTGGAAATAAAGGTGGCTTAGACTGGGACTATGCCATGACGTGGTCTAATGATTGGACCGATCTCGTTGCGACAATCATTCCAGGATTTAATGGAGGCTCATCTGGAGAGCCTGTATCGACTAAATCAGAATCATTTAAAAATCTACGAATTGAGCGAGCACCACTTTATTGGGGTGCATTACCCTTTACAGAATCTCCGATGTATGTAGGCATATTAGCATTCTTCCTATTTGTATGGGGCGCAAACTACGTCAAGGGACATTTCAAATGGTGGCTCGTATCGGGAGTAGTGTTGACCTACATGATCTCAATGGGTAAAAACTTAGAGTGGTTCAATCATTTTATTTTTGACACCTTTCCCTACTACAACAAGTTTAGGACACCACAGTCTATACTCTCTGTTACCCCGTATTTCATGACGATCTTGGGTGTAATGGGTATCCACAAGTTTATCAAAGAAGGAATGACTCCTGACTTTAATAAGTCCTTTTATATCGCAGCAGGCTCATTAGGAGCATTGTGCTTAGCCGGTATACTTGTCTTTCCTAATATGATGAGCTTTGAGGCGGCGTCAGATGCTAGATATGCACAGCAGGGTATAGATGTTTCTGTGTTTTTCAAAGATCGACAGAGTATGATGAGCAGAGATAGTATCAGAAGCTTGATAATCTTATTGGCGTCTGCAGCTGCGATGTATCTGTTTGCAATAAAGAGGATCAAGGCACCTATTATGATTGGCGTTCTTGTCTTGTTAGGACTGTTTGACAATATCATGGTTAATAATCGGTATTTAAGTTTTGATGACTATGTATCAGAGCGCAGGATTAATTCACACTATGAGTTGCGTCCTGTCGACGAACAAATCTTGAGCCTTGAGAAAGATCGTCATGCCTACCGTGTTCAGGATCTCTCTATCAATACCTATAATTCAGCATTGGGCTCCTACTATCATAACACTATAGGTGGATATGACCCTGTGAAGCTAAGACGCTATCAAGATCTACTGGAGGTATACATTACTAAGAATCATATGCCTGTACTCAATATGCTCAACACCAAGTACTTCATAGGACGAGGGCAAGACGGACAAGGTGAGCGCATGCAACTCAATCCTGATGCCTTAGGCAATGCATGGTTTATTAATAATGTGATGACGGCGACTACTCCCGATGATGAGTTCGCCGCTCTGCAGACAATCAATACTGCCGAATCAGCGGCAATCTGTACGAAAGACTTTGCAGATGCATTAAAACTGGAGAGCAAGCAATACTCTACTAATGGATCTATCACTGTGACGGACTACAACCCTGATAATATTACTTATCAATCTAACAATACAGGTGATGGATTTGCAGTCTTCTCAGAAGTTTGGTTTGATGGCAAAAGCTGGGATGTCTCGATCGATGGCAAAAAAGTGCCATACTATCGAGTGAATTATCTATTACGTGGACTTGAGATCCCAGCAGGTAATCATCAGATTGAATTCAAATTCAGACCTGAGTCGTTTTTCATGGGTGAAAAAATATCCTTAGCCTCATCGGGCATTCTATTGTTATTGATATTTGGGCTCTTGGCTTATGAATTTAAGAATAACAGAGAGGGTCTCTTGTCTTCGGTCGTTGCAGATTCAGGTTCAACAACAGCTACTGTTACTGAGGATGTATCGAAAAGCACTGCAGAGAAGGCTAAAACGATCAAGAAGAAAACTAAGAAGAAAAAGAAATAGTCCTTACTACTTATAGTAATTCTTGGTTATACCGATGGCGGTAGGCTTCCTGAGTATCCATTTTTGCCAGATACCATTGAGTGTTCCGATGGCATAAGCGAATACCTGGAGGAGTAAGGTCAGAATCGAAAGTAGGGCAACCATGATGGATTTGTATTCTATGAATGACTGAATACATATAAAGATCATGAGTAACAGCAAGCCAATAAGACCGAACTTAAGTAGCATATAGCCCCAGGACCAGAAAGAGGCAGATAGTAATATGAATAATCCGACAATTAAGATGAAAGCCGGAGCCAGATGTATCGGCTTAAGCATATGAGGGTGTAGGCTGGCCAGATTGATTCTTGTGACGCCCCAGTTATGAATCTGCTTAAAGAAACGCCAGAAGCTTGTTCTTCTCTTGTGATAAACAAATGCGTCAGAAATCAATCCCACCTGGAATCCAGCGCCATATATCCGTGCTGAGTAGTCCATATCCTGCCCATGGCGTAATGATCCAAATCCTCCTATTGTATCATATACTGCTCGAGAGATTCCCATATTGAAGCTGCGAGGATAAAACTTAGAGACTGACTTTGTACTCCCTCTTGTTCCGCCAGTTCCGATAAATGAGGTCATCGAATAGTTGATAGCCTTGAGTATGGGTGAGAAAGAAGGATGATAAGTGTCTGGACCACCAAAGGCATCGTACTGATTAGCGGCAATCCCAGCAGAGAGTTCAGAAAAATACTGGGGAGGGAGTAAACAGTCCGAATCTACGAATATGAAGTATTCGCCCGAGGCTACAGTCATCCCTCTATTTCGTGCAGGACCAGGACCTTGATTGGATTGCTTCTCATAGTGGATGGTCAGATTGCCTGCATATCCCTTGAGATAATCCTCTGTACCATCAGTTGAGCCATCATCGATAATGATTAGTTCAACAGCACTAAGATCAAAATCCTGATGCTCAATTGTAGGAATTAACTCCTCAAGTTCAGAGAGGCGATTATATGTTGGAATTATGAGGCTAAAAATCATTTCTAAAGATGAAATTAGAGATATTGTGATACATATTAGTAAAAACAATTATGCAAAGTCGTCATAAGGATCGTCGACAGTATTTCAATGAACAGACTATCACTACTCGAGATTATGTCATCCCGTTTATTGAAGAGATCAAAAAACTTAAACCTGGCGATCGAATATTAGAGGTAGGTTGTGGCGAAGGAGGGAATCTTGTTCCTTTTATAGAAATGGGAATGGAGGTCACCGGAGTAGATATTAACACTCGACAACTTGAGAGAGCTGTAGAGTACCTCTCAGAATCTGGATATAAAGACGTAAACATTATCAACCAAGACATCTACAAGACTTCGCCCACAGAGTTGGGGGAGTACGATGTCATCTTTCTCAGAGATGTAATCGAGCATATCCCCGATCAGGAGCGCTTCATGACATATATAAAGTCTTTCTTAAAGAGTGATGGTATCATCTTCTTTGGGTTTCCGCCGTGGCAGATGCCGTTTGGGGGACATCAGCAAGTCTTAAGGGGATGGATTGGTAAAACACCATATATCCACTTACTTCCTCGAAGTGTATATGTGAGAATGATGAAACTGAATGGAGTAACAGAGAGAGCCATAGAGACAAGACTTGAGATCGTTGATACAGGGATCAGTCTGGAGCGATTTGAACGATGCATTCGTCGATCTGAGTTAAACATATTGAAGAAGACACACTACCTTACTAATCCGAACTACAAGACGAAGTTTAACCTATCTATCTGGAAGGTAATGCCACCTTTTAATATGATTCCGTGGTTACGTAATTTTTATACGACTTGTGGGTATTATGTTGTGGGGAAGTAATAGATGGATATATAATTAACTTATCGTTCTATCTTGTATAAAGAGATAATCGACTGACTCAAGATAAGAGCTTTTGGACTTTCTGATTTCAGAACCCTTAGAGAGGACAGAAACATATTCTTTAATAGACTTTGTAATTACACCTAAGAGGCCTCTTTTTTTGGTAAGATAATTTCTATAGAATAGGCGA
>CAYPWL010000031.1:0-38785 GCA_964414425.1 uncultured Saprospiraceae bacterium
ATTAAAGATCAATGTGCCAACGAAAATGTGAACTATTGCTTCACATTTGGTTTGTAAATAGTTTATTGATTGATCATAATGATCTTCCGCATGAAGAAATTCTTAACAACGATTCTATTGCCGTTGCTCTTGGCGTCGTCTATTGTAGCTCAGGATATTGATCGACCTAAGATTGGTCTGGTGTTGAGCGGTGGCGGAGCGCATGGACTTGCGCACATCGGAGTGTTGAGATATCTGGAAGACAAGGATATACCTATTGATTATATTACTGGTACTAGTATGGGTGCTGTGATAGGGGGGCTATATGCGATGGGTTATGACTCCCATAAGATAGAAGGAATTGCCAGAGCTGTAGACTGGGATGACGTACTGTCTAATCATCTTAAACTCAATGAAGTCGCACCATCTGAAAAAGATGTCCATAACAGATTTGCACTAAATTTCATTGTAAAAAACGGCGAGATAAAACTGCCTCAGGGCTTCATAAACACGCAAAAACTTGACCTGCTCATCAGCAGATTGTATTCTACGGCCGATGACATAGAAGATTTTGACGACTTGAAGATTCCTTTCAGATGTATGGCCGTAGATTTAGAAAGTGGAGATATCAAGACGTTTGATAGAGGCAACTTAAGTCAGGCCATCAGGGCAAGCATGGCGATACCTAGTGTGTTTCCACCGACTATAGTGGATGGACAGTTTTATGTCGATGGTGGGCTTATTAGAAATTTACCTGCTCAAGAAAACTTAGACCTGGGAGCTGATATCCTGATTGGAGTGTATGTAGGTGGGCGGCTGGAGATAAGAGATGATCTCAAGTCCCTGTTTGATGTATTGTCACAGTCAGCATTTATGATGAGCATCTTAGATAGCGAGGAGCAGAAAAAACTGGTAGATGTGCTGATAGAACCCGATACTCATGATGAGAGTACTTTTGCCTTTAAGGAGGTAGACTTATTTTTTCACAAGGGGTATCAGGAAGCAAGTGTGCATGAAGATGCTATAGAGAAGATCAAGCGTCAAGCTCCGCAGGGCCGGGAGGAGATGAGTACGCCAAACCCTCCCGAAGCATTGAGACTCTCAAAGATTCAATTTCCCAGGACTCCTGAGCCTTTTGACGATTTTGCTCGATTCAAGTTTGGCAAGGTAAGGCCGTCAACTCTGCGATATTCGGAGATAGAATCATCAATTAATAAGGTATACGGCTCTAAGCATTTTGAAAATGTCTCTTACATCGTTGATACCGATGAGGCAGGGAAGCGTACTATGTCAATCATTGCTGAGCCTAAAAACCATAATGACCTCTATGCCAATCTAAATTATTTTCCGTCAGTCGGTGCTGGGTTAATACTTCATGCAGATATCAGAAATAAAATCTCTCAACCTTCTGTACTTAGCGCTACGGTCAGAATATCCGAAAGGGTTGCTGCTTCTGTTGATTATGATTACAGACTTGGAGATAAGAAGGATTTTATTTTAATGTTTGATTCGGATATCCATAGACAGGCTTTCTTCTTATTTGAAGAAGATGTAAGGATTAAAGATTATATATACACCGGTTCGGATATCAATATTGGGCTGGCACGAGAACCTAATAATAAATTTTGGTATGGATTAAATGCGGGTATTCGGCGTGATAGGCTTGATCTTACTCGCTTCAGTGATGGCCTACAAAATTATAAAAGAAACAATGGGGAATTGAGAGGCTTCTTTGAGTATAACACACTTAATCAGCCCTACTACTCTACGGAGGGGTTTCTGTTTGATCTATCCGTGCGTCATCAATTAGAATTAAACTCAGGGTTTGAATTTAGTCTTGGGCCTCGAGAGTTTATCCCTGAAGAGCAAAATTATACTCTTGCATCAGCAAGAATTAAAGCTGTTGTCAGTCCAACAAATTTCTTAACTGCTTCTTTGTCAGGAATCGCAGGATGGAAGAGCGCTGTTTCGTTCTTGGATAACTTTAGAGTAGGGGGTATTGAGGAGAGAGAACCTCTGAGTGTTTCGTTCATAGGGCTGACTACTGATCAGTTTCATTTTTCTGAACTCATCAAAGGCCGTTTAGACTTAAGAACTCGTGTATTGAGTAATATATATTTGGACCTCATCGTGGATTATGTCAATGGACAGCGTGCCTTTCAATTTACCGAAAGTAGGGCCGAAGACCTACAACTTTCATTTTGGGGATATGGTGTAAAATTTTCTTACGATAGTCCACTGGGTCCGATCAGTTTTGCCCATGGGCGGAATACCCTTACAGACACCTGGGAATCTAACTTCACTATTGGTTATACATTCTTCTAAGAGTTAAGCGCACGAATACTGTGACCTACTCAATCGATACTTAATCTTTAATGGCATAATGTGTATCTGCCATATATTGATACGTGGCTATTGCGGTAATGTATTCTGTAGGTGTAGCCCCTGCTCGTAGCGTCTTAGAGCTGAAGAGAAAGAACTGCTTGATGTCTTCTACATCTTTAGCTGATAGACGTTCACCAAAGTCGGGCATGCCACGCTCAGACAAGAGTCCTCCTGTTATGATGTCTTCATAATTATTGAAGACGGCATCTGTAGACCTGGTTAAGTCCGGTAATGCTCCTCCGCCTGTACCAAACTGATCACCATGGCATGCGACACAATGCTCGACATATAGAGTTAATCCATGTCCTATGTCTATCGGAGTACCTGTAGGCTCCAACTGTGTAAGCTGAGCGATCTCTGTCTGCGGGTAGTCTGGGTATGCGGCATCTCCGCCAAGCTTGAAGGTGTAGATTTTAGCAGGATGTACTCGCTCAGTGTATTTACGAGATAATCCTATGATACCTCCCCAGCCTACAGCTATAGTAACATACTGCTCTCCATCAACCATGTACGTCACTGGAGGTGCGATGATGCCTGTCTTGAGGTCTGTCTCCCACAGTATAGATCCATCTGTATCGTCGTAAGCTCGGAACTTACCTGTAGCCTCGCCTTGTATCACCAACCCGCCTGCTGTAGATGTAACACCACCATTCCAGTGTGTCAATGGCATCTCTTGTGCCCATACTTCTTTTTGGGCCACTGGGTCCCATGCTATAAGTCTGCCTGTAGGTACAAGCGGGCTCGGCATATCGGCATCTGCGACGAGTGGACGATAGAGCTGATGAGAGAATGACACATTCCAGCCACTGCCTGAAGCAGCGCCTCCATCAGTCTCATTATGAGCGAATTTTTCGTTTTTAGTATAGATTACGCTCGAGTAGTGAGCGGGGATGTATACATATCCAGTGTTCTGGCTCATCGTCATAGGCTGCCAGTTATGTCCACCATATGCTCCAGGGGCAATAGCGTAATTTTGACCGTCTCTGTAGCGAGCATTGGGTGCTTCGATAGGTCGTCCCTCAGGAGTCATCCCTGTAGCCCAGTTAATTGGGGTGAAGGGTTCAGCCGATATGAAACTGCCATCTGTGCGATCTATTACATAGAAAAACCCATTCTTAGGGGCTTGCATGACTACCTTTCTATCCTTGCCTTCAATATTGAGATCTGCTAATATCATCGGCTGTGTGGAGGTATAATCCCATGTGTCACCAGGAGTGGTCTGATAGTGCCACTTGTAGCTACCATCATCTGCATCAAGTGCTACTATGCTGCATAGATATAGATTGTCGCCACCCTCGGGACTCCGGATATCTTGATCCCATGGAGAGCCATTTCCAACTCCTATTATTACTTGATTGAACTCACGGTCGTAGACGATTGCATCCCAGACCGTACCACCACCGCCAAGCTTCCACCATTCACCATTCCAAGTTTTGGCTGCTTCTTCGAGTACGGGATTTTCAAAGTCTTTGGATGGGTCACCCGGCACTGTATAGAATCTCCAAGACTGTTTGCCGCTCTTAGCATCATATGCTGTGACATATCCTCGGGCATTGTATTCGGCACCTCCGTTACCTATAAGCACATTACCCTTGACAACCCTTGGTGCACCAGTGATGGTGTAGTTCTGTCCCTCAGGTACAGTCATCACCTCCCAATTAACAGAGCCATCGGCGGCATCGAGTGATATGAGTCTACCGTCTATAACCCCGACGAATATATCGCCTTCATATAGGGCAACGCCACGGTTGATTACGTCGCAGCATGCTTTCTCGCCCATGTTAGGATCTACCTTAGGATCGTAAGTCCAGAGCAAGGTACCCTTGCGAGCGTCTACAGCGTAGACTACACTCCAGGGTCCAGTCAGATACATGATGCCATCCACGACTATCGGCGTAGCTTCTACACCACGCATCACTCCGAGGTCGAGAGACCAGGCAAGTCCTAAGTCTGCAACATTGGATTTGTTGATCTGATCTAATTGACTGAATCGAGCCTCGTTATAATCTAAGCCGTAGCTAAGCCAATCTCCTCCTGTAGTACTTGCGGCGATGGCGTCCTCATCTACAGCTTCGGTGACATCTGAGATATGAACAGGGGAACCATAGTCATCTGTATGAACACGGTCATCACAGCTCGTAAATAATAAAATAGTTATAGCGAATAATAGGATCGATAGTTTCATGTCAGATTATGTTCTCTTGCCAATGTACGAACAAATATTTTGTAGAAATAGCTTTAAATTGATGGGCATATGGTTAATTATCGTTTAGCTAAAATTATTGATCATAACCGTCGGGTTGTGATCTATGGTCTCACGAACTGGTATAATTATTGATCATATTAAATAAAAATATAATATGAAAACTGCATTCTATCTCCTGTTCATTTACGTGGGGTTCTTAGGGGCATGTAAAAGTCCCCAATCGTTATACAATGGTAATGTAGGAGAGTGGGAGATGTCTGGAGATGCAGAATGGAGCTTGAGTTCTGCAGAGATAGTGGGGGAGTCATCCGGAGGAATGGGATTTATAAGGACTCTTAAGTCTTATGATGACTTTGAGTTGAGCCTTGAGTTCTTGCCGGATGAGACGATTAATTCTGGAGTATTCATCAAATGTCAATCTACAGAAATCGATCCTGATGTCTGTTATGAAATCAATATCTGGGATAGCAATCCCAAAACGCAAAATAGGTCAGGATCTATCGTGAGGAGAGTACCTGCCAATCATGAGGTCATCACAATCAATAAGTGGAACACCATGTCTATAAAGAGTAAAAATGGCACTATCACCGCAAAAGTAAACGGTAAGAAAACAGCTACGCTCAAGGGTGATGATTGGCTCGCTGGACACCTGGCTTTTCAAGCTGGT
The DNA here is from genome assembly GCA_964414425.1 of uncultured Saprospiraceae bacterium. Lineage (GTDB taxonomy): Bacteria > Bacteroidota > Bacteroidia > Chitinophagales > Saprospiraceae > GYS-P2D. The sequence goes on from CAYPWL010000031.1 coordinate 5,238, forward strand.
GCTGGAGGATCTGTTCGATTCAAGAATCTAAATATCAAAGAATTATAAAGACGTACTGCATTCATAATTCCCAGAAAAAAAGCGGATCCTTTTATGGGGCCGCTTTTTTCAATTTTAAGAGTTATCCTGATATAGTGTTGTTGTTCAATGGTTTTCGATGTCACCTCCTGAGCTCGAACTTCTGTCTACATTAGTTGGGTCACCGTAATAGACGATATCAGCTGAGCTACTTGCTTTCGCTTTGAGCTTTTTGTTGACATGTATGTAGACATCAGCGCTACTGCTTGCAGATACTTTGACCTCATCAACGATCAGTTTTTTTCCATTCAGATCGGCGCTACTACTGGCATCGATCTGCGCCTTATAGGCTGTACCCTTGATATTTAGATCAGCACTACTGCTGACATCTATGTCGAGTTCTTGAGCGTCAACTTCGATGTTCATGTCTCCACTGCTACTTACGTTTATTTTCAGTTGATCGCTGTTGATGATTTCTTCGGCTACAATGTCTGCACTGGAGCTAGCGGATAGATAGCTTAGTTCATCTGCATAAGTGATAATCGCCTTGATGCGTTTGCCGCTACCCCAATTGATATTCCAACCTTTATTATACTTCTTGCCAACGTATAAGATGCCTTTTTCGATTTCAACCTTAACATCATTGAGATCAACATTGTCAACTTCTACATAGATATGATTCTTGTCACCTTTAACAAGTGTCGCTTCTACAGAAGAGGATACGGCCACGCCTCGGAAGTTCTCTAAGTCTTTTTCTCCGCTGTCTTGAGCAGTCATAGCGAGTGAGAAAAGCAATAGTACGAATGTGCTGATATGTTGCATAGTCAATGTGTTGTTTGTTTGTACTAAGGACTGAAATATAAATCGCAAGGTTGCATCAACTCGATAAAATCGCAGCTTCAATCGACTAATTGTGCAATCAAAAGCGAATTATATGAATCCATTATGGTCATGTATAGGTACATCTATGCTTTAGAGGAATACCTTTGTGATATGTCATTAATAGGCCTGAATAGAGAAAAGATATTACGAAAGCTCGGCATAGAGTCGCTCAATGACATGCAACTCAACGCCGAGAGAGCCATCTCAGCTCATAATGAAGTGGTCCTGATCAGTCCTACAGGTACTGGTAAGACACTCGCATTCTTAATTCCTGTGATCACTCAGTTGGATCCAGATATAGACCAGACTCAGCTCCTCATATTAGTGCCATCGAGAGAACTTGCTATCCAGATAGAGCAGGTCACACGAGAGATAGGAAGTGGCTACAAGGCTAATGCCGTGTATGGAGGACGCCCGATTGCTAAGGACTTTGAGGAGTTGCGACATCCTCCTGCCATCCTGATCGGCACACCCGGTAGGATAGGGGATCACCTGAGGAGAGGGACCGTATCAGTATTTCAGATCAAGACACTCATTCTTGATGAGTTTGACAAGTCTCTCGAGGTTGGATTTGAAAAGCAGATGAAGCAGATCGTCTATGAACTGCCCTTCGTCGAAAAGAAGATCCTGACCTCAGCCACTAAGAAAATTGATATCCCGGCATTCCTACAACTTAAGAACCCCGAACAGCTTGACTTCGAAAGTGCTGGAGAAAGTCAGCTCCAAGTAAAACTGGTGCCATCTCCAACTAAAGATAAGCTGGATACCCTGGTTGCGCTGTTGAGACATATAGGTAAAGGCCAGGGCATCATATTTTGTAATTTTAAGGATACGATAGAGTATGTCAGTGCTCATCTGACCAGTTCGGGTATCTCTCACGGTATATACTTTGGAGGATTGGAGCAGCGAGACCGTGAGCGAGCATTGATCAAGTTTAGGAATGGCACAGATAAAATACTGCTGTCCACTGACTTAGCAGCGAGAGGAATCGACGTTTCTGATATCAGTTATATCATCCATTATCAGCTACCTTTAAAAGAAGAAGAGTTCGTCCATAGAAATGGTCGTACCGCTCGTATGAATAGTAATGGTACAGCCTACGTCATCAAGTGGGATCAGGAAGCACTGCCAGAGTTTATATCAGGTATCCCGACTGAAACGCTTGCCGATAGACCGTTACCACCTTCATCTAAATGGACTACCTTATTCATCTCTGGAGGCCGAAAGGATAAAATCTCTAAAGGAGATATCGCCGGCCTATTCTTTAAGGTAGGCAATTTGAGTAAGGGAGAACTGGGCAATATCGAGCTGAAGCAAGATTGTGCATTCGTCGCAGTACCGATCTCTAAGTCGCAGAAGCTCATCAATACACTGAATAACTCCCGTCTCAAGAAGAAAAAAGTAAGGGTTAAGCTGTTAGACTGAGTATGTCTAAACTCTTTATAGACTATGATATGCAAACAATACACCCTCGATCACCACTGATCGAAGGTGTATATGTTGTTGAGTTCCAAGATGCAGTGCTATTCTTTATCCATGAGTATTTGCTCTATACGCTCTAATCGCTCTTGCAGCTCTGCGATCTGCTGATCCTTTTCTTTGAGCAGCCCAGTCAGTGCTTGGATGGCTATTAGGGACACTCCATCGGCGTCAATCGTAGAAATATTATTACTTCCTGTGCCAAGGCCAAATGCTTCATGAAATGACTCTGCCGTAGGTCCGATATGTCTGACATCGGGATCAGACTTATATGACCACTCGCCGATCTCAAGACTATTGATATTATCTAAGACTAATGATGGAACTACTGCTGCGAATCGCTCCTTCAGATGCATGCTCGATGGGTTATTCACACCGCCAGTCACCTCAAATGTACCATTGATCCGTACGAAGTCGTTGTCAAACTCACCGTAGATAAGGGGAGCATCGTTACCATCAAAGCTCGCTGGCTTTACGTCGATATACAGTCTATTACTGGTTGTTGCATTACTAGATGTAGGTCCAGCGCCACGGCCTATCACTATGTTATTAGATCCTGTAGTTATTTGGAATCCTGCGGCATCGCCAAAAAAAGAATTATTAGCACCAGTTGTATTGGAAAATCCAGATTGGTTGCCAAAAAAAGAATTTTCAAAGCCAGTATTGCTTGCAAGTCCTGCATTGGTTCCAAAAAAAGAATTAGAGAAGCCTGTTGAATTAGCGGAGCCGGTAGCTGCTCCAAAGAAGGAATTTCCATTCCCTGATGTATTACCAGCTCCTGCAAATCCTCCTACGAAGACATTAGAATTATTACCATCATCTACCACTCCTGCACTAGTACCTATAAAGATTGAATTATCAGTATCTGTATTACTCAGTTCTAATCGACCTCGCATCCCATCAGTCACCTCAAAAGTGCCATTGATCCGCACGAAGTCGTTGTCAAACTCTCCGTAGATCAAGGGGTTGTCGTTACCGTCATTGCCTGATTGCACCAGGTCGATATAAAGTCTCTTATTGGCTGCTGCATTAGCGGATGTAGGGCCAGCGCCCCTGCCTATGACCACATTGTTAGACCCTGATGTTATTCTAGCTCCTGAGCCTTGTCCAAAAATAGAATTACTATCCCCATTCGTAATGTTGACCCCTGATTCATTACCAAATAAAGAATTAAAACTCCCACTATTATTCCCAGATCCTGAATCAACTCCAAAAAAAGAATTATTGCCTCCTCGTGTATTGTTTGTTCCTGTTGATTCTCCTACAAATACATTATCATTATTTCCATCATCCATTGCTCCTGCACCAGCACCTATAAAGACAGAGAAATCAGTATCGGTATTACTTAATTCTAACCGACCTCGCATCCCATCCGTCACCTCAAGTGTCCCATTGATCCGTACCAAGTCATTGTCAAACTCACCGTAGATGAGAGGCGTATCACTACCTGTGCTGCCAGCTGTATTGACATCTATATAGAGCCGATTGCTTAGTGTGGCATTGGTACTTGTCGGGCCTGCGCCCCTGCCTATGGCGACGTTGCCAGAACCTGTAGTGACTCGATGACCAGCATCCCTACCAATGAAGGAGTTGTGACTCCCTAAATTGTTGAATCCAGCATCCAGTCCTACAAATACGTTGCTTACACCAGATACATTATTGTTGCCAGCATTGTTACCAAAGAAAGAATTAGAACTGCCGGAAACATTATTTTGACCAGTTTGGACACCAAAAAAAGTATTATTAGTTCCAGTGTTATTAGAGGTGCCTGCCGATACTCCAAAAAAGGAATTGTTGCTGGCACGATTGGTAAATCCTGCCTCAACTCCAAAAAAAGAATTATTGCTCCCTGTCATATTCGATGCCCCAGCTGATGCGCCGAAGTATGAATTAAAATTACCTGTGGTGTTAAAGAGTCCTGCTGATGCTCCATAATAAGAACTACTTGCGCCAGTCGTATTATTACTACCTGAAGCATTGCCGACAAAAGTATTGCCCGTAGCGGTATTAACGGACCCAGCATTATTGCCGACGAATGTATTCGTTCCATTACAATCAGTGCTACATGGCGTCTGAGCTGTGAGACTCAGAGAGCATACCATCATAAGAAGCACTAGTGCTAACATGAGCGGAGGGCTATACTTGAGGGCTCTATAGATTGTCTTAATGTGAATCTGCTGAGTGATCATGACTTGATATTTTGTCAGTTGATAATAGGATGTAACTATGTTATATCGGTGAAAATTTGATTTAATCGACCTCTAAGTTAGCCTCATTGGACACTTGACTCCATATGAAATCGACAGGACTATTGAGCGTGCCATCAACCCTACTGGGTCTATATGATCGCTTCATGGCACCGTATCTGATGGTGGTTGTAAACTCTATAGGGTTGATTAAGTCGATATTGCTGAGTAATGCTAATCGTATATCCATAGTCAATTCCGGCTCGCCATTATGACCAGAACAACTGGTACATATTCTGACGATCTCGAGCCGATCATATGATTCTTGATTAACCATCCTTATCTTGAGTCTCGTATAGATCTCGTCAAGGATGATGTTGTTAAGAGTGATTGCTCTAAATGAGGCTTTACCTCCTCCTCCTCCTATAGCTACTACGTCAATATTCACATTGTTTTCTATACCACCTGAGTATCCAGATAAATTAAACCAGCCAGCATCTCCGCCATATCCTGGCGTGTCAGAGTCACCAGTATAGTCAGAGACAAAGCTTCCGTTTTCTTCATCAGAAAATCGTGCAATGGTCTCGTAAGTCTGACTGTAGCTGTAGGCGTTGCATAAGAACATGAATATGATTGATATTGTGTATTTCATCTTTAATGTGTTTTATATGTTATTGAGTGAGTTTAGTGACTAGCCTGATTAGTTACTTGATTCCATATAAACCTAGGCTGGACTTCTTCACGGACTCCTGTACTCCTTTCTATGATTTGGGTGATCTCTATTGATTGGAAAATGAGTGAGGCTCTAACCAATTCCTGCTCATCGTCTTCGGCCAAGAAGAAATCCACCGCTTGTACGCAGATATTTCTCATGTCATACTTGGTTATCAACTGTGGTGGAATGCTCGAGCCACCGGGAGTATACACTTCTACGATTAGATCGTCGAAGGAAGTATTCGCTGCGCATGATTGAGCTAACTGTACAGTGGATGGATTCCTCGCAGATATAATGACCTCAGCGCTGGCGAACTGAGCAGGATTAGCAACTATACGGTTAGCAACATCAGCATTTATATTCCAGTCAAAGCTTAAGACGTCTGTAGCATTTTCATCTGATAGTCCACTAAATAGAGACTCGCCCACAAGATTCCCGTTGCTGTACATAAACTGGTTGAGTTCTACATCATTATTCTTAAGGAAGACCGCTGCCGTTCCTCCAAATGCTTCAGTTTCTGTTGTCCAATCTCCAGTCTCACCGACTGGCTGACCGCTCAGGCCAGTAAGGCTATGCCACTGGTCTTGCGCATAACCCTCTATGTCCTCGGTGTCTGTATTGTATCTGATCTGGCCAGCCGCACCATTTACAGCGAGTGTATCCTCACCTACGGTCAATCTTTTGGCAACGGTTAGGTTGCCTGTCATATCGGTATCTCCATTCTTCAACATGACGAGAGCATTGGACCGGTTAGAGCTGTTCTCTCCATTTCCGACGGTGAATATTCTATCTGTCGGAACGGCGCTGGCAGACGGAGTGCCATTTGGGTCGGGTACTGAGTACTGACCTACCACAGTTTCTCCAAAAGTATAGGAAGTATTCTCTGCTCCAGTGACCAGTGTTGATGCGGCATGTGATACATTACCTCCACCGAATATAGCAGCACCGTCAGATCCTGGTCGCGCAATGTTATTGATACCTGCTGCGATACTGAACGGGCTCTGCGCAGATGAACTGCCTATGGCGACCGCTCCAAATCCAGTTTCTGCTGTATTGGCTCCATCGCCTATTGCTACTGAAGCGAAACCTCCAGCAAAAGTCGCTTGACCTAAAGAAAAGGAGTAATCACCCTGTGCCGTGGTGTTAAGTCCGATTGCAGTTGCTCCGATACCGTCAGCTTTGCTATTATTTCCAGTGGCAAAAGAATAGTTTTTTAGTGCCGATGTGTTTAGTCCTATTGCCAATGAAGCATCACCAGTAGCAGTTGTGCCATCACCGATGGCAGCAGCACCTGCTCCTGACGCTGTACCGCCCAACATCTCAAAAGATGCTTGAGATGACAAGGTCATACTGATCAGTCCGAAGAGAGGAATTAGTAAGAGAATATGAAGTTTTTGCATTGTGCTGTATTTTAATATTTAAGGTGTAATAGGTTTTGATTAAAATGGATTGATTAGCCTCAATCCTGACATCATCTTGAGTTTATGTGTGGCTGTCAGCTTCATGATTAGGCCAGTTCTGCGTATGTTGTTTAGGGATTTTCGCATGATGATTTTGTTTAGGTGATTTGCTGCCATATGATCTTGATTGATGATAGATGAAAGGATTTAATTGGTTTTCTGGGATTTACCTTTCTTGGCTCGATGGATATTTTAGGTAGACGCTTTATGTTATCGTTCATGCTTCAAAGATGACTCGCCATAGCAACCTGCACAATCACCCTATAGGGTGAAAGTTTTCAATTTAGACATAGAAATGTATCGTGAGAATCTGAAACTGGATTTCCTTACGGGATAATTATCGCAGCTGAACTCGTAATATTATTAGATACTGTACGAAGCCACATCAAAAAAATCTACCGCAGCCTTGAAGTCAACAGTAAGATAGAAGTCATCAATCTGCATAAGGATAAGTAGGAACTCCTACGGAAACTTAGGAAACTTATCCCAGTTAGGCTTGCGCTTCTCAAGGAATGCATTGCGTCCTTCTGCCGCCTCGTCCGTCATATATCCTAAGCGAGTTGCCTCTCCTGCGAACAGTTGCTGTCCAACTAATCCGTCATCGATTAGATTCATCGAGAACTTGAGCATCTTAATGGCTGTAGGACTCTTGGCGAGAATCTCTTGTGCCCACTGATAGGCTGTCTCCTCAAGTTCAGCATGAGGGATTACGGCATTGACCATTCCCATATCATATGCTTCTTGTGCGCTATAGTTACGACCCAGGAAGAAGATCTCTCTGGCTCGCTTTTGGCCGACTTGTCGTGCGAGGTATGCTGAGCCATAACCACCATCATAGCTGGCTACATCTGCATCTGTCTGCTTGAATATGGCGTGCTCTTCGCTGGCGAGCGTAAGATCACATACCACGTGTAAGCTATGTCCTCCTCCTACTGCCCAACCTGGCACCACACAGATTACGGCTTTGTTCATAAACCTTATCATACGTTGTACTTCGAGTATGTGAAGGCGACTGCCACCTTTGGTGGTGCCTTCGTATCCTCGCTTGCCTCGTACTCGTTGGTCGCCGCCTGAGCAAAACGCCCAGCCACCATCTTTGGGAGATGGGCCCTCACCAGAGAGTAACACCACGCCTATAGAGGTGTCAAATCTTGCATCTTCAAAAGCATCGAGGAGCTCATCGACAGTCTCGGGCCTGAATGCGTTACGCACTTCAGGGCGGTTGAAGGCGATACGTCCGACGCCATTACATTTTTTATAAGTGATGTCGTTGTATTCTTTGGCAGTAGTCCACTTTATATTAGGCATAGTTAGCACGAGTTAGCGTATTGTTTATTAGTACTCCTAACATCGCTATAGTTGATATAGTTGCTTAATAAAAAGAGCGAGAAGATTTACACTTCTCGCTCCGCTGATGTCTTGACGCAGTAATGATTAACAACTAAAATGCTGGTACTCTTGGCCTCCAGCTTGATGGTATAAGCGTAATGTTCGGTCTACGCTGTACAATAGCTTTAAGGACATCTCTTCTACTTATTTGTCCAACGAGTTTTCCACTGTTTAATACAGGAAAACGTCGATAAGGAGAATTAGCGAATTGATAGGCTGCGTCCATGATCGAAGTATCATGAGCTAATGTTTTAATTTTTCTCGACATATAATCTGAGACCGTTCCTGTTCCTGCTGGGCGCTGGTTATATTGGCCATCAAGTAGGAGGTTGATACAGTCTTTTTCTGATAGCATGCCGACTAGGTCACCACGCTCATTGACTACCGGGGCGCCCGATATTTTGTTGTAGAGCAGTGTCTGTGTAGCTTCTCGGATATCCATATTCGGTTGAAACGTGATCAACTTGGTTGACATGTAATCCGTAACAAATTCTTTTTCGTTGGTCATAGTCAGTATATTAAATATGTAATAGTCATATTAATATACTAAAAATTTGTAATTACAGAAAATATTCAGAATAAATTATCTGTATCCGCGGGCTTGATAGTTGAATAGTTCGGCATAGAGCTTACCATTTGCTAATAATTCGGTATGACTCCCAATTTCCAAAACTTGTCCATGCTTCAGTACTAATATGCGATCTGCCATACGTACAGTGCTGAATCTGTGTGAGATTAATACTGCTGTTTTCTGAGCGGTCAATTCTGTAAACCTCTCAAAAGCCTCAAATTCTGCTCGTGCATCAAGGGCACTTGTGGGTTCATCAAGTACGATGACCTGCGCATTCTTCATGTAGGCACGAGCGAGTGCTACCTTCTGCCATTGACCTCCTGATAATTCCTTACCATCATGAAATCGTTTGCCCAGGGGTTGCTCATAGCGCTTGGGGAGGGTGTCCACGACCTGATCGGCGAGACTCCGCTCGGCGGCATGCTCGATACGTTGCTGATCACCGATTTCGTCAATTTTACCTATTGCAATGTTCTCACCTGCGGTGAAGTAGAATTTCACAAAATCCTGAAAGATTACCCCAAATAGGGCTTGATATTCCTCTACAGTAATCGTCCATATGTCCATACCATCTAAGAGTATACGGCCCGAGGTGGGTTTATACATCCTCAAGAGGAGTTTAACCAGTGTGGTTTTGCCGGCGCCATTCTCACCGACCAGTGCGAGCTTCTCACCAGCCTTAAGGGTGAAGTTTATGTCCTTAAGGACATATTGTTCTGATCCCGGATACTGAAAGGAGACATTCTCAAAGGTGAAACCTTGACTTATACTTGCCCCCTCCAGACTATTCACCTCAAGGCTCGTATCCGACTCGAAATCTTGATCTAAGAAGTCGAAGTAGTCCTTTAGATAAAGCGCATTCTCTGTGATACGGGTAAATCTCGAAAATATAGACTGCAGCTGATTACGGATGCGCTGAAAAGAACCTGCTAAGAAAGTAAGCTCTCCAATCGTAATAGCCCCTCCCACTGTCTTGAGTATGATCGTCACATATGCTGCATAATAAGCGATGTCCCCAATGATATTAAATGTAGCACCCCATGACGCCCGGCGTACGGCTAAGCCCTTATTCACTTGAAAGTATCTGTCTGCCAGAACAGAGAATCGCTCTTTTAAAAAATCGGACAGACTAAAGAGTTTAACCTCCTTAGCTGTCACATCACTGGCTCCTATATATCGCAGGTAGTCCAACTCACGCCGCTCGGTTGTCCAGCTGCGGGTAAGAGAATAACTGGCACTACTAAACTTAATCTCATTGATAAATGATGGGATGATCGCTATGAATAGGATCAGGATTAATAGAGGGTATATGACAATCAGTCCTGCCACAAGCGATATAACGGTGATTAGATCTTGCGCTTGGCTGAGGGCATTGGACATGAGCGTCACACGAGTAGTAGTTTGTCGTCGAGCCCGTTCCAGTTTATCATAGAAATCAGCGTCCTCGAGTTGACTGAGGGCAATCTGTGCAGACTTAGCGATGAGATCAACACTCGACTGATTACTGTATAGGTCTCCCATCAGGCCGTCCGTAAGATCTATGGTCCTGCCGATGATATTACTCAGTACCGCCAACCCAAGTTCTATGCCGATATAGATCCACAGTTGATCCAACTCCGCTCCCTGAATACCCTGCTGTGCGATGATCTCGTCTATGATGAGCTTGCCTACCCATAACATCACAATTGGGATAACGGCCTTAATTAATCGGCACAGGACGTTAAGCGTAAACAGTCTTGGACTGGTCCGAAATATGAGGGCAAAAAAACGAGGTAGATACCGAAGAGCTTGGATATTATCCTTCCAACTATATTTTGGTTTCTCCTTCTTAGGTTGTAATGCCTTCATAGATTATTAATACGCCGCACGCCAAAGATAGCGTGTTAATCATCTTAACATTAGTGATATGTAATTATCAATTCATTAACATCTAAGAGACGTCTACTATACTATTTAATCATTTTCTTTAGTTGATTACTATTATCCACTTACCAAAACCTCACTCATCATGCTCAAAAAACTCCTCGCTCTAAGTGTTATTATAATGCTCTGTACCACTCTCAGCGCACAGAAAAATCACAATATTACTGGGGTCGTACAGGACACTACTGGAGAGACTCTATTAGGATCTACCATAATGCTACTGGATCAAGATTCGGTCTTTGTAGATTTTAGCAGAAGTGAACTGGACGGAAGCTTTGAATTTAAGAAAGTGGCTCCCGGACCCTATATAGTCAAGCTGACCTTCGTAGGATTTATACCTGAACACATCCCAGTTAAAATATCTAATAGAGATATTGACATAGGAACAATCCAATTGAAAGAGATCGCCACCGAACTTATGGAAGTGGTCATCAAAGCGGCAAGGGCCCCGATTAAGATGCGAGGAGATACAATCGAGTACGATGCCACCACATTTAAAGTGCCTGAGGGCTCCACTGTGGAGGACTTACTGAAAAAACTACCGGGGATACAAGTAGATCAGGATGGTGACATCATAGCGGATGGTCAGAATGTTACAGAAGTCACTGTCGATGGTAAGAAGTTCTTCGGAGGAGATCCAAAGGCGGCCACCAAAAATCTCCAAGCAGAAGGAATATCTAAAGTCCAAGTATATGACAACAAGTCTGAAGAAGAGGAGATCACAGGTCAGTCGACGGGCAATCAGGATAAGACGCTCAACTTAGAGCTCAAGGAAGACTATAAGTCTGGAGCTTTCGGTAAGGTCACAGCTGGATATGGCACTGAAGACCGAGCGGAGCTCAAGGGTAACTACAATCGGTTTAACGATAAGATACAGTTTTCATTGATCGGAGTTGGTAACAACACTGGCCGCAATGGCTTGTCATGGGATGACTACTCTGGATTCCTTGGTTCCCAGGCGTGGTCATTTGGGGACGATGGTATATACGGCTTCGGTTCAGGTGGAGGTTTTCGATCTATTACTTTTGGAGGAGAGGAAGATAATTTAGAGTCCAGTCTTCGCAGTGTTTTCTTTTCAGGTAGCCAAGCAGGATTGCCTGAAAATTATAATGGTGGTACCAACTTTAACTATGAACATAAGAGCACTAAGCTCAATGCATATTATTTCATTAATCAAAAAGGTCTTGACGTCAACAGAACTACTGAGCGTGAGACATTCTTGGCTGATGGAAATGTCCTCGAAGAAAATAGTTCGATATCCGAGACAACGGCACTAGGTCATCGTGCAGAAGTGACTTGGGAACAAGAGATAGACTCCTTTCACACTATAATCGTAAAGACTCAGTTTGCAGCAGTCGATAATGAAGGGGTGTTTTTTGGAGATGGTACTTCTCGATTTGAGGGTAACGACTTTAATACTAACACCAATGACTTTGAGAATGATAATAATACGAATGGTCATCTCATCAACAGTCGCGTCCTACTGCGCAAAAAATGGCGGTCCAACAAGCGACGCCGATTAGGATTTAATACTTCATATCAATTTTCGTCTCTGGATGAGAGGCAGACGCAACGGTCGGTCAATGAGTTTTTTGATGAACTGGGATTAACATCGAGACAGGCTCTTGATCAAAATTATGACAATATTGCCACCAAAAATCTGGTGAGAGTCAATGGCTTATATGTGGAGCCGCTCTCTGAGAAGTTTTCCATAAATGCATTCTATAATTTTTCTAATCGGCAAGAAAATGGCGATAGAGAGGTACTCGATGTGGCTGATAATACCGAATCCGTCAATACTTTCCTTACCCGTAACTACGACAATGAGATTACTCTCAATAGGGTGGGAGCGTCATTAAAATATGCTCACGCTGGTGTCAATGTATCAGTCGGTGCTGCATTCCAAAATTTCATATTGACGGGGCTCTTTGAGGGGGTAGACGGTAGTGGTATAAGTGGGGAAGTGGATCGCAGCTACACTAATGTTATTCCTAATGTGTCAGTTAACTTTAGTCCGATCCGTAATTCATATTTCAATGTCTCCTATACAGTCAATGCCAATGAGCCGAGCATACGTAATCTCCAACCGGTCATTGATAATAGCAATCCACTGATTCTGCGAGAGGGTAATCCCAACTTGGATCCTGAGATCTCCCATAACCTAAATGCTTACTTCAGTTTTTCGAGGCCATTATCAGGGTTTAGAGTTTATCTCAATGGGGGACATACATTCTACAGAGATCAGATTATTACCGATGAGACTATTGACGAGAACTTCGTCAGGTTTGTGCGACCGATAAACTTTGATGGCGGTAGCAGGAGCAATATTTACACAGGTGTGAACTTTCCGCTCGTAACTAATAGGTGGACCCTTAATGTTGGGCTCTCGAGCTTTATTAATGATACGAATACATTCGTCAATGATGTGCTGAATGAAACTAAGACGGTAAACTATACGCCGTCAGTAAGAATGAATATCACACCTGGTGACAAGCTGGCTATATACCTCAATGCTAACTTTGGTATATCTGATACGGAGTATAATGTTAATACATCGCTCAACCAGACGACTCGTAACTTCCGCTATGGTGTAGAGTTTAATACGGACTTAGTACTCGGGCTGAAGCTCAACAGTGATTTTACCCTTTCGACATTTAGTAATGATCGATTAGGACTTGACCAAGAAGTCCCAATACTTAATTTGTCAATCTATAAGCAGTTCCTTAAGGGAAATAAAGGGGAGATCAGAGTTTCACTTTATGATGCATTTAATCAAAATGTCTCAATTAATCAGTTTGCTTCGAACTTCTTCTTTTCGCAGTCTCGTACTATCACATTGGCACGATACGGCCTACTCAGTTTTACTTATAACATCAAAGGGCTCAAATCAGGTATTAAGAAAGACGGATTCTGGTAGTCAAAAAAATACAATCACATGAAATACATAATAATAGCCACCCTCTTAATAGCGCATCTCACAGGACAATCACAAAATGATCATGGCACCATAGTGTATAATCGTCAGATCGATTATACAAAGATGATGGCGGATCTGCCATATCTATCTGAAGAAGAAAAAGATCGTATCAAGTTGACCTGGGGGAAAGGTACTTGGGACACCAACTATAACTTGACATTTGACCCCAATGGGTCGGTTTATACGTATGGTAAGACTGAGAGAGAATACAATTACTCCTGGCGCCAGGATGAGTTTCTGATCATCGATGACCTCAAGAAAGCGGAACAAATGAAACAATTCGTAATGGGTGGGCGACTCTATCTATTAGAAGATGATAAGCCTCGGACTAAATGGAAGATCAAAAACGAGATCCGTGAAATAGAAGGATACCTATGTATGAAGGCTGAGACTACCGATACCATTAAGCAACAAACTATAGTTGCATGGTTCTCGGATCAGATTCCTGTAGCTGCTGGGCCAGAGGGCTATACAGGATTGCCGGGAATGATACTCATGTTAGATATTAATGATGGTACTGCCATCATAGAGGCCACCTCTGTTGATCTGGCCATTGCCGAACATCCCATCCCGAAAAAGATAAAAGGGAAAAAACTTGGTCTTACAGAGTATGATCAGCTCATCGAGAAATTCTTTGCTGAGAGTATCGAGGGAGAACGCAATCCCTATTGGGAGATTCGATATTGACAGGATTAAGTCACTATATGACTGATATCTAATGTCTATATTAGTAGCATACTCAACTATGCTATATGGCCAATCTTACCCTATCTAATCGTCTTATTTCATTGGATGCCATGCGTGGTTTCACCATCGCAGGTATGATTATCGTCAATGACCCCGGGTCGTGGTCACATGTATATGGTCCGCTATTGCATGAAGCGTGGAATGGGATTACTCCTACGGATTACGTCTTTCCGTTCTTCCTATTCATCGTAGGCGTATCCGTCTCATTAGCTTACCAAAGAAGACTTGATGATGGTAGTGAAAAGGGACCTTTGGTACGTAAAATCCTATTCAGGTCATTAAAAATATTTGTGCTGGGTCTTTTTCTGTGGTTGTGGCCGAAATTTGACTTTGGAGGTATCAGGTATGCAGGTGTATTACAACGTATAGCTTTGGTGTTTCTGCCCTGTGCATTGCTATATCTATACACAGACTGGCGAACACAACTCAAACTATTAATTGGAATTTTGGTGGGCTATTGGATCATTATGGCTTATGTGCCAGTGCCGGGTATAGGAGCACCTGATCTCAGTGTGCCTGAGAAGAATTGGGCTCATTACCTGGATAATCTCCTCTTGCCTGGTAGATTATGGCAGGAGACCTGGGATCCCGAGGGCTTCTTGAGTACGCTACCGTCGATAGGGACTGGCATCATTGGTATGTTAATCGGTAAGATGATATTGACCATACGAGACTCTTATGAGAAGCTTACACACCTGTTTTTGGCAGGGTTCATTATGCTTGTGATAGGTGGTATATGGAAGTGGTACTTTCCTCTGAATAAGAATATCTGGACAAGCTCGTACGTGATGGTGATGGCGGGTATGTCCACACTCACACTCGGAACATTTATGTACATCGTTGATCTCAAGGGATATACACGTTGGACTACGATAGGTAGGGTATTTGGGGCTAATTCCATTGCAGCCTACGTGATGGCAGGTATGCTCACGGCTGTGTTCTATAGTGATATATTTATTGGAGTAGCACTCAATCAACTATGGATGGAAGCACTGCCAGGTATAGGTGTCGCGCCTAAGTTGGCCTCACTTCTATATGCTTTGCTTTATGTTGGGGTGATATTTATCCCTACGTACATCCTCTACAGGAAGAAAATATTTATTAAGGTATAGAGCCTATACTGAATGCTCCTCCTGGATCTCAAAGGCTTTATTGAGACATTCTAAAAGTTGGCCTTTGCGTATAGGTTTAGTGAGGTAATGATTAGCACCTGCATTGATGCATTTTTCTTTATCACCTTTCATCGCTGATGCTGTTAAGGCAATGATGTGCACATTGGCGGATTTCTCCTGAGAGCGCAGTTTCTGCATGGCCTCTATACCATTCATGACTGGCATCTCGATGTCCATGAGTACTATGTCATAATAATTGTCATCATAGGCTTGAACAGCTTTAAGACCGTTATCTACCTCATCGAAGTGGTAGTTAGCTTTGCTGAGGATGTATTTACAGAGACGTCTATTAACCTCGTTGTCATCGACAATTAGGACGGATATCTGATTATCTTTTTTTGTAGTTACTTCTTGTTCTTTAGCGGACTTAATTGGGATATCTACGACTGATTTGGTAAGAGGTTTATTCTTGGTCGTCAGTACCCTCATTATCTCTTCTATAAGCACGTCGTTTTTCACTGGCTTGAGCAAGAGCACATCTATAAGCCACTCTTCATACCTGTTATCTATTTTTATAAGTGATCTCTCAAGAGAAGTTAACATCACTATGTGAGCGGATAATTTCCATTTGGTTCTGATTTCGTGGGCGATGTCGAGTCCAGATTTTTCAGGTAGTCTATAATCGAGTATGAAAAGGTCAATATGTTTGTTATCGTTAATTATGCTCTCTATATTTTGACCATTTGGATATACCATTACCTGGGCTCCATATGCCGATAGATTACGTTCGATTATTAGAGAAGACATTTCATTGTCCTCGATCAGTACAATATTTTTGCCTTTGAGAGCATCTTTCTCGGGTTGGGCAGTAACAATAGGTAAAACTTCATCACTCGACTCTAATTTTAAATGAAAGTTGAAGTTTGAGCCTTTACCTTTTACACTTTGGACATTGATATTGCCGTCCATGAGTTCTATAAGCTTGCTACAGATACTTAGGCCTAGTCCTGTGCCACCATATCGTCGACCAATCGAACTGTCTTCCTGAATGAAGGATTTAAAAATTGATTCTTTTTTATCCTGATCTATTCCAACGCCTGTATCGATTATTTCAAAGAAGTAATCTGAAAGATTATTTAGGTCCTGCCTGATCCTCAATGTGATCTGACCTACGTTAGTAAATTTTACGGCGTTATAAAGGAGATTAATGAGTATCTGTTTAATCCGGACAGGATCACCTATAACTGATCTTTGGATACTTGGGAGATAATCAAACACTACCTCTAAGCTCTTTTCCCTCGCCTTTAAACTGATGACCTCGAGGCTGTTTTCGGCAGCTTCAATTAAGTCAAATGGGATTTGCTCAAGCTGATAAGAATCATTGCCAAATTTTGTAAAATCTAAGATGTCGTTGATGATTACTAATAAAGAGTCAGCACTGGATTGGATTGAATCTACATAGTCATTTTGCTCTTGTGTCAACTTGGTTTCTAATAACATAGATGACATACCGATTACACCATTCATTGGAGTACGGATTTCGTGGCTCATCATTGCCAAGAAATCTGATTTCGCATTATTCGCTTTCTTTTCGCGCTCTGCGAGATCTATAAGGCGTTCTCGACTCTTTTGCCGATCGAACAAGTGACTCAATGCATTAGCAAACCCCTCTACGTTTTGACGGATATGTGAATCAGTATCTAACTCATCCTCAAAGAAAAAAACAAGACCACCAAGGGGTTTTCTATCTATGGTCATGATGGGCTCAATGAGACTGTTGGCTATGTTGTCCTCTAAGTATTGCTTCACTGGCTCAAATGAAGACTGACTTCCATGATACTGGGCTCTACGGCCCGTGAGGATATTGTCTTTGATTAGTTCAGTCTGTTCAAGACCTTTTTTTTTTGTTGTGTCGATATCCATCAGTTCAACACGACCTTCAGTCTTACGGCTGACGCCAAGTAATTTGATTTGATTTCGTTTTTGATCAACCTCATAGAGCTGGATCATCTTAACGTCCATACGAAGTAAGAACGGCCGCACCATCTGATTGAATCCTTCCAGAGCAGTGTCACACTGTCCAAAGACTTGAAAAATATCTCTTTGGAACCTTAGGGCTGTATTTCTGATTTCCATTGACTTCCTCAATGATGCTTCAGAGTGTTTGACAGCATTCAGTTTGTCTATTACTGAGTTGTACATAGAAGCGATCTTACCGATCTCGGTACCTTGCTCCACTTCTATTGGTGTTGTAAAACTCTGTTCGATTCTTTGCTTGTCCATAGCAGCGAGTAGGTCGTTCGCTGCGGTACTCGTGCCATGTTCATAGATGTTTAGACCTATGATCTCAGCCTCCTCGGATACTCTTAAGACATTAATTTTTTTCAAGATATGAGAGGCGACAAACATCACTATGAATGTGTATAGTGGTATGAGCATAGCCCCTGAAAATTGCACCATATATATGTTGAAGGTGCTTAAGCCTATCCATGCGTCTATTGAAGAACTACCAAAGATAGCCACAGCTAATGTGCCCCATATACCCCCAAAAAGATGTACCGGAATGGCTCCGACCACATCATCAATCTTCATACGGCTTAAAAGTCGAGACCCAATCATGGCAATTATACCACCTATCAAACCGATGAATATAGCCACCGGAATCGAAAAATAAGGCGCTCCGCCAGTAATCGATACTAAACCAGCGAGCAAGCCAATCATTATACCCCAAATAGAAACTTGATGGCGCCCCCACAAATACTCCACAGATCTACTTCCTATTATACCTCCAATAGATCCAGCGATAGTAACAAAGATGACGTGACTAACCCTACTATCAAAAGATAGCAAGCTGCCCCCATTAAATCCAAACCATCCTATCCAAATAAAAAGAACTCCCACGAAGGAGAGTGTGGGGTCACTTGATCTAATATTTATCCGATTAATACCGTATCGACGGAATCGTGGGCCGAGAATTAAACTAATCGCAAGAGCTGCAGCCCCACCTACTGAGTGCACTACAGCAGAACCTGCAAAATCGATGAATCCGAGTTTAACCAGCCAGCCTTCACTGCTGGAGTTAATAATCGTTGACCATGACCAATGTCCCACAATGGGATAAACTAATAAACCCAATATGATAACACAGATCGTATAGGCACGAAATTTCATTCTTTCAGCCACTGCACCAGATACAATGGTAGCGGCTGTGCCAGCAAACATAGCTTGATATAGCAGGATTGGAACCTTGTCGATAGTATCATATAGATCCAAGATATCCAATGGATTGCCGACAAGACCATTGATGGAGTCCCCAAACATCAGCGCAGCTCCCAAGATGAAAAATATCCCTAAGCTTAACATCAGATCATAAATGTTCTTCGCGCCAACATTTATGGAGTTTTTAGTTCGTACAGCACCAGCTTCGAGGCAGAGGAAGCCTAACTGCATGAATGCCACCAAAATGGTACAAATCAAAATCCACAACGTATCAATCTGAGTCATCTACAGAATAAAGGTATTACAAAAACTCTTTAGTAATACTCTGCCAAGAAATATTGATACTGTTAAAACGAATAGACGATCTATGTTCACAACAGCTTATGGAAAAGTACGACCTGATAAGCTTTTTGGAACCCCGAATAGATAATGCTACTTACCTAAACCAGACGCCATCCTGCTCTATAGTTTCTACCGACAAATTGATTGGCATCATCGAAATTTGTTATTTCCATATTCTCTCCATCCCAGATGAGCTTTTTACGTCCATCATATGATCGCTTGTTGTCTATCTGGGTAGCGAGTTGGTAACTCCTAATTGCCAGATTACCCATCAGCACAGTTTCAGTCATCGGACCTGCATAATCAAATGAAGAGGTTAGGGATTGATGCGCTTTGCTCCCAAAGCCTGCTTTGCAGGCTTCGGCCCATGCGTGATGATGTCCCCATTCGGGCATCTCTCGATAAGAATTCTGAGATAGAAAGTCGGCTTCCATCTCCAGAACCTGACCATCATAACTATACAGCTTAGGGGATGAACCATAGGTACCACAAGTTAATACTCCCTTATCACCGATGATCAAGACACCATTACTACTACCAGTATCGCCAAGGTCATCGGATGCTGGGATTATATCAGGATGAAAAGGTCGTATACCACCATCAGTCCAATTAAATTTAATCGGAGATGAATTTACAGGAGATGGGTCAAATCTTAATTGCACACTGCTGCTTGGTGGGCATCCTTCAGGGATATATTCAGGAGTCCAGTCTCTCTTATATACTTGTCCTATGCTGCATTCTACCTCTGTAGGATAGCCTAACTGAAGCAGTCGGTATGGGATGTCGATTAAGTGGCAGCCCATATCACCGAGTGCTCCTGTACCAAAGTTCCACCATCCTCTCCATTTAAAGGGATGATAGAGTGGATCATAGTCGACCATCTCTGCTGGCCCGATGAATAAGTCCCAATCGGCGCTACTAAGATGCTCTGGGCGTGGGACCGTATGAGCAGGAACGGGTATGCCTTGTGGCCAGACAGGTCTATCGGTCCAGACATGTACGGTATCTACAGCACCGAGTAGTCCCTGATCAAACCATTGTTTCATTTGCTCTTGACAGGGGTTAGAAGCTCCCTGATTACCCATCTGAGATACTACCTGATGCTGGCGAGCTCCCTCTGTGAGTTGTCGAGCCTCATATATGTTATGGGTCAGTGGTTTCTGGACATAGACATGCTTTTGCATGCGCATTGCAGTCATCGCTGCGACACCGTGATTATGATCGGGAGTCGATATCGTTACTGCATCTATATCCTGGTCCATATCGGCGAGCATCTTGCGGAAGTCCTTGTAGAATGCTGCTTGCGGAAAGTCTTTTCGGGCATTTGCAGCCATGTTGGTATCTATATCACAGAGGGCTACAATATTATTAGTGTTATTGCTTGAAGCTCTGACGATATCAGAGTGCCCCTTGCCACCAGCGCCAATGGCTGCAATATTTAATCTATCTGATGGAGCGGTATATCCAGTTCCTCCGAGGACATGCCTTGGTACGATATAAAACCCTGCTAATGCAGTGGCGCTAGTTGATAGGAAGGTCCTTCGATTCTGTTTTGGCGTAGTCATATTACTGTATTGGCTATTAAGATACTAGCTCTTGTATAATTCTTGAACATCACAATTAGCAATCTTAATAAATAGATCGGCAATTTTATCGGTGAGATCATGGAGGTAGCGTTTTCCCTTTTCCGCAGTGGATTTATGAGGATTACCTACACCAGTATCGTCTGTGATTGCAGACCATGGCCGCTCAGTCCACACCCAAGATTCTTGAAATGCTTTGATCTTATTCTTCTTTTCGGAACCCGATCCAGCCTCTGATAGTGGTAAGACCAAATCTGGTCGAAGATGCATCATGATGCTTGTTTCCATTTCGTCAGCATGATCGCCTTGCTCATCAAAGTATACCGTTTTATCCAGCGCCTTGAACCAATGAGTCTGACATAAAAACATATTGGGATACTTAACGCCCAACTCTCTCAGAGCGGTTTTGAAGTCATTGCCGCCGTGACTATTGAAGACAAGGAGTTTATGAATCCCTTGCCTATGGAGTACTTCTATGATGTTATCTAATATGATGAGCTGAGTACTTGGATATAGGTTGATGTCCAGTGTGATATCAGTCTGTCCAGTATTGACACCAAATGGTATCGTCGGCAGCACCATTATCTTAGCGCCTGTTTCGTATGCTTTTCTGGCGGCTTCTGATGCAATGGCATCTGCTTCGTAATTATCAGTTCCATAGGGTAAGTGGTAATTATGAGCTTCTGTAGCTCCCCAGGGAAGTATCGCCAGATCTATCGACGAGGATTGTATGGCTTTCCAGTTTGATTCTGCCAGTATATAGGGTCGTATCATGTTATAAATCTTTACTGCTGGACCTCCGTTTGGACTGCCCATTGCATGGCATTTCTAATAATTTTGAGATGGTTTTCTTCTTGCCATGATTCTTTAGTATGGCCTAATGCGCTATAAACTGCTCTTCCTTCGCCAACCTCGCTATACCAGACGATAGGGTGATCATCACCCATGCCGTGCTTTTTATCTTTTTGCATGAATAGGAATTCACCATCAGGATTAATAGTGGACTCATCTACTGTATACAAGACAGACATTCCGTTATCTCTGGGATTATCATTGAATATATACCACTCATCGGTTCGGTTCCAAGTAGGTGTGAGACCATTACAGAGGAAGGTATGGGTACTATCGCACTCCAAGCTCATCTTGGCTTCTTGAAATTGTGGATTCATCGGATGATGAGAGTAGTCAGCCCCAATAATATGATTCCTATACCAAGTCCACTTGTGCGATCTATCACCAGCGGCGTGAATGCCAAAAAAGCCTCCGCCAGTTTCGATGTAAGTTCTCATCGCACGTTGTTGATCAGCTGTCAGCACTGGACCTGTTGTATTATTCCATATAATCAAGTCGATCTGTGAGAGGTACTCCTCATTAAAAACGGCTCCATTCTCCGTATGGATCATATGCCAGTTACGATCTTGACATATCTTCTGTAAGGTTGGGAGAGAAGCTTGAATCGCACCATTATGACGGAATGCATTGGTTTTTGTGAAGACAAGGATGTCTGCTTTTTGTTCGTCAAACTCAATATTGGGTGCGACAAGATCATAATCTTCTACACCATTGAGTACTCGATTGATAAATCGATATGAAATAAATCCTCCTATGATCAGAGCGATAAGAAGGAAGACTAAGCTATACTTCAATATCTTTAGCATAGGATCAAGTTAGCAAATCCTCTTCACATTGATGAATTAGTGGTAATGGTAGGCCTTATCGACAACTAATAGCACATGAAGTATAAAAACTGATTTGTACAGCTTTTTTATTCCTTGAAATAGTATATTTTTGCACCACTTTTAAAACAAGCAATAAAGAAAACTCATATGGCTAATCACGCTTCTGCAAAGAAAAGAGCTCGTCAAGACGCTAAAAAGAGAATCTCAAATAGATATTACAAGAAGTCTGCACGTACTGCAATCGCCAAGCTAAGAGAAATAGAAGATCAAGCTGAGGCTCAGAAGTTCTTCCCTAAAGTAACCAGCATGATTGATAAGCTGGCTAAGAAAAACCTTTGGCACAAGAATAAAGCTGCCAACGTTAAAAGTAAATTAAACAAGTTCATTAAGGCTTTAGGATAATAAGTCTGCAGCTTAGTTTTAAAAGTTAAAAAAGCCTTCATCGTTATCGGTGAAGGCTTTTTTAATAGATCTAAGTGATAGTGATAGCTATTTCTTCAAACCAATCTCTCTTAATCTTTCGTCGAGATATTCTCCCGCAGTGATCGGCTCATAATGTGCCGATTCTCCCGCCGCTATACACCGATCTAAGCATGTTAAGTCCATATTAGGTACTGGATGTAAGAAGAATGGTATCGACAATCGTGGCTTATGCCATTCGGATCTTGGCGGATTTATTACTCGGTGTGTCGTAGACTTCAGATAATCATTGGTCATGCGCTGGAGCATATCCCCGACATTTATGACGATTTCATCTTCTTCAGGTTCTATATCGAGCCATTCATTTTCTTTGTTGAGTAGTTGGAGACCTCCTGCGCTTGCACCTACTAATAGGGTGATCAGGTTGATGTCTTCATGCTGTTCTGCTCGGATCGCAGAATTAGGCTCTTCTGTGATTGGTGGATAGTGAATCGCTCGGAGGATACTTGATCCTTCGTGTACTTGTCCGTCAAAATAATCTTCTGGAAGATCAAGATGGATGGCTATTGCTTTGAGCAGGATAGTACCCACCTTTTCAAATGACTTATACAGGTCAAATCCCAGTTTGGGAAACTGAGGC
This sequence comes from uncultured Saprospiraceae bacterium, assembly GCA_964414425.1. GTDB lineage: Bacteria > Bacteroidota > Bacteroidia > Chitinophagales > Saprospiraceae > GYS-P2D. The sequence continues at coordinate 28,580 of CAYPWL010000031.1, forward strand.
ACTTCGTTCACTTGTACGTTATCAGGATAACGCTCCTTAGCAGGGTGATTGGCTTCAACTTCTTGGCCGATCTGAAAGAACTCCTTTAGGTCAGCTACCTTAGAACCTTTTGCATGCTCTTTACCAAAGGAGGTATAGCCTCGTTGTCCCGCTAATCCTGGGATTTCATATTTTGACTTAGTTGGTTTATCCAAGGCAAAGAATGACTTAGACGAGCTATAGAAGTCTTCAATGAGAGACATGGGGATACCATGATTCTTTATGGCAATAAAACCGATCTCATGAAAGGCGTCACCAAGTTCAGCAACAAATTGGGACTTTTGCTCTGCGGAACCCTCCGTCCATTGTGCAAGGTCTAATACTGGTACTGCTTTTTGACCCATGGTATTATTTGTTTTTATTGGTGTAAAAGTAAAGCATAAGTATAGAATCTCTTAGTGAGAAGAGGTATTGTTGAGTCAAGAATCATAGCAGTCAAAGCTACAGACATGAAAAAAAAGATATTTATTGATACAGATGCTGGTACAGATGATGCGGTAGCGATAGTTATGGCTCTGGAGAGTCCTCACTTCGAGGTCGTAGGGATCTCCTGTGTGGGCGGCAATGCGTCAGTTGATCAAGTGGCGCAAAATGTGCTCTATCTGTGCGATAAGCTGGATCAGGAGATCCCAGTATATGTAGGAGCTGATAAGCCATTAACCCGACCATTAAAATCTTCTGACTTTATACATGGGAGCGATGGTTTCGGTGATATAGGCATTGATAATCATGGTCGTCTTGCATCATCTATCAACGCCGTTGAAGGGCTCCGGCGGGCTATAATGACTCATCCTCATGAGCTTACCGTAGTAACATTAGGGCCATTGACTAATGTGGCCATGGCGCTGCAGCAATATCCTGAGCTGGCAGCATTGACGAGTGAACTACACATCATGGGAGGAAACTATCAGATGCCGGGTAATATCACTCCAGTATCGGAATATAACTTTTGGGCAGATCCAGAAGCTGCAGATCAATGTATCCTTGCGGAGATACCTAAGACGATAGTAGGGTGGGACATCACCCTGCGGCATGGGTATCTGCGAATGGAAGAATTAGAAGCTTTACTCCAAGGTGGACATCCATTATGCAAAGAGATTGTGCAGATGCAGCGAGTAAGATTGGATTGGCTGCGATCCAACGGACAAGTGCCAGTATGTACTTGGGCAGATGCTGCCGCCATGTTAGCACTGATTGAGCCTAAGTATAGTGTTGAGCAGGGAGCATATTTTTGCCAAGTAGTCACTTCTGGCGATACCGATGATACGAGAGGCATGATGATCGTAGATGTCAATCACCAAAAATCTAATGAGCCCAACGCTCAGGTGGTCATCAATGCAGATCGAGAATTGTTTAAATCCTCAATCTACAAAACCTTTAATGTTAAGTAAGAAAACTTAGCCTAATACAGCAAGTAGCTTTTCAGCCAGTTCAATACCTATTTTCTCTTGCGCTTCTACAGTAGATGCACCTGTATGTGGTGTCAATGACACTCGATCATGATCCAATATATCCTGTCGAGGTGCAGGCTCTCCAACGAATACGTCGATACCTGCTGCAGCGAGCTTTCCACTGTCCAGCGCAGCGAGCATGGCATCCTCATCGACAGTTCCTCCTCTTGAAGCGTTGATCAGTATAGCGCCATCTTTCATTTTAGCGAATTCTGCTGTGCTCAATACAGCTTCTCCTAAGAATGGGACATGCAACGTGATGATGTCAGCTTGTGCAAGCATCTCATCCATTGAGACAGTTTTGATAGTAGCCTTAGCATTATGAGTCTTACCTCCTATGGTTAGCTCTGCTTCTGACATGTATGGATCGACAGGTAGTATCTCCATGCCGATGCTAAGTGCCAGTTCAGCAGTTGCTCGACCTATGCGACCAAAACCGATTACACCAAGTGTCTTACCATATAACTCAAAACCCTTAGAGTATGACTTTTTTAATGCTTTGAACTCTGTATTTCCTTTAGTCGGCATCGCCTTGTTGCTCTTGTATAGTGATCGTGCTACAGAAAACAAGTGTGCCATCGCTAACTCTGCTACAGATCTTGATGACGCTGCAGGTGTATTGATTACTTCTACACCCTTGCTCTTAGCGTGGTCCACATCGATGTTATCCAGTCCTACACCTCCACGACAGATGGCTTTCAGATTTGGACAAGCATCGATAAGTGGTGTTCTTACCTTAGTTGCACTCCTCACACATATTGCATCAAAGCTTTGCAACCGTGTCATTAAATCATCTTGTTTAATATTATCCGTTACTACTTCATGACCAGCATCACGGAGCATGTTGGCCCCAGTTGGATGTATACCGTCGTTTATTAAGATCTTTCCCATGACTGTTATTTGTTGTGCGCAAAAGTACTTGTTCTCAGCACATGTTATAAGATTTACATATTAAATATGGCAGAGGATTATATCTTAACTTCCTTTAATTAAAATCAACCAAAGCAATAGCTATGGGTTATACTGGAGATAAATAAAAACCAAGTACAGATGGAAGTAGCAACGTTAGGAGGGGGATGTTTCTGGTGTGTAGAGACTGTCTACAATATGATGCAAGGAGTAGAATCAGCAATCTCAGGATATACAGGTGGTAAGATCAAAAATCCTACATATAAAGAAGTATGTAGTGGTATGACTGGACATGCTGAGGTAGTTCAGATTACCTATGATCCCAATGTAATCTCCTATAGCGAGATCTTAGAAATCTTTTGGACGTGTCATGATCCTACACAGCTTAACCGACAGGGTAATGATGTCGGGACGCAATATCGATCTGTTATCTACTACCATGATGATAATCAAAAAGCACTGGCAGAACAATCTATGAAAGAGTTGGCACCAACCATATGGTCAGATCCAATAGTTACAGAGCTTAGTCCGTTGCCAGAGTTTTATAGAGCAGAAGAATATCATCAAGACTATTACAATCAAAATCCACAGAATGGATACTGTGCTGCCGTAGTTAGTCCTAAGGTGAGTAAGATAAGAAGGAAGTATGCCAACCGTCTAAAATCTTAATTAGATAGCTGGCCCTGGTGTATAGATCTTTTTGATCAGATGATCCTATAGTTCTTCTATACTAAAGTTGTTATACAGCACAAACTCATCTCTGAGGTCTTGAGCGTTTTCTAAACTACGATAGATGCCCCATTTTGGGCGGACGAAGTCCGCGCCATCTCTCCAAGCATTGATCTGATCATCGCTATATTCAAATATAGTTGTGCCATCGAGATATGACATCGTCACTTCATAGTTGCCAGGGTTGATATAGGTTACTTGTTCTATGACTTCAACCCAATTGCCTCTGAAGAGGTCTAAGCTTTCTTCATGAACCGTAACTTGTCTATCTAACTCAGCATAACGTAGCTCCATCATATTGCTGCTTCCACGAGCTGTAAATGTGATCATCGGTACAGCTACGTTAACATCGCCCACAGATTTTAGCTGATGAAAATGAGTGAAGTTACGTGACCCTTGAAAGCCCTCATCCATTTTAAACATCCACTTATATTCTACCGTCTCACCCTCGATACCTAAGAGGAAATCAGGTGATGGACTGAAGGTCTTAATCTCATTACGTTGTCTATCTTGTCTCTGACATCTGTCATCGTCAGAATCTGTATGCAGTATGAATCTGAAGACGTTTGCACCTAGCTCCTCATCAAATATCTCGTCAATATGCTCTCCAAATTCTGTGTGACCGCAGTCAGGTACTTCTACAGGATCAGATCCTGGAGAGAGCACAGAGCTTATGAGTGAGTACGTATCACCAGGACCGTCAGCCGTCAGTACTGTGGCACCTCGACCTGACCCACCTTCTACTAATAATATCGTAACTGAGTTATTCGTGACATTGAGGTCTCGATATGAACTCGCTGCAGCATCAGTAAAAGCTATCATGCCTGTGGCTTCCGAGTTGTCAGAGGCGATCTCAACGGTTTTGACGAGTTCACTTTCTTGTGCTCGACCATTGTTAAATACTATGGCGGCATTTACTTGTTGCACTAAATCCTCCATAGTCGTCCAGTTGATCACATCGACTGCCGCTGTCACTGATATATCTGTAGCAACTGGTGCTTCTCCCGTTGTAGCGGTTGGTCCGTCTTCACTGCTACATGCCATCACTAAGAGACATACGAGAGTGAGTACTTGATATTTATTCCATTCATTCATAACATCATCTGCTGTATCCATAATGCCTAACGCAAATAAAGGGGTTTTTCATTTGCCTTTAGTCAACCGTAACTGTCGTTCAAAATGAGATCCTACTATTTCTTCTGACTTGATTGAATTGAGACAACTATGAAACTATCAGAATCCGAGTACCTTATTTCTTACTTATTGACCTTATTGAATGATGATTCGATTGATAAAAGAAAATTCATCTGTCACACTTTGGATGACATATACGCCATCGTTGAACTCACGGACATCAATGATTTCTTGATGATTAGGCGTACTTATCGACCATACGACACGTCCGGTCATATCAATCAGATTGATTTGATGCACACCATCTATGTCAATTGAGATATTAAGTTGATCTGCTGCCGGATTAGGATAGACGGTGATCTCATCAGGATTGAGGATGACATCATCTGTCGACGTAGTCTGATCAACGAATGATAATAACCAAGGAACACCAATGGTTAATGCAGGAGAGATACACTCATTATGATCCAGAGCCACACCAGATTCGGCGGACATCGAAGACGTATTGACAGCTCCTCTGAGGTTCATAATACTATCTGCCTTAAGGGAGTTTTCAAATGGCACCTGATCGTCCCCTTCACAGTACAACATCAATACTGGTGCCTCAGGAGACCAGTCGAAGACATCATTTTCTCGGAGTGCTATTGTAAACGGATGATCGTCATCATTTTGAAGGATGTCAAGCATCTCGTCTTTCAGAAGGAATCTTGGCAACGAGGTGCCAAAATTTTGCTGGAGGAGATCGATGAGCTGGCGGTTCATCGCGCCGAGACCATTACCCGTTTCAGCAAATGGTCTGATGATGTCAAGAAATTCTGGCCGAAACACCTCGCTGATATCATCGAATAGATTAGGGTTGACCGCCTGTAATCCCAATGTACTGTAGACTATATATGATGGAAAGAAGAACTCCTGATCGGTAAAAAGGATATCGGTCATAATCCCAGAAATGTCATAAGGCCCGCTCATAGGGAGTGATGCCGTCACAGTGAGTTCATCAGAAAGCTCTTGTTCGATCATTCTGTGAGCCGCCATAGCGGCATGACCACCTTGGCTATATCCGGTGATAAATAACTGATCCGTAAATGCTATGTCCTCAGAAGCCAAGTACGACTTAACTGCAGATAGCATATCAATACTTGCCCTCGCTTCAGTCTCTGCATGGACATAAGGATGAAATCCACGTGACGTACCCATACCAATATAATCTGGTGCATAGGCGATAAAGCCCATAGTCGAAAAAGCCGCAGCAAGCAAAAACTCCTGTCCTGACTGATTAGACGGGACAGCATCTCGACCGTCTGTGGTCCCATGCTGATAATTGATAATTGGCATAGGTCCAGTGATATTATCGGGTAAGATAAGTAAGCCACTTGCGATATCCTCGGCGTTGTCAGATCCTGTAGTCGTGTACGTCATCCTATAGAGATCAGCTCCACTGGATAACTCGAAGTCTACACCCAAGGTAATTGCAACCACTGAAAAGAATCCTTGACTTAGATTTCCTTCAAAAGTGACATCCAATACTTCTTGGCTGTGGGACAGTACGCTTATCAGCATACAGAATAACAAAAGCGACTTTTTCATAATTATAAAGTTAGACCAATTAAACTTTAGAAATAACCATGGCGCTGGCGCCACCTCCGCCATTGCATAACGTTGCCAGGCCATTTTTCTGTCCTTCATTGTGGAGGCCATGAATTAATGTGGTCAGTATACGAGCTCCTGAGCATCCTAAGGGATGTCCTAATGATACTGCACCACCATTAATATTCATCACGTCTTGAGAGATACCGCATGACTGCGCAAAGGCTAAAGCAACCACAGAAAAGGCCTCATTAACTTCGAATAAGTCCATATCGCTCATCTTTAAGCCAGCACGCTCAAGTGCTTTTGGTGCAGCGATAGTCGGAGCGGTAGTAAACCACTCAGGTTCATGAGCGGCATCTGCATAAGAGATCACCTCAGCAATAGGCGTAAGGTTATGCTTTCTGACAGCATCTTCGCTGGCCAGTATTAATGCTGCTGCTCCATCATTAAGGGTAGAGGCATTTGCCGCTGTTACGGTACCGTCCTTGCTAAATGCAGGCCTTAATGCCGGGATTTTTTCGAATTTGACATTTTTAAACTCCTGATCCTCAGTCATCAAGATAGGATCAGACTTTCGCTGAGGGATCGAAACCGGCACGATCTCATTCGAAAATTTTCCTGAGCTCGTAGCCTCGGCAGATCGCTTGTATGATTGGATTGCATACTGATCTTGCTGCTCTCTGGAGATACTATATTTTTCTGCGGTGGCATCACCACAGTTGCCCATAGCTTGGTGATTGTAGGCATCTGTAAGTCCATCTTTTTGGAGGCCATCGATCATTTCTGTGCCACCATATTTATTCCCCCATCTTAGCTTTGGCATGTAGAATGGCACATTACTCATGCTCTCCATACCACCTGCAACGATGATATCTGCTTGGCCAAGAGCTATCGCTTGACTTGCGAGCATTGCAGCCTTCATCCCAGATGAACAAACCTTATTGATTGTAGTGGCAGGAACGGTATTAGGTATATGTGCACCCATAGCTGCCTGACGTGCTGGGGCCTGTCCTAAATTGGCTTGACACACATTGCCAAAAAGGACTTCATTGACCAGTTCGGGCTTGACTCCAGCTGCTTCAAGAGCTCCAGTTATAGCCATAGATCCGAGTTGAGGCGCACTAAATCCGCTTAACGAGCCACCAAAACTTCCCATAGGTGTTCTTGTGGCGGAAACAACATATATTTTTTTCATAGTAATTATATCAATTTCAATTTGTCAATCATGACATTTGTAATTCAACGCTTAACTTATTGTTTTGGTTAATTAAGATTTAATTTGGTGCGACTATTTCAAGGCTTTGCGTCTTAAAGGTAGAAACACCGAGATAGATAATCTTAGTTTCAACAAAACTCAAAACGATTAAAAGTCAATACAATATAACATGAAGGTTCACTTTCTGACATTCTTAACAATCTTATTCATAGCCACTAATCTCCCTAATACAGTCCATGCGCAAGACATAGAAAATGACGCAACTGTATTATTTATGAAAGCTAATGTGCTGTACCAGGCTTCAAGGTATGATGAGGCCGTACGCATGTATAACCGCATTCTGAACGACGATGCTTCATTCGTCAATGCCTATGTCATGCGGGCAAGGGCTAAATATGACTTAGGAGCGTACAAGGGCACCAAGCAAGATATCATGGAGTATATCGAAAGAGCTGGTGTGACTAAAGAAGTCATCAAATTAATGATAGATACAGAGTATCGACTCAACAATATGACCGCAGCTAAGAATTACCTAGCTACGGCGATCGAGTTAGATCGATTTGATGGAGATTTGCACTATCAGGCTGGTGTAATAGCGCTTGAGGAAGGGAACAGAAATAACGCTTGTGAGAGCTTTTCGAAAGGAGCGTCTCTGGATCATCCCAAAGCCAAAGAAATGTTTGAGAGTGAATGTTATGACTATGTGGAGAAGGCACCAAGACGACGCCCACGACGAGATACAGGAGATGTAGATACACAATCGGATACCAACAATCGAAGAGGAAAAAATCGAGATGAAGAACGTAGACGAGTCCCAATAGAGGAGGATGATCGAGATATATTCACTGAAGAAGACGAGCCAGTAATAACGGAACTCCCCGAAGAAAAAGCTCAAATAGAAGAGCCTGTAGATCTAACAGCTGTGCAAGAACATAAGGTAGACGATAACCTCACGCTCCAGATTAATAATGGACTGGGTGATCGTAACTTAGAGCACCTACCTAATATCTTCATCCTATCGACTGAAGATGGTGTAGTGGTTATTGATGTATGTGTAGATGCCAGTGGCAAGGTTATCGAGTCTACCTTTAATCGAGAAGAGTCAACGATCTTCAGATCATCATTAACATCATTAGCGCTTAGGAAGTCAAGAGAATTTGAATTCTCCAATGCGAATAGAGCTGAGCAGTGTGGTAAGATAGTCTACAGGATTAAGGCTTAATGCTATATGGTTATTTCTCCAGTGAGATAAGTTTCGCACTTACCTGATATCTGGGTCCTTTCGCCAAGATAGGTGCAGTTGAAATAGCCTCCTCTATTACTACATTGCTTGGAGATGAGGGAGTTCTTATCCAAACGTTGTGCCCAGTATGGTACGAGAGTCGTATGTGCAGATCCAGTTGCAGGGTCTTCGTTGATACCGGCAGCGGGATAAAAAGCTCTTGATATAAAATCGTACTGCTCTTGAGCTCGGGCAGAAACGATAACTCCTCTGCTGTCTATCTGAGCTAATTTTTCAAAATCAGGGTGCATATTGAGCACATCTTCTGAGCGATCGTAGATTAGTAGTAGGTCATCATTGCCACGATATGCTTCTACAGGGTTGGTGCCAAGCATCGCTTCAAAATCCAGATCAGTTCTGAGTTGTTCTATTTTGTCAGATGGGAAGTCAAGTGTGAGCATAGAGCCAGATTTAGCAACACTTATAGGACCCGATTTAGAACTGAATTTGATCATATTTCCGTCGTGGTTTAACAACTCGAATAGGATATGTGCACAAGCCAATGTAGCATGCCCGCAGAGCCGCACTTCTATAGCTGGTGTAAACCACCTGATTTGATAATCACCACTTTTTTTTTCGGGTACTGTAAACACTGTTTCTGATAGATTATTTTGCTCAGCCAGAGCTTGCAAAGTTGCATCATGCAGCCATTCATGTAGAGGGATATATGCTGCAGGATTACCTGAGAATGAGCCATTTGTGAACGCATTGACAATGAATATTTTTAAGTTTTGACTATTCATTCTTGACATATTATTGACTGTTGGACCTCTTAAATGTAAAGTGCTTAGCAAAACTAAGTTTTACAAATCATCTTTTGCAAAAGCGTGACTAGATCCCCCCTTTTTTAGTCTTAATTTGTGCAGACCCAATATACGCGTGCCGATTCAAGGCATCGCTGCATCCAGTTGATTAACTCTCGATTTTACTGATTCCGTCTATTGCATGGAGTCGCTTGTTGCAAAATATTTTTGAGAATTAATTTTTGAGGATGATGAATTCAAACCTAATTACGACAGTGGTGATCATGCTGTCATTCCTTTTTTCTGTATCTGCGTACTCTGCCGATAGTGTCATTACGTATGATGTCTGTGCAGAGTTTGAGGACAAAGATTTGGACGGTGTTCCAGACGAGTCTGATAACTGTCCGCATACGTTCAATCCTTCGCAGGATGATTCAGATAGAGATGGAATCGGGGATGTATGTGATGATGACGACTGCGGATGTCAGAGTGAGTCTCAATTAATATATGTGTGCCAGGATGGTATGACTCGGCGTATACAGTGTAGCGGCCTCAATGATGATATCACCCACTGTGGACCATGTGAATCACGCAGAGTAGATCCATGTACCACGTGTACCCCTGATGACGAAGGGAAGATCACCTTTTGTGTCATTCCTCTGATCCCCGATAATCTCAGAACAGTAAGAGGAGCGTGTGATGAACTCACACAGTTTTTTAATGCCGATGGATCATTCAAAAATCCCGATAATGTCTGCGGACCTTGTAATTGTGCCTTAGTTGGTGATATAGATACTGATGGTGATGGAGTTTGTGATCGTACTGACGAATGCCCCACAGATCCAGAGCGCAGTGAAGCAGGCATGTGTGGTTGTGATGATCAGGATTCTGATAATGATTGGGTTTGCGATAGTGTAGATGTGTGTCCGGGAGGAAATGATAAAAACGATGACGACGGCGATGGTGTGCCCAATGTATGTGATGTCTGTCCAGGATCTGATGATAATGCAGATATGGATGGCGATGGCACACCCGATGGTTGTGATCAGTGCATGGTAGGCGATGCTGATAATGATGGTGTTTGTGATGATGTGGATGTTTGTTTAGGATTTG
>CAYPWL010000032.1:0-35818 GCA_964414425.1 uncultured Saprospiraceae bacterium
GACTTTAGTCCTGGCGATAGCTGTGATGATGGTGATGTCAATACCGAGGATGATACTATTGATAACAATTGTAACTGTGTTGGTACACCTATCCAGACTGGTCCAACGATCTGGAATTGTCCTGAGATTACCTTTACTAAGGCAGACGGTACAGATCATACGCTTCCTGAAAATCAGGATTTTTTCACTGATAACGTGATCATTACTCGTGCTACTACAGGAGGTCAAATATTCAATTTTGCTAATAATGATATTCCAACCGATGCTCAGAATGTGCCAAGTGGTGTTGAGTGGGCTATAGGACGGACTTCGGATTTAGACAATCTAAATTTTGGTGGATTCCGAGAGATTATAGGTCGGCCTCGAGTGAATATTGTTGGCCTTGAATTAGTTATGCACTTGATCGAAGATGATATCTTCTTGAATATCACCTTCACAAGTTGGTCGAGAGGTAACAACGGTAATGGAGGATTCTCTTATACAAGATCTACAGGAGGTGACTGTGAGGGGACTCCAAGACCGCCACAACAACCTGAACTGGACTTTTTACTGGCGCCGACGATTACCAATTCGAACTTACGAGTAATAAGCGATGATGTACCAGCAGAAACGGTTTCATTCCATGTATTTAATCAAAACGGTATCCTCATTAAGGAAGTCAAAGAGGTCAATACTCTCGATGGAGCTATGAACTCTACTATAGATGTAAGTGATTTAGAGCAAGGGCTCTACTTTATACGAGTAGTAGGTAACAACGGTTTGGCTAAAACTAAACAGTTTATAAAAACGAATTAATGGTCGATAATTGATCATTATTTTGAAAGCCCTGCTGTCCGATGTGATAGTGGGGCTTTTCTATTTTATACTTGATTCAGTGATTAATCACCACTCCATGGAAAATTGAAAATTCCAACGCCAAGATCGACCCATATGAGCAGCATCAATAAAACAGCTGCAATAATTAGTACAGTCTGTAGTTTAGGTTTTTTCGCAGTTATTTTGATCAATACGATTAGACCAATTAATAGAGAAAGCATCGCCAATGCAATGATATAGTCCTCTGCTGTCCAGTTAAATCCAGGATCAGATACTAAGAGTATAAAGTCATATATCTGCCGGAACGAGGTCATACCGAAAAGTACGCATTCTGTTTGGCAAGTACCTTTTTACACACTCCAAGATTGAGTGAGCATTTATTCGTGCTAATACATTGCACGATAGGTTGCATATTGACAATAAAACATACCGTCATGAATGAAGAGATATACCTGCAGATTTTGATTGGGTTATCCATCTTGATCACTATCATCCTATTATTTAAGGGTTCTAAAGATTACTCGGAGCGATTTGATCAGATCTACAATGACCTCGCTGACCAATTAAGTAAGAGTGAACACCTCAATAAATCTGAGTTCGCCAGTAACCGGATGGAGCTATCACAATCCCTCAGAGGAAATCAAGAGATCGTAAACAATCAACTGAAAAGACAAGCTGATTATCAAAATAAGCTCTTGCAAAATTTTCAAAACCAATTGATCAATCTGAACGACACTAACTATAAAAGTCTTAACGATCTCAGGAGCAGTATGGCAAAGTCTCTGCTTGAGATCAGGCAGGAAGTCAACCAACGTCTGGAGACTATCCAAAAAGACAATCACACACAGTTGGAGCGAATGCGTCATACCGTAGATGAAAAGCTCCAAAAAACCTTAGAAGATCGATTGGGCAAATCATTTGAATTGGTCAGTAAAAGATTAATGGAAGTGCAGAATGGCTTGGGTGAGATGAAGACCCTCGCCAACGGGGTAGGAGACCTCAAGAAAGTGCTGTCCAATGTCAAGACTCGAGGAGTCCTCGGAGAGATACAATTGGGTAACATTTTGGAGCAACTACTTACTCCTGAGCAGTATGGTCTCAATGTAGCGACGATTCCAGATAGCGCTTGTCATGTAGAGTTTGCCATTAAGTTGCCAGGTAGAGAGATTGATGATAAACCAGTTTGGTTGCCGATAGATTCTAAGTTTCCGATGGACAAGTATCATCACTTACAGGAAGCGTACGAGGCCATGGATACTGAGCTCATCACAAAAACATCCAAAGATCTGTTCAACACGATTAAGTCCATGGCCAAGGATATTCGGGACAAGTACATTGCGCCTCCACACACTACTGATTTTGGGATACTGTTCCTCCCTACGGAGGGTCTCTATGCTGATGTAGTGCGCAATACGGACTTAATCCAATTCCTACAGCGAGAGTACAAGATCATGGTTGCAGGCCCTACTAATCTGGCTGCACTACTTAATTCCTTGCAGATGGGATTTAGATCCTTGGCGATCGAGAAGCGCACCAGTGAGGTGTGGAAGATATTGAGTTCTGTTAAGACGGAGTTTGGCAAGTTCGGTGGCGTTCTTGACAAGGTGCAGACTAAACTGAGACAGGCTTCTGATACTATTGACAAAGTCGGAGTGCGATCCCGAGCGATAGAGCGTCAACTGAGGACGGTAGAAAGCCTACCGGAGGCATCCGAAACTGCAGCGCTGCCATTTGATGATGGCGTACAGATCGAAGACTTTATTGATCAACCTATACTGAGCTAAGGGCGTGGCATATCAATAGTGTATCCTATACTTTAATTCTATCATGCCGTCGGAGTAGGCCTCATGTGATAGGAGCTCCAGAGAAATCGGATGGTCGATGTGTTCAAAGAATGACCTGCCTGCACATAGCACGATAGGAGCGATGGTGATGATGAGTTCGTCTACTAATTGTTGTCTCAAAAAAGAGCTTACAATCATAGGACCGCCGGCTATCCAGATATTTTTATGGGTTACAGGAATTATTCTATCCAACAATTCTTGTGGAGTACCTGAGAATACGGTGATTGAGTTTAGCTCTGGCGTTTTTATATGTTGTGACATGAGATAGACTGGCTTATCACCATAAGGCCATCCCAACTTTTGAGTGAGTTGGTAGGTATTAGCCCCGATGACATAAGAGTCGATGCCATCGAGATAGCTCGCTATGTCTTGATCTGAGAGCTTACGCCCACGATTATATTCCCACTGGCTCTTCATCCAATTAGGATCACCACCAGTACTCGAGACATATCCATCGATACTACTCACCATATGGGCAGTGACTATTCTGCGTTCTTGAGGAATCTTACTCATGTAGTACCGTGAGTTAAGAGCTGTATAGCTCGTAGTCGATCCACATAGGGTACGAATATATGATCGTGGTGAAATCCCGCCATGACGTTACAGCTAATCTCATGATCCGCCAGTAATCGAGCGAATGTAGCTGTGATACCCACGGCATCAAGAGCAGTAGTAGCCTTGAGTGTGATCCAAGCGGCAACATAGTTATACTCTAATCCGAGTCGATCGGCATCTTCTTGCGATAAGATAACCGTTGTACCTTCTTCCTCTTGAAACTCCATGATCGAGACAGTCCGTGGTATCTTATGTATATCCAGGACACTTGAGAAGACATATTTACCTTCATTGAGCTGAGGATTAAGGGATCTGAGATCTATCACAGGAATTGACATATAGCTCTATGCTTATTTTTACTACTCCTAAAGATAGGATTGGCTACCGTATCGTGCGCATTATGAAAGCGTCAATAGATAATCGACAAAGTATGAACGACGATCCGTGAACTGATGCGTAATCTCAAATCCAGTATTCTTAATCACTTCAGTGACGAGAGCGTGATTATATTTTCTTGATGTCTCTGTATGGATACGTTCGCCCTCATCAAAGCTAAACTCTTCATGTAAAGCGGTAATATGTACTTGCTGTGCCTTGAGGCTTTTGAGATAGCTCTTGGTATAACCAGTAGTTTCGCTGTACTCAGGCTCATGGGCAAATTTCTCAACATCAAAGTTTCCGCCCAACTCTCTATTGATACGGGTTAGGAGATTATGATTGAAGGCTTTAGTGATACCTGCTGCATCGTTGTACGCTGGTAAGACGATATCTGCAGGCTTGATTTGGTCCAATCCGAGTAATAGCTTATCACCAGGATTGAGATGTGCCGCAATCGACTGAATAAACTTGTGTGCCTGATCGTCTTCAAAGTTTCCAAGATTGGAACCAATAAATAATACCACCTTAGGATTAGCAGTCGTCATGCGTCTCTCCAATACCGAAAAGTACTCTCCCTGCATCGTCTCTATAGATAGAGTGGGGAGCTCTCTAACTAGCTTTTGCTTAATTACGCTGAGGGCATGGTCAGAGATGTCGACAGGCAGATAATTGAACTTATGCTCGTAGGTGATAAGATATTGGAGTAAATGAAGAGTCTTACTACCATCGCCGGCACCAAGTTCAATAATATCAAATGTTGTATCCTTATCGAACCCAAATCCATCAATAATCTCCGCCGTCTGCTCGGAGAAGATCTCCATCTCGCAATCCGTCAGATAGTACTCTGGCATCGCCATGATCTGCTGAAAGAGCTCGTCTCCAACTTCATCATAGAAATATTTGGAAGATAAATGCTTGGGCGTAGCCTTGAGTCCGGCGAGGACATCTGCTTTAAATTGGTCTTTCATTCGGTTGATTATTTTGCAAGTCTTATGCCAGTATACTGCCAGCGATGATATGGGTGAAAAAAATTGCGATAGGTTGCCCTGGAGTGTCCCGGTGACGTCGCCGTAGAGGCTCCTCTCAAGACCATCTGGTTGACCATGAACTTGCCATTGTACTCGCCGATGGCCCCATCTATGGTCTTAAACCCAGGATAGGGGAGATACGCTGAGTTCGTCCATTCCCATCGATGACCCCAGTCAATAACTTTTGAGGCGATCTCCCACTCAAACTCTGTCGGCAGACGATATCCCGCCCACTGTGCATAGGCTTGTGCTTCATAGTAGGAGATATGAGACAGTATTTCATCAGGATTGACCCGCTTAAGGCCTGCCAGGGTATATTGATGCCATAGGTTATCGATCTTAATCCAGTACAGCGGCCCTTGAATAGCTTCTTTTTGTACCCACGACCAGCCTTCATCGAGCCATGGCTTGAAGTCTGAATAACCACCTTCTGCTATGAATTTCATATACTCACCATTCGTTACGAGACCTTTGCGCATCTCATAAGCTTGCAGATAGACCTTGTGCCTTCCGAGTTCATTATCATAGCAGAATTGATCACCCTCATGTCCGATTTCATAGACTCCCGCATCAACAGAGAGCCAGTCGTCAGCCTTATTGGTTTGCGCCGTAAGATCAAATCCTTCCTTATAGACTGGGTATGTTGGGTTGTAGGAGAATGTATGCTTCAGATCAGTAATCAATAATTCCTGATGTTGCTCTTCATGGTTAATGCCTAAGATAATCAGGTCATGAAGCTCGCGATTATCACTCGACTCAATAAGTTTTACCATTTCACGATCGACGTGATCTCGATATTTGAAGACTTCTGACACTGTAGGACGAGTAGTAGCTCCTCTGTGCTCTCTTTGGAGCCTATCCCCGGCCGATTGGTAGTAACTATTGAACAGATAGTTATAGCTCGGGTCAAACTCTTGATAGCCCTCGACATAGACCTTGAGCACCATCTCTTCATAAAACCAGCTCGTATGAGATAAGTGCCACTTTGGCGGACTGGCAAAATAAACAGGTTGCGAGATATAGTCCTCAGTATTGAGGGGCGCACATAATTCCTGTGAGCGCTGTCGAGAGCGCAAAAATTGGTCTTTTAATGATTCTTGTACCAGAGGTGTTGCAATAGTCGAATCCAGAGTATTCATATAGGTAAATAAATGAGTGTATTGTTACGATTGTTGTGATAAATACACATGAATTGCATGACTCAAATCAAGAATTAACAATTGTCCGAAAGGTCAGATTAATACGTGGACTGAGCACCTTCTTGGTGGGAGGAAGGCGATGCAGCCAGCGACGCTGACATGCCCCAGACATGAGGAGCCCACTACCAGAATGCAGAAATAGCTCTACTTTATCCTTAGTCTCTTTATGCTTGAAGACGAACTTACGCTCGGCTCCCAGACTTATAGAGGCTATGGCACCATCTTCAAGTAATTCAGGCTCATCGTCACTATGCCAGCCCATCCCTTCTGATCCATTATGATAGAGATTGAGGAGACAGGAGTTGTAGCTGTGCTTGGTGAGTACCTCTACGGCTTGTTTAATAGCTTTAAGATCAGGAGTCCAAGGAAGTGCTGTCTTGGTACTCTTAGAGTAGGTGTAGGCATAGGGCTTATCGCCATACCAAGCCACTTTACGTTTGGTGACGATGCACTTGCCAAACATGTGTATGACATCTGACTCCCAGTTGATCGTCGTTAGCAGGCTATTGAAATAGTGTTGGGCAGCCTCGGCATCAAACAATCCTCGATGATAGCTCACATGACCATCATAAGGCAAGAGATTACCAATTGGCTGAGCACTACTTGAAAATAGATCCATATAGCAATATGCTATTCCTTCAGTTTGATCTCTATGTAAAGGCTTAATTCAGACAATCAGGATGAGCATCTAAGATATCCTGATGGATCGGCTGATAATTAAACCATCCTGCTACTGGGAACCCTACTTCTTCATTGCGAGTCTTGAGGGCTACCTCATGCGCAATAGGCTGTGGCTTGATACCTGTTTGCTCTGCCATGATCTGGGATTGACAGCAGCGCTCCATACAGATAAACCACCAAGCCGCCTCTTCTACAGTACCGCCAACGGTGAGGATGCCATGATTCTTGAGGATTGCAGCTTTTTTGTCACCGAGAGCTTCTGCGATGCGATCACCTTCGTTGGAGTCGAGTACAACACCGGTATAATCATCGAATAGGCCATGATCTTCATAAAAGGCGCAAGAGTCCTGAGTCAAGGGGTCTAATAGTCTGCCGAGCGTAGACCAAGTCTTACCATATAGCGAGTGTGCATGTGCCGCTGCGACAACATCTGGTCGGGCAGCATGTATACGTCCATGTATAGCGAATGCCGCTTGGTTGAGCATGGTATGCTTACCATCCACGATCTTACCTTCTTCATCTACTAAGATCAGATCGGAGACACAGATCCTATTAAATGACAAACCAAATGGATTGACCCAAAACTTGTGCTCGTGCTCAGGATCACGCACGGTGATATGTCCAGCCACACCTTCAGAAAAGCCAAACTTTCCAAATACCCTAAAAGCTGCAGCAAGCTGTTGCTTGCGGTAGTTTCTTTCTTCTTCTATCGTGTTTCTCTTTGGCATGAGGGCTTCGAGATGGGCTGGATTAGCAACTGGCATAATCGATCTAATTTTTATTTGTAAGTATGATTAGTAGTTCTTTTTTACTGCATAAACTATGCTCGGGACTACACCCTTAAAGGTAAGCTTCTTGATGTAAACACGTATAGAAATAATTGGTCGCCATCCTACATAAGTAACCTATCACATAGTGTGACCCCCGTTCATCTTAATGTATCTTGCGAGGACGTAACATAGAGAAGTCAGATGAGTAAGATCGTAGTATTAGATGGCAGATATGCTAATCCAGGAGATTTAACTTGGAAGTCCCTTAAGGATATTGATTCTGTTACAATCTATCAGGATTCCAAGCCAGAGCAGATCGTAGAACGTTGTAAAGGTGCTCAGTATATTGTAACGAACAAGTGCATCATCGATAGAACGATTATGGATCAGCTCCAAGAATTGAAATGCATCTGTGTGAGTGCCACAGGCTATAATGTGGTAGACATTGAACATGCTCGTGGCAGAGTGATCGATGTATGCAATGTAAAGGGCTATAGCACAACCGGTGTAGCACAACACGTATTCGCCATGCTACTGCATATCACTAATGAAGTCTCTCGCTACAATGCCAGCGTGAGCGCAGGCGAGTGGGATCAATCCAAGGGTTGGTCTTATTGGTTCAGTCCGATCAATGAGCTTAGAGGTATGACTCTCGGGCTTTTGGGCTATGGAGATATTGCGCAAGAGGTCAGTAAGATTGGGCAGTCCTTTGGGATGCGAGTGATTACACATCGCAGACGACGAGAGTTGCATCAAGATCCAGCGGTTAGGCATGTAGGATTCGAGGAGTTATTTGCGCAGTCTGATGTCTTATCCCTCCATGCGCCGCTTACTCCTGATACACAGTTTATTGTAAATGAGCAATCCTTATCTCTAATGAAACCTACAGCAATCCTAATCAATACGGGGCGAGGAGGATTAATTAATGAAACAGCACTGGCCCAAAGCCTATCCAATGGGCGGATTGCTCATGCTGCGGTAGACGTATTAGGCGAGGAGCCGCCTAAGGCTGACTGTCCTTTGATTGGTATTGACAATTGTATCATCACCCCACATCAAGCCTGGGCGAGCAAGCAATCAAGGATGAGACTGATCGACGGTGTCGCTGATAATATCCGTGCGCATATGAGTGGTTCACCACAGAATGTAGTGAATTAGGTTGTTACATGTCAACCGTAAATCGAGTGTAACTCACCCTGAAAAAAGAGTTCTTTTTTCTTCCCTCTCTTTGGAAGAGAGGGAGATAGGCGTTAGACCTTGTTTTTTCATATCGAACGTAACAGAGTGAAGAGAAATATCTAAATAGTTGGAATCCGAGCAACTCGATTCACACGTGTAATCACACCACACACAGAAAAATAATAACTTAGAACCGCCTCAATTCTACAGTTGTAGAGTCAGGATATAAACTAACCACAAAGAGGTCTCCATATTGACTCTCGTCGAGTTGAGGATATCGGTCTTTACCGAGGAGGTGGTTAACGAGGACCGGAGTCGTATTAGAGTGTCCGACCACTAATAGGTTTCCATCTAATGATGTCCTAATCGTATTGGCAAACTGTTCCAGTTGGCGAGGGTCATAGCTCTGTATAGTCAGGCCTAATCTATCAGCCGTAGGCTGCGCTGTTTCTTCTGTGCGCTTGTATGCGGTGGAGTGGACTCCATCGATCTGTTCTGGCCTCAGGACTTCACTCAACGATTGTGCACGAGCGACACCTTCTGGGGATAAGGGTGGGTTGTCCACGTCCTTCATTTTCTCAGCATGGCGCACTAAGTAGATCTGGCGGGGCTTTATGAGCTCCTTGGTTTTACACGCTGTAAATGCTATAGTTAAGAGTAGAATAATGGTGAGGATTCGAGACATGTGAAATCAGATTTTTACTCAAGATGAGCAATTATGTTGAGATCGTGATTGTCTCTACACGATGGTTTTACACAGGATGGTTTCGGATTGATGACGGTCGATGGTCTATATCACTTTGCTCTAAAGTCAGAATATTTCTCCTTTCGCTGAAGTGATAATGCGAGTTGGAACTCACCCTAACAAAAGAGCCCTTCCTTTTGTCATATCGAGCGCAATAAAGTGGAGTCGAGATATCTTCAGTCTTTGTGCCACCATCATAAGCTTTATCCTTGTCATTGAAGAATAAGCGATTATCACTCTGCCCGCAAGTCAGCGTATTCTCCTATCCTTGAAATAACAAGTAACCACTCATCCCACGATCCCACACTACAACGAGAATAACTCCTTAAGTTTGAGGGGTATCGTATAAACTCAAGCTACCATGACAATTAATGTATGCCTTGTACAAGAGAGTCCGGTCTTCTTTGATAAAGAAGCGACTCTGCAGAAGGTCGAATCGCTTACTATGACTTGTGCTGAACAAGGTGCCGTTCTGATTGTATTCCCAGAATCATTTGTGCCCGGATATCCACGAGGATTCAGCTTCGGAGCGACGATTGGCAAGCGAACCGATAAGGGGCGTGAATTGTATCACCTGTATCATCAGAACAGCATCGATCTCGAATCAGGCGACCGACAGCGATTGGAGACACTTTCTAAAGAGAGTGGGGCATATTTGGTCATCGGGGTTACGGAAAAAGAATCGCATCATGGCAGCCTATACTGCTCCATGCTCTATATCTCTCCACACAAAGGCTTGCTCGCTGTACATAGGAAGATCAAACCAACGGGCACCGAGCGCCTCATCTGGGCAGAAGCAGGCGGAGAATCTTTAGTGGCTGTAGATACGCGCATCGGGAAACTTGGTGGCCTGATCTGTTGGGAGAACTATATACCGCTGGCAAGGATGGCTATGTATCAGCAAGGTGTACAGATATATGTGGCACCAACAGCGGACTCCAGAGATGAATGGATTCCTACCATGCAGCACATTGCCCTCGAAGGCAGATGTTTTGTGTTGGGATGTAACCAGTACTTTACTAAATCTATGTATCCAGAAGCCTTTCAGCACTTGGTAGCATCAGAAGACGAGCATTTCTGTCGAGGAGGTAGTGTGGTCGTATCACCACTGGGTCAGATAATGGCTGGTCCATTATTCGACAAGTCGGGGATCGTTAGCGCACAGATTGATTTGGATGAGATCACTAAGAGTAAGTTAGATTTTGATGTGAATGGTCACTATAACCGAAGAGACATATTCGACTTTAAAGTGAATGATCAACCTGATATTATCAAAGAATAATATTACTCAGCGCCCATGTTCTCGCTGTATAATGCTTCAAGGTCAATGACACTTGGGGAGGTGTAAATGTTTATTCTGTGAGGGTAGAATTAGCAGAGAGGATGTATATCTGCGGAGCTCACCTCTTATTATGTGGTACAACCACTTTTGGAGAATTCGAGAGAGATTTCAATCCTAAACAAACAAATCCGTACTCAAGTACCGATCTCCACGATCACAAACAATAAATACAATCACCCCTGACTCTATAGACTCTGCTACTTGGATTGCTGCGGTCAGTGCACCACCACTACTCATTCCGCTGAGGATCCCTTCTTCTTTCGCTAAGCGGCGTGCCATGGTCCTGGCTTGGTCAGTAGAGACATCTATGATCTGGTCCACTCGCTCCGCCTCGTAGATGGCAGGAAGATACTCTGGAGACCATCGACGGATACCCGGTATCCGTGAGCCATCCTCGGGCTGTGTACCTACGATCTGTATGTCTGGGTTTTGCTCTTTGAGGTATCGTGATACACCCATGATGGTACCAGTCGTACCCATCGCTGAGACGAAGTGCGTCACCGCCTGATTGGT
The DNA here is from genome assembly GCA_964414425.1 of uncultured Saprospiraceae bacterium. Lineage (GTDB taxonomy): Bacteria > Bacteroidota > Bacteroidia > Chitinophagales > Saprospiraceae > GYS-P2D. Next base: position 11,051 of record CAYPWL010000032.1, read on the forward strand.
ATCCCTATAGATCTCTGGGCCAGTGGTACGGTAGTGCATACCGTAGTTGTCTGGATTACCGAACTGGTTGAGCATATGGTAGTCTTGCTCTTCGGCCATCTCTTGTGCCAACTTACGAGAGTATTCGATTGTCTTGTCAGCAGGGGTGAGGATGACCTCGGCACCATAGGCTTTCATCGTAAGTACACGCTCACGTGTAGCACTCTCAGGCATGACCAGCGTCATCTTTAACCCGAATATCTGGGCTATCATCGCCAGTGCGATACCTGTATTGCCACTGGTGGCCTCTACTAACTTATCTCCGGCCTTGACATCACCACGCTCGATAGCACCGCTGATCATGCCATATGCAGCCCGATCCTTGACACTGCCGCCGGGGTTGTTACCCTCTAACTTGCCATAGAGCTTGACGCCGTCTTTCTGATAGATGTGTTGCACCTCGATGAGAGGCGTATTGCCGATGAGTTCGTATAGTTTGTTCAAGCTGTGTTATTTAGCAAAGTCTTTAAATACGACCACGTCGATATTGTCGTCGGTATTCATTTTGGCTTGGTAGTATAATTTAGATTTTGGTGGGACACTCTTAGTGATCCATACATTACCACCGATGACGCTGCCAGCTCCGATGACGGTCTCGCCGCCGAGTATGGTAGAGCCCGCATAGAGGACGCAGTCTGACTCGATAGTAGGGTGACGCTTCATATTGGCATCACACTTCTGTACACTGAGTGCACCGAGGGTCACGCCTTGATAGATCTTGACATAATCGTGTATGATAGAAGTCTGTCCGATTACGATACCCGTACCGTGATCAATACAGAAGGACTTACCGATGGTCGCACCCGGATGGATATCCACCCCAGTAAGGCTATGGGCGTGCTCGGTGATGACTCTCGGGAGATCCTCTACATCTAAGACATAGAGTAGGTTAGCGACTCGGTAAGCCGCTATGGCATAAAATCCTGGATAGGTCCTAATTACTTCTCGTCGAGACTGACAGGCTGGATCACCCTCGTAGATGGCCATAATGTCCAAGTTGAGGAGCTCGTATATGCCTCTGATTCCGTCAAAAAATCGATCATTAATCTTGTCAATGCCTTTGATGGCATTCATCGGATTGCGAGAGAGTAGGCTTTTGAGCTCCACTTTGAGCTCTTCCATTTCCGCCTTGAGGGCATCTTCGGTCCTTAGTGGCTTAGTCGAGAAGTCGAGATAAAAGAAGCCTAATAGCTTCCTAAAGAATTTGGCAACTTCTGCTGGACTGGGGCAGGTCTCACACAGGGTGTGCTCCCCAATTAGTCGGTCAAAAAACTCATCGTTCATGATAATATCTTGTCGATAGCTACCTAACGTTATTTTTTAATGTATTGATGAGTCTTTCGCCGTAAAAATTTAATTATTTGGAAATTTCGTTGTCATACACGACAACTTTAGTCCATTTAGGTGCTTGCTTTAGGAACTCCAAATGCTTCTCATGAGTCTGATAGGTATCATGCGCTTGGATGCTCTTGAAGTGTACATTGATCGCATAGCTGTATGAGTTGTCGATGACTCCTCTATCCTCAGTTGCAGCCGGCTTCCCCCAGTAGTACTTATCAATCGTAGATATCGTCCCGAGTTGAACCAATGCTTCTTCAAACTCTGTGATCTCAGCTTCTGACAGTTCCGTATCTAACCAAAAGAATACTGTATGGATCAGAGGCTGCTCTTCATGAGTTTCTTTGAGAGTCGTGAATGAAAAGATTCCTAAGCAAAGTGCAAGAGATAAAAGTGTGATCAGGTTTTTCATGTAATTATATATTACGATTAATTATAATATGTTGCGTAATGATTATCAATCATCGTACCAAAAAATCAATTTAATGTCGGCCCCATGAAAATAGCATTGGCAAATAGTTTGCTGCCTCCCCACCAGTAGCCCCTGAACAGCGGATTGTCAACAATGCTGATCACTTGTCCAGATCCACTATTGTGGACGAGGACTGCTGCTGCAGACTTAAGTCTTTCGACGTTACTCTTATGGATATATCCGCTGGCGACAGGATCATCATTATATACAGCAGGTGTGTTATAGACATTGGTACTGTGCTCATAATAAGAGTTGCCACGCTTGAAGAAGTACATCTCCTCACGATTGTATCCATAGAATAGGGGATGAGAGGTATCTATTGACCCTCGTGCGATCATACCTCCCGTCACTCGTGCACCACGATTGGCGCCCGCACCACTATAAGGCTTTCTCCCTGTAAGTGTATTGGAGCCGCCACCTTTAGTGTCGACGCTGATGATATCTTTGGTATCAAGCCAATTGATTGCCCCTTTGAAGGCTACGAGGTTGCCGCCACTGCGGACCCAGTTTTTGAGATCTGATGCCATCGAGTTGAGGGCGTTATATCTGCCATCAGGTAAGATAATTGTCGTATAAGCGGATAGGTCCACACGAGATATATCGTCCATCTCTACCATGCTCACAGGGATGTCGAGCACCTGATCAAAGTGGTGCCACATCTCTCCAACATCATAGGAGTTGATCCCATCTCCGACGACCATCATAATCTGTTGTGCTGGCAGCAGGTCTGTCGAGCGGCTGCCGAGGTCTACGCCAGTACTCGTCTGCCCACCATTGCTTATATACATGTTGAGCTGATTATCTTTCGCAAGGCTACTCATGAGATTACTCATCTCTTGTGCATCCATCGTCTGGTTATTGCCCGTAGGGACTATTAGAGTCCCTGACTTAAATGCCATTTCTTCACCGCCGATACTCGTGCCGAAGTCCTGATTAGCGAGCTTTACGATGATACCTCGCTTATGCAATTGATCGAGTAGGCGAGGAGCTAAGTACTGATGCCACGGAATCAAGTAGGCATAGGCACGACCGCTGCCGATCATAGCGCCCTCATTCATATCATTGCTCATATCCACCAAGTCACCCATGAGGCCTCCTGCTGCGCCCACCTCTGTACAAGGCAAGTTAAAGGCATGCGGTAAGGTCCAAGCCGACACATCATAAAACAGGCTATCCTGAAACTCATGCACCTCTTCAAAGATGGACTTGGTCAGGCGGTATTGCTTCGCATCGAGCGGCACATAGTAGGATCCTTCAGTATTAAAGTCTCCTGTAGACTTTTTCAGGTGATATACTGGAATCTGGTGCTGCTGTAAGATCGAGATGAATCGCTCTGCTCGATAAGGATCGCCATCATCATTGAACACATAGCCTTTGACGCCATTACTACTTGCCAATGACTGCGCCTCCAAGAATGAAGCTCGCTTATATTCGAGTAACTCTTTGCGGAGTGCTAGGCCTGCTTTCTGCGTAGAAAGCATCGTAGCGACTTGATTTCTTATCGAAAATGGGAAGGTCAAGATACCGTGATCTGTCGCTTGGTAATGTCCTCTGGAGCTGGCCTGCTCAAAGAGTATTCCGACACAACCTTGAGCATCGGGATAGGTAGACCCTTTGCCATAATAGTAATCATCAAATGACTCTTTGCTATAGTACAGACTGCCGATCTCATCCAATGCAGCCGCATGGAAGGTGCCGATCTTGGCGGTGAGTTCTTGATTGAGTTTAGGGGTGTTGGGATTGGTCCTGCTCGGGATACCCGGCTGAAAGAAGAAGGTCGAGTTGCTCCCCATCTCATGGTGATCTGTCAGGATATCTGGCTTCCAGTGATGAAAAGTCCTGATTCGCCCTTGACTCTCTGGATGTGTCAACAACAACCAGTCTCTATTGAGATCAAACCAGTAATGGTTGGTACGACCTCGAGGCCACGCCTCATTATACTCTCGACTGTTAGGATCAGAGATTAAGTTTTTGCCTTTATGAGAATTGACCCATGAAGAGAAGCGCTGAAATCCATCTGGATTGTAGCATGGGTCTAATAGTATGATTGCATTGTCTAACAGTTCATCAATGTAGTCTCCTTGAGCCGCCGCCAGGTAGTATGCAATTGCAAGAGACCCATTGCCACCACTGGGTTCGTTACCATGGATGCTGTTGCCCTGATAGAGTACTACAGGCATATTTTCTATATTAATTGACTGGCTGACAGCAGGGTCGGTGAGTTTTTTGTGCTCGATACGGATATCTTCGAGCCTATCACGATTCTTCTGTGAGGTAATCGTAAGATATATGAGAGGGCGATTCTCATGGCTGCGAGCATATTCGGTTAGGGTCACTCGGTCTGACACTTCCGCGAGCTCTTTCATGTAATAGTAGAGTTTATCGTGCGTCACATGCCATTCTCCAACTTCATGCCCGATGACCTCCTTAGGGGTAGGGATGGACTGATCATAGCTGACGTCCTGAGGTAGGTAATAGCTCAGATCAATATCCTGTGACCACAGCAGCTGTGGGAGGAAGAGGAATGTGAGAGTGATATATTTATTCATAAGATGATTTATATAAGTCTAATATAATTTTTTCAAAGTGGTTTTTGATATAGTTTTACGGTCATAATTGTCTTCCTATCTCTGAGATAGTAACTACGAACCGATATCATGTTTAATCTATTATTTGTGATCATTGTTGCGGCGTTTCTCGCCATGCTCGTGGTAAATATCTACTTCAGAGTCAAAGTCTTCAAGCATTACAAGTACCTCGTGCAGAATCGGATAGAGTTCAATGCCAGTCATTTTTTCAACAAAGAGAAGATGGCGCAGGAGGTATTGACACGATATCCTCAGCATCGAGATGAGATCTTACTGTTCGTCAGTATGATCCATCGAGCAGTGCAGCTTGCCAGCGTGTTATTAGTCATCATCATTGCATTTGGATACCTATTATTACGATTTAGATGAAGATGGATTTTCACAAGAGATTCATATTCTTCTATGCTGTTGTCGACTGGATCATTTCGCTCATCGTTTGGACGATATTCTTCTATTATCGTAAGGTTGTTATACATTCAGATACCACCCTTTCTGAAGCTATCCTAACTGATCATAAGTATTGGTATGGGATAGTGATCATTCCCATCTGTTGGATGATGATCTTTCATGTGTTCGGTAGTTATCGACCTCTATATCAGCAATCATACTCGGTTATTTTAGTTAGGACTTTTTGGCCCGTACAGATTGGCTCATTGGGACTGTTGTTCTTTGTATTCTACGATGATCTTACGATTGGTCAAGTATCATTTGTGCGAAGTTTTTCCATTTTCTTTCTGTTAGCACTTTGCTTTCATATTATAGTAAGAGCGGCACTTTATGCTAGCTACAGTGCTGTGTTAAACTCGGGTAGGAGACCTCTCAATACCATTTGGATTCGAGATCAAGCTGACGCCTTGAGCGGGATGAATGCTCGATTTAATACCATACAGGCACTCTCAATTGATGAGTTTGGAAAGAACACTGACTTACTGTCTCAAGTACATGAAATCGTCATCGAAACATTGGAGTATGATGGAGCCAAGAAACTGCTTGCGCTATCTCCATTTATTGCATCCGATACTACAATCAGAGCGAAGGAAATTACTGATGAAGCACGCTTGTCTCATCTGAGATATTCCTATGAGTTGGATACAGATACGATTAAGGTCAAGCTGGACTCTATGTATGTCTGGCAGCAGCATCTTAAGCGCCTCATTGATGTGATCACGAGTATAGTTGTGTTAGTCTTGTTTCTGCCTGTGCTGGTTTGCATAGCATTAATCGTTGGATTGACCAGTCGTGGACCCATCATCTATAGTCAGGAGCGGGTAGGGCATCATATGGTCCCATTTAGGATTTATAAGTTCCGCACGATGATCAACAATGCAGAACAGAGTGGTCCTCAACTATCCAACGAAAGTGATGATCGAATCACGGGGGCAGGTCGATTCTTAAGGAGGTTGCACCTCGATGAGTTGCCACAGTTTTATAATGTCCTCAAGGGAGACATGTCTATTGTCGGTCCGCGCCCGGAGCGTCCCTATTATGTCAATCAGATCCTTAAGTTTAACCCAGATTTAGGGCGACTATACTCTGTGCGCCCTGGGATTACCTCATGGGGACAGGTGAAGTATGGCTACGCTTCCAGCTTGGACGAAATAATCAAGCGGACAAAATTTGATTTATTATATCTTGACAACCGATCACTATTTTTAGATTTCCGCATTATTATCTTGACGATCAAAGTGATAATGTCAGGGAGCAAGTAACATAAAAACATCATCCATTGAGGAAGTTCGGGCTCATAGGCTACCCACTATCACATTCATTTTCACCGAAGTATTTTGCAGAGAAATTTAGCAAGGAAGGGATCGGTGATTGTCAATATGATTTACTAGAGATACCAACGATCGATGAGGTCCCCAAGCTATTGGATGGGCGCATAGAGGGTATCAATGTGACGATCCCCTATAAGGAGCAGATACTGCCATACTTGACAGCGATTGATACAGAGGCGGAGGCCATAGGAGCGGTCAATACCATCAAAATATCAGACGGAGAGATTAAGGGGTACAATTCAGATATTTATGGATTTGAACTGTCATTATTGGGTCTACTGGATGGCGAGCGTCCGACAGGTGCACTCATATTAGGTACAGGTGGCGCATCTAAGGCTGTAAAGTTCGTCTTAGATAAGCTGAACATCTCTTATCAAGTAGTGAGTCGTAGCAGCGGGGACTTACTCTATAGCAAGCTGAGCGAAGAGGTCATGCAGATTCACCAATTGATCATAAATACAACACCACTGGGGACCTATCCTAATATCCATGATAAGCCTGACCTGATATATGATAGTCTGTCAGGGGAACATTTTCTCTTTGATTTGACCTATAATCCTCGGGTTACAGCCTTTATGCAGGAAGGGATCAACAGAGGATCGAAAACATTGAACGGATATAGGATGTTGGAGTTACAGGCAGAAAAATCTTGGGCCATATGGAACAATCTTCCATTATAACATCATCATCCAAAGGAAACTATCCGGACTTTAGCAATACGCAGATTGCTTTTGCGAATAAGTCTGACGATGAACTCAAAGAAACTGAGCGCATGTTCATGCTCATGAATAACGCCAAGCTGGTTTCAGTGGGCTCAGTCCTGGGTAAGATTGCCATCAAAAGTGGTTTGCCATTCGTACAATCGATCATCAAGCGTACACTCTTTAAGCATTTCTGTGGAGGTCTCAATCTGGCTGACTGCCAAGATGTAATCGACGACCTCTATAAGAATCAGACACAATCATTATTAGATTATGGGGTAGAGGGGAAGTCTGCAGAACCGGACTTGGATGATACCTTGTCCGAGATCTTAAATGCCATAGACTTTGCCGCCGCCAACCATAGCGTGCCAGCTGCAATCTGTAAGCTGACCGGATTAGTGGACAATGATGTCCTCATCAAAAAGCAAGCGGATGGAGACTTAGATCCAGAAACTCAAAAGCTATACGATACTTTCTATGAGCGCATCCTATCGGCTTGTCGCCGTGCCTATGATCTCAAGGTAGGCTTATTAATCGATGCGGAGGAGAGCTGGATGCAAGATGCTATGGATGAGGTTGTCATGGATATGATGGCCAGATTTAACAAGGATCAGGTAATCATCTACAATACCTATCAGATGTATCGCAAGGATACGCTGGATAGACTTAAAGCAGATCATAAGACAGGACAGGAAGAAAGATTTTTGATCGGCGCCAAGTTGGTTCGAGGCGCCTATATGAACAAGGAGCGCCAGCGTGCCGAAGAGCAGGGGTATCCTTCACCGATCCACGATACTAAGTTAGATACGGATCGAGATTTTGATTCGGGCATCATGTTTTGCCTCGATCATATGGATGAGATTGCCTTTATCTGTGCGAGTCATAACACCTACAGTAATCAGGTGCTCGCACGTGAAGTGATAGATCGAGGGATCGATATCGACCACCCTCATGTCAACTTCTCGCAGCTACAGGGCATGAGTGACTACATCACTTTCAATCTTGCCCAGCATGGCTTTAACGTCGCTAAGTATGTGGTCTACGGCCCGATTAAGGAGGTCGCAGACTTCTTGATTCGTCGTGCCGAGGAGAATACTTCTATTACTGGAGAGGCTGGGCGAGAGCTCACGCTGATCAGGCAGGAGTTGAAGAGGAGAGGAGGGCAGTAGGTTTTACGATGTTGGATGGTATTTCCACCACATAATCAGGTTAAAGGCGAAGTGTATCAAGTCGTTACTCAGAGAGTACTAAATGTCGAGTATTATGTCAACCCTTTTTTTTCAGACCTACTGAAGGAAGATTTTTAAATAGTAGGTACGATAGAATTTGATTATAAATCCAAAAACATTGTTGCAGACCTTTTTCATGCCGACCAGCGTGGAGGTATCTTCAGGAGGTTAACTCTAGTCATTAGGAATCTCTCCTCAATAATAAGGAAATGTAGTCACTCTATCTTGATATTTCCAACTTGTGCATTTAGTCGTGGCCTTCGGCGAGGTACTTTTGCAATCGGCAAAAAGTACCCAAAACCCTTGGCCATCAGAAGCTCTGCTGCAATGCTGCACCCGCTTCCCACTTTTGATGGCCCTTCCTTGCCAGCATCCTTATTACGATACTCATTTTCTACACTCAACACTTTTAACTTTCTACTTTGAGATTTTAAACTCGTGTTGAAAAGAACCAAAATTCAAGACCATTAAAATGCTCTGCTGCGATGATGCTCCCGCTACCCTCAGTTTATGATCGTTCCACACGCTTCTTTTAAAACACATTTTCATACTGACCGAATTTGAGAGAGCGAAGGTCATCAAAAGTGTCAACCTATTACAGGATAAGACACTTGCACCCCTCGAGGGTACATTGGGCATTAAAACTGATTAGTCCTCAACATCACCAGCGTACAAGCCTCTATGCACTCTATCTTATGCTTGGCAAATTGTTGGTAGGCTTCGGTGCTCTCAGCTCCCGGATTAAAGATGACTCGATCAGGCTTAAGGGCTATGATCTCATCGATATACTGATTGCCGACCTCTTCACGCAGATACATCGTGACTGTGTCAATATGCACATCATCTGGGATGTCATCATGTATGGGCTCGTCCGCTATTGTTCCATCTGATCGACCAACCAAAATAGGCTTGTGCTGATATTGTTTAAGCATCTTAGCAGCCTTGTTAGAATATCGGGAGGGATTAGTAGAGGCACCCAGTACCAACACATTTTCTGAAGTATCACTCATTTTATCGAAGTTCGTCTGTGTGTTTAACGATCCCATTGGAGGATCAGTTCAATATGCAGATAGGTGATGTGTCGCACGAAACATAAGAGTAAGAATGGGGCAATAAAAAAAGCTCTGACCAGAATTAACTTATCAGAACTTTTTAAAAATCGGGTTTTAAGACGCTTGGTCTCTCTTATCTTATAATTCGAACTGTCCAGTTCCAACTTTATAACCTTTGTTGTAGATCTCAACATTGTAAACACCACTTACTGGCTCGCTTGACGGACTCCAGTCCATGCATGCCTCAGTGTCTTCGTTATTATAAGTGAGTTCTCCTGACATCGTGTACTTGATTTCTTTACCTGTAGATACCTCTACGAGCTCTCCAGAACCTTTGTCATTAGCAGAGAGCGTCTCACCATTAGGATTGACGATGCGTAAGTAGAATGTCTCATCTCCAGCAGGTACTATCACGTTAGTCTCAGTTCTAAAACATGTACGCAATGTCTCCATTTTTTTAGCACGCTTTCTTATCTTGAATGATCCATCATCATTGATGTTACCACCATCGAAGCTCATCCAGTTTACTTTGATCACTGATCCGACATCTACGATACCAGCGAGATTAGAATTTTCTTCCATTAATCCTTCCTTCTCACTTACGAGTACAGCACGCGCCTCTTGCAACTTACTATTTGCGTCTTTCTCCATGCTTAAGTTTTCATTGAGCGTGGTGTTAGTACTCACTAATGTGGCATTTTCAGACTGAAGAAGTTCAGTTTTTGCTTTCAGATCATTGATCTGTACTAAGTAACCAGCTGTGAGTGACTCAAACTGAGTGATTTCTTCTCTTGCTTTGTCTAACTCTCTACGAGTCCAGATTAAGCCGTCGATCTTTTTCTTTTGAGCAGTAAGCTCTTCTTTCTGATTGTCGATTAACGCATTCAGTTCAGTATTGTCACTACGCATGCTTTCGATACTTTCGAGAGCTGCTTGATAGTCTGCATCAAGCTCAGCTTGCGTGCTGCGCATTTCATTAATCTCAGTAAGTTGAGTAGAGCTCTGCGACTTTAATTGTGAGTTTTGATAGAATAGGTACCCTGATATTAATAACAAGAGGGCCACGAGGATTCCAAGAATTGTTCGAGTTGACATTTAATTATTTTTTTAAGTTCTGTATTGTAAATTTAGTTTGCTACTACAATATGAGTGCTGATTGGAACTCATTTCATTAGGGTTTAACCTTATTTTCAAGGATTATGGCAATTAGCTTGCAAAATTTGCATCGAATTCTCTTTCTCGACATCGAGACAGCGACGATTGTGCCTCAATATGATCAACTTGATGAGACGTTGCAAGATCATTGGGATCAGAGATATAAGAGATATGCCGCATATACTCATGCTGACAAGGAACTCATTCAATCACCTGAAGCCTATTTTGATCATAAGGCAGCCATCTATGCGGAGTATGCCAAGGTCATCTGCATATCTATAGGTTACATCAGAGGTGAGTTCCCCAATCATGAGTTAAGAGTAAAGACGATCAAAGGAGATGATGAATTTGAATTGTTAACTGAGTTTTCTGCGTTCCTCTATGAATTCTATTATGACAGATACAATCATTATCTCTGTGGACATAATATTAGAGAGTTTGACATACCCTTTATCTGTAGACGTATGATCATCAATCAAATGCAACTGCCCAATTTGTTAAACATCATGGGAGCGAAGACTTGGGAGACCTCACATCTAATAGATACACTGGATCTATGGAAGTTCGGAGACTACAAGCATTACTCCTCTCTGGACCTATTATGTCAAGTGCTCGGAGTTGAGTCTCCTAAATCATCTATAAGTGGCCAGGATGTCTCAAGATTGTATTGGTCTGGGGAGCTGGATGACATCGCAAGCTACTGTGAGCGAGACGTGCGAGCGACGATGGAAGTTTACTTAAAGTGCATCAATAGTGGACGTGATCATGAAGTATCAGATGTCGAAGAAGAGTAAAAGTCTAAAGTGTCCTATTTTTGCACAAAAAAAAGACAGCTGTCATGGGTAGAATATTTGAGGTAAGGAAGGCATCAATGTTTGCTCGCTATGATCGTATGGCGAAGCAGTTTTCAAGAATCGGCAAAGAGATCAATATTGCTGTAAAGGCTGGCGGCCCTGATCCTGACAATAATCCTGCACTAAGACGTGCTATGCAAAACGCCAAAGGCGTCAACATGCCTAAGGACAAAGTGGAGTCTGCGATTAAGCGTGCCATGGGCAAGGATACCTCTGAATATGAGCAGCTGATGTATGAGGGGTATGCTCCGCATGGTGTAGCGATCCTCGTTGATACTGCAACTGACAATCCTATACGTACCGTTGCTAAGGTGCGAGCAGTGTTCAATAAGTGCAATGGTAACCTCGGTACCAGTAATAGCGTGAGCTTTCAGTTTACACAGATGGGAGTCTTTAAGCTGGACACGGCAGATCACGACATGGATATGCTCGAGCTGGAGCTCATCGACCATGGACTTGAGGAGCTCGGGACAGGTACTGATGACAATGACGATGAAGTATTGATTATCCGTGTACCATTTAATGAGTTTGGCAATATGCAGAAGGCTCTTGAGGATCGCAAGATGGAGGTGAAGTCATCCGAGATCGAATGGATACCACAGAATATGGTAGAGCTATCTGGTGATGATGCTGACGAAGTGCTTAAGCTCATTGCCAAGATGGAAGAGGAAGAAGATGTACAGAAGGTCTTCCACAATCTGGCATAGGACAAGCCTCTATTCATAGGGGCTACGATAGCAATCGTGTACATATGAGTAAGAATAGCTGGTATCTATGTTTTATAGCCTGTTTGGTGTTGCTTGGTTGTAAAGGCGTCAACCAGATACCATTCAAGCAATTCACTAACCATGATTTATGGCTTAGCGATACTGGAGCAATCATTCGTTATGATAAGGAGCAACCTGTATTGTTTTATCGAAATTTTAGATATCCCATTGAGATCAAGTCTGATCAGGAACTTTCATTTAGCGGCCAAGATCAAGACGTTTATAATGCCCGATACATCACTAATGGGATAAGTATGACAATTGATGTCACAACAGAAGAAGGGCCATTCATCAGGTATATTAAGACACAACAGCTGAACTTCATCAATTATCATCAAGATGTATCAGCGATAGCAACGGACTCTGTAGTGATCGTCCGAGAGAATAAAGAAGATATCAGAGTTCATTTCGATGGTGAGAATCCACTCAATGCAGAGTTGCGCAAAGACCTGTTCACCATATGTCATCAGTATTATCATAACTACCGACCCAATCGTGATGGTGAGATCCGACTGAATATCTATGATGATGGTCAAGGCTCTATTAAGCGATATACGGGTATAGTCCCTAATACCTTGGAGTTCCCTTATCGATATATTACGACATGGTAATCTACTATTGGAGGATTTCTTGATCCTAAGCTCGTTATTTTCATGAGCGGTATCGCATTACGGTTTGTTTTAAACTATTTTTGCAACCTTTTAAAGAGCTTCTATTTTATATAGTTAAACCATATTATGTCAACAGTTAGAAATTGTATCATCATTGGATCAGGACCTGCAGGTTATACTGCCGCAATATATGCTGCCAGAGCAGGTATGAAGCCATTATTGTTCACAGGTCAAGAACCTGGAGGCCAACTCATGATTACCACAGATGTGGAAAACTATCCTGGCTATCCTGATGGTGTCGGTGGTCCGCAGATGATGGATGAGTTCCGCAAGCAAGCAGAGCGATTTGATACAGAGATCAAGTATGAATTAATTTCTAAGGTAGATTTTACTGGGCCAGTTCATAAGGTCTGGACAGAGTCTGATGAGCTGTTTGAAGGACATAGTATTGTCATATCTACAGGAGCGAGTGCCAAGTGGCTTGGTCTGGATTCAGAGCAGAGACTGATGAATAAGGGGGTATCCGCCTGTGCAGTTTGTGATGGTTTTTTCTTCCGAGGTAAATCTGTAGCAATCGTCGGTGCGGGAGATACAGCAGCAGAAGAAGCAACATATCTTGCTAAGTTATGTCCTGAGGTTCATATGCTCGTCCGCCGTGATGAGATGAGAGCGTCAAAAATCATGCAACAGCGTGTGTTGGATTCAGAGGCTATAACCATCCACTGGAATACAGAAACAGTTGAGATCTTAGGTGATGAGGAAGTTACCGGTGCCAGAGTGATCAACAATAAGACTAAAGAAGAAACTCAACTGGATGTAGAAGGGTTCTTCGTAGCGATCGGCCACAAACCGAATACGGGTATCTTCAAGCCATGGTTAAATATGGATGACACTGGATATCTCAAAGTGACTCCAGGCACGTCATATACCAATGTTGAAGGAGTATTTGCCTCAGGTGATGCTGCAGACAAGATTTACCGTCAGGCTGTTACAGCAGCAGGTACAGGTTGTATGGCCGCACTTGACGCCGAGCGATACCTGACCGAAAAAGGAATTATTTAGGCTTTTTTGTCTAAAAGATGCAAGCAATTTTAATGACTTATTAGTATTTATACGGTATGAAAAAATTAGGTATAAAATTAGTGTTCATCGGCCTCGTCGTTGGCTTGATGGCTTGTGGCGGTGATAAGAAAACGACTACCTCCACTACAACGAGTAAGCAGAAAACTTCTACTGCAAGTGCGTCAGTAACTAAGAGTGAAACAGCCAATCGTAAAGGTAAGCTCGTATACAAGCAATATTGTGTAATCTGTCACGGTGCAGATGGTAAGCTCGCCGTGAGTGGTGCTACGGACCTATCTGCTTCAACAGCAACGTTAGAGGAGCGTATCAATCAAATTACTAACGGTAAAGGGTTGATGACACCTTACAAGGATATATTAAGTCAAGAACAGATTAAATCTGTAGCCGAATACATCGAGGAGCTCAGGAAATAAGAATGAAATTATTCCTTCTTATTGTTATACATCTAATATTTATCAATGTTCTATCTGGTCAAGCACCTGAGGACTCTGTAACAATAGAGGAGGTTTTTATTTCGGTAGAGCGCTTGCCCAATGAGTCACGCACATCTATCAAGTCTATCACGACTGTGGCCATCGATCCACTAAGAGTCAACTCTGCTGCAATCAATGATTATGTAGAAGAGGTGCCTGGTTTATATATCACCAATGGATTTAATTATGCCCAAGATTCCAGAATCGCCATAAGGGGATTTGGGGGCCGATCGGCATTTGGGATTAGAGGTGTCAAGCTGATAGTTGATGGTATACCAGAAACTACCCCCGATGGTCAAGGTCAACTGGATAATATAAACGTCGCTGCTATCCATCAGATAGAAGTACTGAAGTCTGGGGCTTCCTCACTATATGGCAATGCCTCTGGAGGCGTCGTCAACATCACTACTCAACGAGAGGTAACAGAAGATTATATAGAGGCATCAGCCGCATTTGGCTCATTTGGTTTGCAGCGCTATGATATCGCCACAGGGTATAAGATCAATGCGTCAAACCTTCTTTTTAACGCTAACTATACGGATTACACGGGGTATAGAGATAACAGTGAGTTGAGATCTTACAATCTTAACGGTAGATGGAATATTGATCTCGACAAGCATAGCTTGGATGTCATAGCTAATTACACGAATTCACCCACGGCTAATGATCCTGGAGGGATAAATCTCGAACAAGCGATAGCAGAACCTCGATCAGCAAGGGAACAAAACCTGACGTTTCAATCTGGAGAAGCAATAGATCACTTCAAGCTTGGTGTCAATCATACGATAGACCTCGGTGATCAACAGACCATAGAAAATTATGCATTCTATAGTCGACGAAATTTTGTAGGTAGATTACCCTTTGGCTTTAGTGGAGAGATAGATCTCGGACGGACTTATTATGGTCTTGGATCGGCTTACAGAAAGCGGTCAATATATAATGCAGGAGTAAATATGCTCCAGCTGGGCGTAGATATCGGTATTCAAAGTGACGCACGAGATCGATTTGTTAATCTCAATGGAGAGCGAGGAGATTTAGTCTTTTCGCAGATAGAGGGCTTCCAGAGTTATGGCATCTATTTGATCGATCGAATAGAACTGAATCGATGGTCGCTTGAGGGGGGCTTGCGTTATGATCTCAATAGGCTGACAGTAGATGATCTCAATCTGACTAATGGCGATAACTCGGACGCCATATCGCTGTCGAGCTTCAATCCTAATGTGGGAGTTTCTTACCGCTTAGCTGGAGAAACTATCGTGAGAGCGCAAGTGTCAACGAGCTTCGAGACGCCTACGCTGAGTGAGTTGTCTGCAGATCCCGAAGGAACAGAGGGCTTTAATGAGGACTTAGCACCGATGCGGGCAACGACGTTAGAGTTGGGCTTACGCACGGCAGTTTCTGGTCTTGAAATAGATGTAAGTTTATTTTCGGTGAATACCAATAATGAGATTATCTCTTTCGAGTTGGAACAGTTTCCAGATAGAGATTTTTTTAGAAATGCCGGGAGTACCTCGAGAAGGGGAGTAGAGTTAAGTATTGACTATGATCTCGGAGAGCAGGTGCATGTTAGAGGAACTTACGGTCACATAAATGCGCAATTTGACGAGTTTGAAGTCAACGGTACTGACCTCGAAGGCAATAGCATACCGGGAATCCCGCAGAATCGATTTACACTTAGTGGTAATTGGACTTCGGACTATGGACTCAGCGTTGGCCTACAGTACTTATCGACTGGACGCCTCTATGTTAACGATCAAAATACCATCAGTACAGAAGCATTTGATTTACTCAATTTATATAGCTCATACAAGATTAAAACAGCTCGGATTACGATAACGCCATTTATTAATGTGGCCAATCTCACAGGTACTCAATACTTTAGCAATATCAGGATCAATGCATTTGGTTCGAGATTTTATGAGCCTGCGCCCGATCGACAGTTTATCGGAGGGGTGTCTGTAACGTTTTGAGTTCATCTAAGACCTATAATTATGGAGTTTAGCTATTGTCCAAAGTGCCGTACTGAAATGGCTGTTGGCGACTTGGGATATAACTATTGTCAGAGTGATAGTTGCAACTTCGTGCAGTATCAGAATCCTACTCCTGTTGTCGCTGCTGTAGTAGAATATGGCCTCAACCAGGTGATAGTCGCCCACAATAAGTTATGGCCTCAAGGCTGGTTTGGACTCATTACTGGTTTCTTGGAGAAGCATGAACACCCTGATCAGTGCGTTATCCGTGAGGTCAAGGAAGAACTAGGATTAGAAGCAGAGATCCAATCTTTCATAGGTCATTACTCCTTCAAGCGTATGAACCAAATCATCATTGCTTACCACCTCAAGGCCGATGCGGTTCAAGACATTGTCCTCGACGATGAGTTGGATGAGTATAAGATCGTTCCTTTTGAAAAAGCAGAATACTGGCCTGCTGGCACTGGCTATGCCCTGAGAGACTTCTTGACGGCAAGAGGTTATGATCCTGCACTTAAGCCTTTTAGTTAAAACTTGTAGTTAAAGTCTATCCAGAATTCTATACCCTGCTGAATATCTCTGACTTCCTCTCTAAAAGGGAATAAGATATGAGCTCCATAGTTCCATTGTCCTAATCCAGACTTGTAGCCTGCTCCAGCATATCCACTCCATAGGTTTTGTCTGAAAAATGCAGGACCTCGGTCAATAGACGTATAATTATATTCTCCTATAACGTAAAATTCTTCTACTACTTTAATACGCACCTGTGGGCCGAGACCATAGTCTATTAAGTTTAGATCTGGACCGTTAACGACATTTATAAAGTTATAAAAGAGTCTCGCATTGGCTCCTATGGAAAAGCGATCATAGAACTCGTAGCCATAAGAAAACTTACTACTTAACGAGAAACCTCGACTAAATCCGACATTGCCTAAATGTATAGCTAACCACTGCTCTGCAATATTCTCTTTTACCTGGGTTCTACGGCGATCATCGGTCGTAGAGCGACTTGTGGTACGACGGCTCGTAGTGGCTCGCCTTTGGGCCTGTATATCGTCGACAATGATAAAGCTCATCATGAAGAGAATAAACGTATATAACAAATTGGGCTTTCTCATATCAACCTATATTTCTTTTGTTCTTAGTATTTACCATTAATAATGATAAAGAGTGTTTTAGTAATCTTTGTTTTGATTCATTTATGATTGATTTAACAAAGATAGGTAGTCTAACTACTTTTCGGCCCATATTTTCGTTACACTATAGACCATGACAATTTCTGATTACATGAGAGTCTCTCTGCTGACGATCTGTCTATTGACGGGTTTCAGTGATGTATTGGAAGGGCAGTGTCGGATTGAATCATTAAATGGTGCGGAGATCGTTCTCGAGCCAGTAGATGAAATATCCCTCAGGATATTAGTTACTGATGCGATTATCTCGGAGCTTAGCTCACCTG
This sequence comes from uncultured Saprospiraceae bacterium, assembly GCA_964414425.1. Taxonomy (GTDB): domain Bacteria; phylum Bacteroidota; class Bacteroidia; order Chitinophagales; family Saprospiraceae; genus GYS-P2D. Next base: position 28,620 of record CAYPWL010000032.1, read on the forward strand.
ATCAGGGCATATGCGGAGTACGATTAGATTTTGTACATCAGGATATCACTGACTTAAACTTTACTTTGATTAGTCCGGCTGGGGATGAGGTTATCCTCTTAGGACCAGCGACACCAACAGGCAATAGTTTGCAGATTTTTGGTGTTCCGCATGATATTTTATTCGTTCCAAGCACCGAACCAGCTAATCCTGATCCAGGCCTTGAGGACAGATGGGACAATAGGGATCCAGATTGGGGTGATGCGACTGCTTATGCCGGTAATTACTATCCATTTGGTGGTGATCTCGATATTAACTTTGCGACAGGACCGGTTGAGGGGATATGGGAGTTGCGTCTGATGGATCAATTTTTAGGCTCAGTGGATCCGTCTTCATTTAGAGGATTTGATTTGATATTTTGCGATGATCAGATCACGTGTAATGCCTGCGAGTCTTTGTCGGGTACTTTTTTACAGGACTCATTGACACTTTGCGGGGGTCAAGACTTCTCGCTATCATCGGTCTATACCGTTGATAACTTTGAGCCCGATCAATATATCGATATACCAGTGGCATTTGATGGCGATGACTTAATCTCTGTTGGAGCGGCTCCTACTGTCCTCGGTACATATGATGTGTATGTACTGAATGTCTTAGCGTCGCAAGAACAAGACGTTTTAGATTCTTTAGCGACCTCCACCCGAGAGGAAATTTTGGATTTGATCGATAATCCTGGTGGTACATTATGCCTCAGTAGGACCGATATGCCTCTAATCTTGATAGTTTCTGGCAGTAGTGCTATTGATGCGGTAATAGATGCTGATTCAGATTTTTTATCATGTCGTATTCCTACCGTCACGTTAAATTCATCCAATTCAACAATTAGTGGGAGTACTCAATTTAGCTGGATAGATGGTTCGGGCGAAGTCTTATCTCAGGATGATTTCTTAATAGTCGACCAGTCTGGTTTTTATGGGTTATTATTAGATGACGGGATGTGTACGGATTCTACATCAATCCGAATCTTAGAAATGTCGGATTCACTTGAGGTGTCAATCACGTCCATCACAGATACCCTCAGTTGTAACAACCCGTTTATATCCCTTGGCTTTAATGCAGATTTTACACCATCGTCAGTTACTTGGATGGATATTTCTGGAGACTTATTGGATTCTATGGACTCGTTACGAGTGGAACGAAGTGGTACAATTATTTTGGCAGTAGAGGATAGCGCTTGTGTAATCACAGATACCATTAATATAGGCATAGATACGATGAGGCCAGATCTGATGGTGATGAATGATACAATCAATTGTACTAATCCCACGGCGACCCTGAGGGTGTTAAATCCAGATATGGAGGTACGATATGAGTGGATGCAAAATGATGCAGTCATTGGGATGGATGATACATTAGTCGTCAATCAGGGTGGGCCGTACGAGGTCTTTGCCATTGCCAGTAATGGTTGCAGCAATTCTCAACTGATTATGGTGCCAGAAGATATGCAGACAGAGATGATCAATCTGCCTGCCGATACTACGATCAATTGCTTCAATCCTACCCTTCTACTATCGCCAGGACTAACAGGAACTGCAATTATCAATCAATCTATTAATGGAGGACCATTTACGGTTGTAGGACCTGAGATAGATATCGATCAGGGAGGGCAGTATAACTTCAGAGTAGATTTTGATAATGGCTGCACTGATATCCACGTCATCAACGTGGATGATCAAGTGAGCCCGCCTGAGGTGTTACCTGTCGTAATGGATACTTTGACATGTGCGGCAGATAGCGTAGTTGTCCGGTCGATATTAGATCCCGATATACATACCTTCTTATGGGTTTCTGTAGACACTGCGGATGTACCCTTACAGGTGGTGCGCACCGATGGGCAGCTGACGCTATTTTCTGAAAATCTTGTAACCGGTTGTAGTACGATTGAGGACTTCATAGTGATCAGTGATCGTGAGGAGCCTACTGCTGCTATCATGGGTGATAGCATCGTAAGCTGTATGGATTCTATCATAACCCTTACCGCAGTAGTGTCTGAGTCGGATGCAGTTGTAACCTGGACGGCTCCTGACGGTGCTATAACAGCTGCCTTGAGTATCACAGATAGTCAAGTAGGGGAGTATCAATATGAAGTGATAGGCGCTAATGGCTGTGATATTACCGGCAGCATTTCAGTGACTACCGATCAGACTATACCGACTACTGATGTCCCAATGGAAGTTGTGTTGGATTGTAATCAACCCGTAAGCAGTTTAGAATTTGATCCTGCCTTATTCTCAGATGCCTTTTGGACTATCGGAGGTGATGTAATTCGAGATCCTCAGATAATCGTTGATAGCGCTGGTGTTGTACAGTTAGACGTAGCTAATGCTAATGGCTGTACTAATCAATATATTATTGATGTGATCGACAATCAGATCGGTCCTGCAGTCTCCATTGCTAACGAGGACAGTCTCTTTTGCTCTGAGCAGACCTTGTTCATCAGCGCAACAGACATTGACCCACAGGCAGATATCTCATACGAGTGGTCTCTCAATGCTCAGTTAGTATCACAAGAGGCAGAATTCATCAGCAGAGGTTTTGGGATATATACATTGATAGCCACTGATGTTAACAGTGGTTGTTTTACTACAGATTCAGTGGCGATATTGATCACCGATAACCCAATCAACAGTGTGTTAATCGATATACAAGACGAATCCTGTATAGGTGATAACAATGGCGCAATTGATATCCTGATGATAGAAGGTGGTATGGCACCCTTTTCGTTTTTTATTGGGGATTCTGCGGTCCAACAGAATATCGGGGATCTCATGCCGGATGAATATGTCATATCGATCATAGATGCGGCTGAGTGCAGAGTAGATACGCTCATAGATGTGTCTGCAGGCGAGGATATATCGGTTGTTCTACCGCCAGATATGAGGCTCGATCAAGCAGTCTCTCTGGATATTGATGCTGTTATAACAGGTGATGTAGCTACTATCGAATGGTTCATTAATGGCTCATCTGTCTCTACTGACGTTGAGTCTATCAACACTATTATCGATTCAGACCAAGAGATCGTTATTCAAGTTATTAGTAACAATGGATGCATCCGTAGCGATACATTATTGATTGACGCCATTATAGATTTGGAAGCAATAGACTTCTTCATCCCTAACGGCTTTGTGCCATCGAGTGGGGGACCCAATAGCACATACTACTTGTCTCTACCTGATAATATAGTCGCAGTAGATCGATTTGAGATCTATGATCGATGGGGTAATCAGGTTGCCAATGTCATTAATCCGCCAGGTCGCGAACGTGTTGAAATATGGAATGGCCTTTATCAAAATGAACTTGTCAATTCTGGAGTATTTGTCTATTTCTGTGAGGTGACTTCGATAGTGGGCAATCAGAAGATCACGTATAGTGGCACCATCACTGTAGTTAACTGATGACAGATAGAGCCAGCTTCATGGCTTGATCCAGTTGCTGTTGTCTGCTGAGGTTGCTGGTATCGATGATATGCGCATCTGCTACCTGTATCAGAGGGGAGTCCTCTCGTGATGAGTCGATGTGATCTCTCTTTTTGAGATTTTCTAATATCTGATCGTAGCTTTCTTCGCTACCTTTAATGATCATCTCTTGATATCTGCGTTCTGCTCTGATCTCTGGATCTGCTGTCATAAATATTTTGAGTTCAGCATCGGGAAATACCACACTGCCTATATCCCTGCCATCCATAACGATTCCCTTAGCCTCGCCCATGCGTCTCTGTTGATTGACAAGGTGATGACGTACTTCTGATATCGTTGCAACAGGGCTGACCAGTTTAGCGACAGCGAGTCCTCTGATGTGTTCTTCGATATCTTGACCATTTAAGAATGTATGGTTGGCCTCACCTACTTTATTAAAATTGATTTCGATATGATCGAGATGCTTTATCACAGCATCATGATCATAAACGTCTACTTCTTTAGTGATCAGATGATAGGTTACGGCACGATACATAGCACCAGTGTCGATATGTTTATAAGATAATAGTGCCGCTAGATCTTTGCTGAGTGTGGACTTGCCGCAAGATGAGTGCCCATCAATAGCAATGATGATGGGGTTGTCGTGAAGAGTCTTTATATGATCGCTATACGTGTTGATCAGATGAGTAATTCCAATGGGGACATTAATATTCATCCTCATTAAATAAGAAATCATCCTTACGAGGATAGTCAGGCCAGATATCTTCTATGTTTTCATAGGTTTCCTCTTCCTCTTCGAGTTGATTGAGGTTTTCAATCACTTCAAGAGGTGCACCCGAGCGCACTGCGTAATCTATGAGCTCATCACGGGTTGCAGGCCATGGGGCATCTTCAAGGTGATGTGCAAGTTCTAAAGTCCAATACATTTTAAAATTCTACTACTGTTGTAATTAATATTATTGACTCTACATATTGAGTGCCACAATGGTTCCGTAAACCCTCAATTTGGCACAAAAATAATCGAATTTCTGACTTAAAAAAGTCGTGGCAATTGTATCGATTATAAGATTAACATAGCATCGCCATAGCTAAAAAATCTGTACTTCTCCTTAACAGCCTCTTCATAAGCAGCCATCGTGAGATCGATTCCAGCAAATGCCGCAATCATGATAATCAAGCTTGATTTAGGTAGATGCATGTTAGTAATCATACAGTCCGCTATACTAAATTCATGTGGAGGAAATATGAACTTGTTAGTCCAGCCTTCTGCCATTTTTAGATTTCCAGTCGCACTTACAGCAGACTCTATAGATCTCATCGCAGTTGTTCCTACAGCACAAACTTTTTTATTTCTTGCCTTAGACTTGTTGACTACCTCTACAGCTTTCTGGTTAATCTTGAAGTACTCAGCATCCATCTTATGCTTAGATAGATCCTCTACATCTATGCTTCTAAATGTACCCAAACCGATATGGAGCGTCAGCTCGGCGAAGTCGATACCTTTAATCTCCAGTTTTTTCATGAGCTCACGGCTAAAGTGCAAGCCCGCCGTTGGTGCAGCTACAGCTCCTGTCTCCTTAGCATATATCGTCTGATATCGCTCTATATCTATCGGTTCTGCTTCTCTCTTGATGTATTTAGGCAGGGGCATCTGACCTAACTCATCAAGGATAGATTGAAACTCTTCAGTTGTGCCATCAAAATAGAATCGGATTGTCCTACCTCTGCTGGTCGTATTATCTACAACCTCTGCAACGAGTCTATCTTCACCAGCTTCATTTTTGAAAAAGAGCTTGTTACCTACTCTAATCTTACGAGCAGGATCAACTAATACGTCCCATAATCTGCTCTCTGTATTGAGCTCTCTTAATAGAAACACTTCGATATTAGCTTCAGTCTTTTCTTTTATGCCAAAAAGCCGTGCTGGGAATACCTTGGTATTGTTAAATATGAAAGTATCTCCTTCATCAAAATAGTCGATGACGTCTTTGAATATCTTGTGTTCTATCTTACCCGTATCACGGTGGACGACCATAAGTCGAGACTCATCTCTTTCTTTAGCCGGATATTCGGCTACTAATCCTTCTGGTAACTCAAAGTCAAACTGAGATAACTTAGCTTTCATTTAACGTAGTTTATGATGATTTGCGATAGGCTTTTTTCAAAAGAGCGCAAAAATAAAAATTTAGACACTACAATGTGTATTGTATGCGATAAGTAGCACATAAGATGCCAATCTTCGTTATCTCTATTAATGTATCTCACCAAGGAATGGTTTCATTTATCCAGATAAGACTGAAATGTATGTGGCTGCTTAGCTATAAATTGTAGTTTTGAATTGATGGTGATCCTCAAGGTAATATTAGAGAGTATAAGTATTGCGCTTGCGCAGTTGTACAGCAATAAGCTTAGGACCTTCCTATCTTTATTAGGGATCACAATCGGCATATTTTGCATAATTGCCGTACTCTCGGCGGTAGATTCTCTCGAGCGCAGTATCAGAGATGGGTTTTCTGAGTTGGGCTCTGATGTAATCTATGTAGATCGAGAACCATGGACAGAAGACCCCGAACGCAATTATTGGAAATACCTACGTAGACCTGAGCCAGGGATAAGGGATTACCAAGCCATAACTGACCGATCAAAGCTGGCTGATGGAGCTGCATATGCCTTCTTTTCAGGTGGTGCGACTGTAAAGCATGAGTCGAGTAGTATCAATGGTGCATTTTATATGGGCACCACATATGAGTATCAGCGCTTGCAGGATGTAGAGATAGAGGAGGGCAGATACTTCTCCGATATCGAATATCGCAATGCGTCCAATGTAGTTGTGATCGGATATACGGCTAAGGAGGAGTTATTCGGTGAGCGTGATGCCGTGGGCAAAAGCATTAAGATGTTCGGTCAAAAATTCAAAGTAATTGGAGTGCTCAAGCAAGAAGGGGATAGCCCATTCAATTTTATCAACTTTGATGATGTCATTTGGACGGGCCTTAATACGACCAGAAAGTTTTACAATTTTAATGACTTCACTCGAGGCTTTAACTATCAGAAGCTTCTATTAGTCAAGGCCAATCCCGGTGTTGATCTCGAAGATCTCAAGGATGAGCTAACTGGTATCATCAGAGGAGTGAGGAGACTCAAGCCTTCCGAGGAAGAAAACTTTGCCCTTAACGAACTAAGCATGTTCGAAGAGATCTTGGCACCTTTCTTTGGAGGACTCAATCTCGCTGGCTTCCTGATCGGGATATTTTCTTTGATCGTAGGGATGATCAGTGTCGCTAATATCATGTTTGTTTCTGTCAAGGAGCGCACTAACATCATAGGGATCAAGAAAGCTCTCGGCGCTAAGAAGTTCTTTATTCTATTTGAGTTTTTGATGGAGTCTATCTTCTTGTGTGCGCTTGGTGGCTTGCTCGGGCTATTTATGGTTTTTGGACTAATGAAGTTGATATCATTAGCGATTCCATTTGATATGTTCTTATCAGCCCGCAATGTCATCATAGGCGTCAGTGTATCAGTGCTTGTCGGCATCATTGCCGGTACGATACCAGCATTACAAGCCAGTTCTATGGATCCAGTTGAGGCTATGCGTCAATAATAAGCTCAATGCTGTACATTCAGACTTCGAGGACTTATCCTCAGTTTAAGGATCAATAAGATTATGTTATTTATTGAGTAGTAAGTGCTCTTGTGGCACTTCCTTGTTTATATTTCTACTAATTATGGATCTGAAGCGTTTCT
>CAYPWL010000033.1:0-34902 GCA_964414425.1 uncultured Saprospiraceae bacterium
CACAGGGAGCTACAGGAGCGCAAGGTCCACAAGGTCCACAAGGTCCAGCAGGACCACAAGGAGATACAGGAGCTACAGGTGCACAGGGAGCGACTGGTGCTCCAGGAGCGCAAGGACCACAGGGTCCAGCGGGACCACAAGGAGATACAGGTGCACAAGGTCCTCAGGGACCAGAAGGTGCAAGAGGAACGGCATGTTGGGATTTAAATGCTAACGGAGCCTTAGATGCGAATGAAGATGTAAATGGCGATGGCTTTGGTAATGGATTAGATTGTCAAGGTGCTGACGGTGATACTGGTGCTACAGGAGCTACAGGAGCTCAAGGGCCACAAGGACCCCAAGGAGCTACAGGAGCTCAAGGGCCACAAGGTGCTTCAGGACCTCAAGGCCCTCAGGGACCAACAGGACCGCAAGGAGCTACAGGAGCACAAGGTGTTTCTGGTCCACAAGGTCCACAAGGTCCACAAGGATCAAATGGTTTGAACTGTTGGGATACTAACGGTAACGGAGTGTTTGATTCAGGAGAGGATACTAACGGTGACGGAATTTTGAATACCGCGGATTGTCAAGGTGTGAATGGTGCTGACGGTGCTGCAGGTCCTCAAGGTCCTCAAGGTCCTCAAGGTCCTCAGGGAGCAACAGGAGCTACAGGAGCTACTGGCTCGGCAGGTCCTCAAGGTCCTCAAGGTCCTCAAGGTGCTGCAGGACCACAGGGTCCACAAGGAGCACAAGGTTCAGAAGGACCACAAGGACCATCAGGTCCAGCAGGTCCACAAGGAGCTACTGGTTCTCAAGGTGCAGTTGGTCCACAAGGTCCAGAAGGCCCACAAGGTTCTGAAGGCCCACAAGGTCCAGAAGGCCCACAAGGTCCAGAAGGCCCAGCAGGTCCACAAGGAGCTACTGGTTCTCAAGGTTCAGTTGGTCCACAAGGTCCAGAAGGTCCACAAGGTCCTACGGGAGCACAAGGTCCAGTTGGCCCACAAGGTCCAGAAGGTTCAGCAGGACCACAGGGCCCACAAGGCGCTACAGGAGCCAACGGTGTGAACTGTTGGGATGTGAATAACAATGGATTCGCTGATCCAGGAGAGGATACTAACGGTGACGGAATCTTAAATTCTCTTGATTGTCGTGGAAGTGATGGTTCAGCAGGACCACAAGGACCACAAGGTCAAGCAGGCCCTACAGGGGCACAAGGACCAGTGGGTTCAGCAGGTCCCGCAGGAGCGCAAGGTCCTACAGGTCCATCAGGACCTCAAGGTGAGCAAGGTCCAGTTGGTCCATCAGGCCCTACTGGTTCTCAAGGTCCGGTTGGTCCACAAGGTCCAGCAGGCGGATTGACTGCTAAGAACGGAGAGTTTGTGATTCCAGCTTTGACAAATTTAGCAGTAGGTGATACTGGAACATTTGTTGATTCATGCTTCGGAACTGTAACATGGGTAATTGATGACTTAATCGTTGCTGATGGAACTACACCAGGTACGCACAGTGGAGTGAAGGTGACTTATACATTTGGTGCAAGAGCAACTGCTCCGATAGCAACTTATGTACAACCTGTCAATCCATTTAACACTGCAACAGATGGTGATAGAGCTAATGTTAACTTCTCGATTACTTTAAGAGAGCTTGTTACGACTACCTCAATTAGAGTGAACATTACTCGTACAGATTCTGAGAGTGCGTGGAGTGATAACTTTATGTTTAATCTGATATCGTTTAATTAAAAATAGATGTGCTCCGATAGCAATATCGGAGCACTTTCCTACTTTTTATTAATAGATATAAAACTTATAAAAGCATGCTCAAACATATTATAACTATCGTATTGACTTTCAGTGTGGCTCTGTCTTACGGACAGATAGCCAAATCCGGAATGTATGCTTCAGCCCAGATTCCCTCTAATGGATTTATGAGTGTTTTTGGCTCTCATGATTTCACTGATATGGGTAAGGGTAATAGTATAGTGATGACAGAACGTGGATCAGATAGGAGCTATATGATCTTTGCAGATGGTGCATCATGGGGAGAAGCTTCAGTTAATGGATACGTTGACGGGTTTGCGAAGTCTTTCTCGAAAGAAGATTATGTATTACCTATAGGAAATAATGAAGATTACAGACCTATAGTGATCTCTGGTGGATCGAATGCGGCAGCAAGTTATTTCGCAGAGGACCCAGGCGTTATTACATCAACATTGAGCAACGATGTTGAGCAATTATCAGGTCACGGATATTATGAGATCGAAGGTATAAAGCCCACTAAGTTTAGCTTAACCTGGAATCACTTTACAGGTATCGATAGACTTGTTGATGATATTGGTCAATTGGGTATTGTAGGCTTTGATGGGGAGCAATGGGTAGCTATTCCTTCTCAGATAGAAGAAAATCAACTGAGCTTGATCAATAGTTCTCCAACATATGTAACTCAAAAAGCAAATGTTGATGAAGGAATAATCTCAACGTTGACAGAGGTAGATTTATCACAGTATGAATATGTGAGTTTGGCAAGAATGGCACCTAATGCCATAGCCGAAAGCCCAATGTCATTGAGTGTCTATCCGAATCCCGCAGTACAGAATAATTTCATTTATCTGGATTATGCCGTGAGCGATACAGATACAGAGATCCTAATTAGTCATATTGGCGAGGCTCCAGCTATAGTACATCAAGTAACTAAAACTGGTAGAACTAAGGCCAAAATTGATACTGATGGCTTGAGACCAGGAGTTTATTGGGTTTCTGTAAAAAGTAACGCTGGCGAAAAAGTGTTGAAAAAACTGATAATACTTGATGCCACTGCGGCCAGATAGTATAAGAGTAACCCATCGATATATACAGAATAGGAGTACAATTTAAAATTGTGCTCCTATTTTTTTATGTGTTGTTTTATATGAGCCATAAGTTTGTGAAACGATGGATCTTCAGAAACATTGATCGAACTGTTCAGTAGACAATCAGCCAAAAGCTCATATTCTTGGATGTATTTATTATAGGAGGGTTCTGCATGTCTAAAGAATCTGTGCTGTATTTCTGGTTGTTGATAATCTCTTTGATTGATATCTCTCGAGAGCCTTCTCTGATAACTTGTTTCTTTATCAAGCTTGATGAATACATTATGATCGATGTATTCATTAATCTTAGGATCGTAGTTGATAAACAGTCCCTCAACTAAGATTATCGATGCTGGCTTGATGGTCTTATATTCAGATTTTGCTGATGTATTATATTGATAAGAGGGGATGATAACCTCTCGTCCACTTAGGAGAAAACTGAGATCGGCATAAAGCTTATCAAGATCAAATGACCCTGGAAGATCAAAATTATAATATCCTTCGCCATCTATCTTCTGCGCATCTCGGGCTTTATAGTAGTCGTCTAAGGAGAGTACGCTGAGATGATCAGCGCCGAACTGTTCCAAAAGTATTTTCACAAGGGTAGTTTTTCCAGATCCACTGCGCCCTGTGATACCAATAACGTGCGGTTTCATATACCCAAATATAGCTTCAGAAGATCATAGGCTCTATAATTCTGGTGAATGGTGCGAATTTTCAATTAAAAGCAATACTTTTCGGTCATGCTAATGCATGTGTTCAGAGCAGTAATTGGTGTGGTCATTATTATAGGATTATGTTATCTGTTCAGTGCAGATAAGAAGGCTATAAAATGGCGAGTGGTTATCGGAGGTTTATTCCTACAATTTGTTTTAGCATTCGGCGCTATTAAAATCCCATTCATTAGGAGTTTCTTCAAAGGAATCGTTGACGTGTTCCTTGTAGTAATTAATGCATCCGAGCGATCAGCAGCTTTCTTATTCGGGAACCTTGCGACTGACCTGTCTTATGGATTTGTTTTTTCGGCACTACCCGTGATCATTTTATTTTCTGCATTGACCTCACTGGCATACTATTATGGTCTGCTTCAAAAGGTCGTTTACGGCTTCGCTTGGCTCATGAATAAAACCATGAAGCTCAGTGGTCCGGAGAGCCTTGCAGCTGCAGCTAATGTATTTATAGGGCAAACAGAGGCTCCTTTAGTTGTCAAGCCGTATTTAGAACGTATGACACGTTCCGAGATTATGACAATCATGGTTGGAGGATTAGCGACTATAGCTGGTAGTGTGTTTGGGGTATATGTATCCATATTAGGTGGTGATGACCTTGCGGCCAAACAAGAGTTTGGGATGCATCTACTAATTGCTTCTGTTATATCTGCACCTGCGGCACTATTGATTGCTAAGATTATGGTGCCTGAGAAAAAAGATCATGATCTAAAGCGAACGCTCGATGTACCCAAATCTGATGTAGGATCTAACGCACTTGACGCCCTAACCAGGGGTACTACAGATGGGGTCAAATTAGCTGTTAATGTAGCGGCTATGTTGTTTTCTTTCATGGCGATCATCTTTCTTACTAATAGTCTTCTGGAATTGTTAGGAAACTACCTAACGATAAATGATAGTATTCAAGAGTTCAGTGGTGGTAAGTATGATAACTTAAGTCTCCAGCTCTTCCTGGGATATTTGTTTGCGCCCTTGGCGTGGATTATAGGTATTACAAGTGATGAAGTTCTTTACATAGGACAGCTTCTCGGGGAGAAGACGATACTTAATGAGTTCGTAGCCTATTCTTCATTGGGAGAAATGAAGCGTAGTGGTATTTTGTCTGAGCGTTCGATCATCATTGCGGCTTATGCATTATGTGGCTTTGCCAATTTTGCTTCTGTAGGTATACAGATCGGGGGCATAAGCTCCATCGCTCCAAAGACAAGAAAAGATCTGACAGAATTAGGATTCAAGGCTTTAGTGGGCGGCACTTTAGCAACAATGCTCACGGGATGTATAGCCGGGGCACTTATTTAGATTAGCCCTTCTGGGAGATTCATATAGATGATCTGTTCTTCTATAGATATCCGCTCAATAAGACTTTCGTGTAATGGAATGAGAATTTCCTTTTGATTTTCATCGAGGATTATGGCCATCTTCTGTTGTGGATAGTCGTCTACTCTTACAATAGATCCAACAGCCCCATCTCTATTATCCACTATGGTCATGTTTACGAGTTTATTAGGTTGAGATAGAGGTTTTTGTTCATTTACTTTGACCTCGTCGCTCAAGAGGTATAGGGCATGTAACTGAAATCGACTCATATCTTCAGAGTTGTCACAACCGCTTAACTTAATGGTCATATCTCGCTCGACAGATAGATCCTCTATTCTGAAGGGTACCTTGTAACCATCTATCTCTATGAATACGAATTTCTGCTGTTTGAAATCGTCGAGAAAAGAATCTTCTATAGAGATTTTAGCATGCCCCTTATATCCATGTGATCGACGTATAATACCGACCTGAATAAAACTGGACTGATAGAGCCTTTTGTATTTACTCATTAGTATAGCTGACTATTGATTGGATAATAACTTGACCTATATCAGCCTTGTCCTTCCATGGTATAGAGTCACAATTCTCGAAGCACTGGGTATCAAATACGCCTATCACTCGACTTATTAAGCCGATATTTTCGGCATAGTGCTCTTGACTGGTTCGATACTGCAATCTATTCTGAGCATCTGCGTGCTGCACACGTACAACGCTATTAAATGATAGATCATTAATACTAAAGTCAGTATTAATATCGAGATATCGTGACTCCCAATCCTTGAAGTATTCTATTTGGTCTGTTCCTATGGATATTAGAATACTTGGATCAAACCGCTGAGTACTTTGCCAAGATATATTTTCATCAGGTGGCACGATCAGTTTAATCTGACTCAGATTGCCTTCGTTGCGCAGAGCCATGCCATTAATGACCTGCTCCGACACTCTACCTATAACGGCCCATTCTTCAGATGAATCATTTCGTTGTGACTGTTCTATTATGGTTATCTCTTCTCCAATACTATTTTCGTCAGTTCCGATAACTCGCTCTCGCAAAAAGTACTCAAAGGTATCCCGCGTCTGACCGGCATTGTAAATATCCACTCTTAACATCTGATATTCACGGGTTATGTCATCAGATGGAAAGAATGATGTAGAGTTTGGGCCAACTGACATCATCGATGAATTATCATCTTGGCAACCCATCCAAAGGAATCCTAAACAAAATAGATAACACTTTCTCATAGAAGTACTTATAGATAGGTAAAGATACATATAATACATATTTATAATATGATCTGCAATATTTGAAGGTAAAAGTATTATGTATGTTAAAGTTGACCACTTTAAGAATATCCTATGGGGGAGACATTATGCCAAATGGGTCTTGTAGATAGAATAACCCAATTGAGATGAGAGCAACTACAATCAATTTTAGACAAAGCCAAAAATATAAGCAAGGTCACACGGCAGTAACTTTCTGTGGAGTGATTGACAATCAAGATGAGCTAAGTAAAGCGCTTACTGAAACGGGCGTTGAAATTGATTTCAAAAGGCCAGCTCAATTGGTGTACGCCTTGGTAGAGTACGTTAAAGTATCTCAGCTAAAAAGAACTAAGAATGCCGTTAAAATGGCAATTGAAATTCTTGAAGGTCAGTATTCATTTGTCTATGAAACGAATGACTGGAGTAAGAAGCAGTATTGTGTCAATCGAGGATTGAACGTATATGTCGGATTGAGTGCTAATGATTTCATCATTTCTAACGAACTTACGACTGTACTAAACCATACAGAGAGAATGATCAGTCTTGAGGACGGAATGATGGTAGAGATTTTTGACGACGGTACTTGTCAATTTACTGATGGCGAATCACAACGGTTGAATATGGAGTACAGGAGTGTAATAAAGAAAGAAAGCACGAATCCTGAAAACCACATATTTAATATTCTCAGAAAAGAGTTACATGGAGTTGTACCCAATGTATTTGGATCTAAAGACTTGCTATTAGATCAACTCAACTTGAGCTGATTACGCAAGCCCTAAAGAGCATAATGTTTTGTTTAGTTTATAATATTGAAGCCTCCTTCGGGAGGTTTTTTTATTGCTCCAACTTGAGTGAGTTCTGAGCTTGCTGCTCTTCGATGGCAAGTTGAATCAGTCGATCTATTAATGCTTCATTAGACAATCCCGAAATCCTCCATAAGGTGGGATACATGCTGATATCTGTGAAGCCAGGAATGGTGTTGATCTCATTGATATAGAGCTCATCATTGTCGAGCATAAACATATCTACCCGTGCCATACCGCTACATTCGAGGCATCGATACGTATCGATTGCAGTCTCTTGGATAGCCTTAATCTGTTGTTCGCTGAGTTGCGCAGGGACTGCGAGCTTTGCACCTTTTTCATCGAGGTATTTGCTCTCATAAGAATAGAATCCACTCTTCGGTATGACCTCCCCAGGTATTGAGGCCATAGGGTCGTCGTTACCCAAGACGGCACACTCGATCTCACGACCCTGAATCTTGCTCTCGATAATGACCTTATTATCGTACAGAAAAGCGTGTTCGACTGCGGTTTCATATTCCTTTTTATTTTGGACATATGATACCCCAACGGAGGAGCCAAGGTTCACTGGTTTTACGAATAGCTCTTCGCCCAGTTTCTCTGATACTGAATCGTATGTAAACTCTGATCGATTGTATTTCCTAAGTGTCACGAATGGGGCATTCTTGATCCCTGCATCTCTGAGTAGTCTTTTCATCACCTCTTTGTCCATACCTATCGCACTACCCAATATCCCTGGACCTACGCATGGGATATTAGCCAGTTTGGCGAAACCTTGTATTGCTCCATCCTCACCGTACATACCATGCAGTACAGGAAAGATCACATCGACCTTGGATAGATGCTCTTCTGAGTGATTACTGAAAAGTCGATGATCATCAGTGTTTTGTGAGAGATGTAAGGTCGTATTCCTGTCTGTCAATCCAACAGCATTAGGATCTGAAGTATCAAGTAATTCAAGAGCACTATCACTCTGCAAGATCCAGCGGCCACTCTTATCAATACCGATTAGAATGGGCTCATACTTATCCTTAGGCATCGAGGCCACGATGTTTTTAGCGGATAGAATAGAAATCTTATGTTCTGTTGATCGACCGCCATAAATGACAGCCACCTTTAGCTTACTCATATTCATGCATGTATCAAGAAGTAAAGGTCTGATTATATTATGAATTAATATTATGTGATGACCGTTAATTCAATATTCCAATACACACAAATTGAAAATCTGCTTGGATAATCGAGAAAAACCAAGGAGATGTCGTCAAAAATTGCAGAAAGTCCGCATTCAGGACATATTCGTTCTGTATTCAAAATCAAAAAAATTACAAAATGAAAAAGATTACAACCAAAGTAGATCACTATGCGAGATTAGTCATATTAGTAACCTCAGTGTCTGCATATGTAGGCGTGTTGGTGGCTGCGGTGATATACTAAGAAACGCCAATTTCATAGGAGGACAAAATATCCGAATAAGGGATGCTATTAATCTAAGGATGGGCCAGTTTATGTACTTTAAGGTAGATAACTGGTCCTATGAAAAATAGAAAGCGAAATTTTTGGGGTTGGGGATACGCAGATTATGAATTAGATATGGCCTCAGTATCTCAATTCAAAGCCCTGCTTAAGATGGCCCTGGATATCGAGGAGTTCTCTGATCTCAGAGAACCAGTGCTTGAGGAGTTAAACTTAAGAGCTCCAAGAATTACGCTCCCGAGAGATCTATCGATCTTTTGTACTGCAGAGGATTTTGATAGGGCATCTCATAGCTACGGCAAGTCATATCGTGATGTATGGAGGGGCTTACATGGTATCTATGATAACCCACCTGACTATGTAGCTTATCCAACTACCGAAGAGCAGATAATGTCATTAATGGACTATGCTGGAGAGTACGGAGTAAGTTTGATTCCTTTTGGTGGAGGCTCGTCTGTAGTGGGTGGTGTTGAGCCAACCACAGACAATAGATATAGTGCGGTAATATCGGTTGATATGAAGCACTTCAACAAGATACTTGAGGTCGATATTGAGAGTCGGTCGGCGCGTATTCAAGCGGGTATATTCGGTCCTGCATTGGATCGAGGTCTGAAGGAGTATGGATTAACGATGCGTCATTTTCCTCAGAGCTTTGAGTTTTCAACTTTAGGAGGGTGGATCGCAACGAGATCAGGGGGACACTATGCCACCCTGTTTACCCATATCGATGAGTTCGTTCAGTCAATCAGAATGGTAACACCGCAAGGGATAATGCAGTCTCGACGTCTTCCTGGTTCTGGTGCAGGGCCAAGCGAAGAGCGCTTAGTAACGGGTTCTGAGGGTGTATTTGGAATTATCACGGAAGCATGGGTGAGACTGCAGCATATACCAACATACAAGATGGCTCAGACCATTAACTTTAAAGAGTGGGCTAATGCGGTAGAGACTTGTCGGGCTCTCGCTCAGTCAGGACTTAATCCGGCTAACGCACGACTTATCGATCGAGTAGAGGCCTTATCTAACGGTTTAGGTGATGGGCAGCATGACGTGGTCATCTTAGGGTTTGAATCGCATAATCATGATGTGAAACCACTTATGAAAGAAGGCTTAGATATCTGCAGTCGTCTGGGTGGTACATATGTAGTTAAGGAGAAGTCTGATAGACGAGATCAGGCCGCAGATAGATGGAAGAAGTCTTTTCTTCAAGCTCCATATCTCAGGGATGAATTTGTCCGACTGGGATGTATCATGGAGACATTTGAGACTGCGGTAACATGGGATCAGTTCGACGCATTTCATAATGGGATTATCACTGCTGCCAATGAGGCCATAGATCGGATCTGCGGTGGAGGAATGATAACATGCAGGTTTACGCATCTATATCCTGATGGTCCAGCGCCATATTATACGATTATGGCTAAAGGGCAGACAGGACGTGAGATCGAGCAATGGAATGAAATCAAGCAAATCGTATCCAACAAAATTATTGAGTTAGGTGGCACCATCACTCACCATCATGCGGTGGGGAAAGATCATCAACCTTACTACGAGAAGCAACGTAGTGAAGTCTTTGCAGCATCGCTCAGTGCTGTAAAGGATAGACTTGATCCAGCGTGGATTATGAACCCTGATGTATTGATCAAGAGATCATGAAAAATCTAAGCCCCCTGTCCGTGTGAGAAACTTAGAAATGGTTACATTGGGTAAGACAAAACTATCAAATGCAAATAATCGAAAATGCAGAAGTTTATGATGCGATTATCGTAGGCTCTGGAGCTGGAGGTGGTATGGCTGCGAATATTCTATCCGAAAATGGACTCAGGGTAGCAGTTGTTGAAGCCGGACCATTTTTTGATCCTAAGGATCCAAGTACGATGACTCAGATGAAGTACCCTTGGGAGTCTCCAAGGAGAGGGGCAAGTACAAAAAGAGCTTTTGGAGATTTTGATATGTCATGGGGTGATTGGGAAGTAGACGGTGAGCCATATACCACTGCAGAAGATACTGACTTTAAGTGGTGGCGAGCGAGAATGCTCGGAGGACGAACGAACCACTGGGGAAGAATATCCCTGCGTTTTGGCCCGACGGATTTTAAGCATAGAGATGTAGATGGACTTGGCGCTAACTGGCCGATCAGTTATGATGAGGTCAAGCCTTACTACGATCGATTAGATAAGATGATTGGGGTTTTTGGTACGAATGAAGGTTTACATAATGATCCAGACGGATTCTTCCTGCCACCGCCAAAGCCTCGATTACACGAACTATACTATATCAAGGGCGCACGAAAATCTGGCGTGCCCGTTATTCCTTCTCGGTTATCAATCCTAACGAAGCGGATTAATAAAGATCGAGGAGTATGTTTTTATTGTGGCCAGTGTAATCGCTCATGCAATGCATACGCAGACTTTTCATCGGGGTCGTGTCTGATCTTTCCAGCACAGAAAAACGGAGGGCAGATAGAGCTATTCACTGATTGTATGGTCAAGAATGTCACGACTGATAGTGAAGGGCTCGCCACAGGAGTATCCTACATTAATAAGGAGGATCGGCGTGAATATCAACTCCGAGGTAAAGTTGTCGTATTAGGAGCATCCGCATGTAGCACCGCTCGTATACTGATGAACTCTAAGAGCAAGGAGCACCCTAATGGTTTAGGTAATAGTAGTGACCATGTTGGGCGCTATCTGCATGACTCAACTGGAGCCAGTATGTCAGCTTTCGTACCTGCATTGATGGATCGAAAGATCTACAATGAAGACGGGGTAGGAGGAATGCACGTCTACAGTCCATGGTGGGGTGATAATAAGAAATTGGATTTCCCAAGAGGTTATCATATCGAAGTTTGGGGAGGTATGGGAATGCCATCATACGGTTTTGGCTACAATGTCGATGCGATGAATAAGTATGTCGGTGGTCAAGTAGGAGGTTATGGTGATAAGCTACGTGATGACGTCAAGAGATTCTATGGTGCCTTTGTCGGTATGGCAGGACGTGGAGAATCTATAGCGCGATATGAAAATCGCTGCGAGATAGATCCTAATGTAGTGGACAAATTCGGGATACCTGTATTGCGATTTGATTATAAGTGGTCTGACTATGAGTATAATCAGGCTAAGCATATGATGGATACATTTGAGGAGATCATAGGAAATATGGGAGGTGTCTTACTTGGTGATAAGCCCGGTAAGGATAGAAATTACGGATTGTTAGCGCCAGGTGAGATCATCCATGAGGTTGGGACTACACGTATGGGAGATGATGCGAAAACATCTGTCACTAACAAGTGGCAGCAGCTGCATGATGCTAAGAATGTCTATGTAGTGGACGCAGGAGTATTCTCATCACAAGCGGATAAAAACTGTACTTGGACGATTATGGCACTAAGCATGAGGGCCTCTGAACATATAGTTGGAGAACTTAAAAAAATGAACATCTGATGGATCGACGAGAAACACTCAAATCTTTACTTATAGGTGGTGTGGCAGGTGCAAGCTTGACAGCTACTGGATGCAAGGGAGGAAGCATCGATGAAGTTGTCGACGACGTAATCACAGGTAACGGCTATGGCAGGACACCAAGTGAACAAGAGCACGATCGTAAGCTCAATAGTGAAGTCTACTTTAATGAACATGAGCTGACCTCAATTGCCGTACTCTGTGATATTATCTTGCCAAAGAAAGGCAACTTGGGTAGTGCCACTGATGCTGGGGTGCCAGACTTTATCGAGTTCATTGTTAAGGACCTGCCCAATAATCAGTTGCCTATGCGAGGCGGATTGGCTTGGTTGGATGGCGAGTCTAACAAGCGGTACGACAATCGTTTTGTTGACCTCAGTGATACACAGCAGATTGCTATCATAGACGATATTGCCTACCCTGATCCTGATGGAGAGCGTCCTGATCTGGGGCCTGGTATTAAGTTTTTCACGCAGATACGTAATCTTACCTTAACGGGGTACTATACGACTAAGATGGGGTTTGATGATCTGGGGTATGTAGGTAATAGGCCTAATATCTGGGATGGAGTGCCAGCTGATGTGCTTGCTGATCACGATGTAGACTATGATCCAGAGTGGATCGCTAAGTGTATCGATCAAGATACTCGAGAGGCTGTTGCTGAGTGGGATGCAGATGGTAAGCTACTCAACTAAAAACACAGCGCTACAGTCCAGTATTGAGAGCATTAATAATATTATGAAACGTGACATCTTGTAATGTGCTGTAGACCACCTCGGCCCCTGGTAAGTTGGCACGGTGGCCGATACCCACTGTTCTGAAGCCACCTGCGACAGCTCCGAGCAGGCCTTTATGGCTGTCTTCGATGACGATTGCCTCGGAAGGCTTGACATTGATTCCTTTAGCAGCTTTTAGAAAAACTTCTGGATTGGGCTTGGTATAGCTTACACTATGACCATCAATGATGACATCGAATCTGTTTTTCAGGCCGATCAGTTCTAAGACCTTGTGTGCATTTTTACTCGCTGAGCCTATCGCATATTTGATACCGAGATGGGCTAACTCATCGAGTAAGGCTTCTATGCCAGGTAAGATTGCTTGGTGATCTAAGTCTTTGATCGAGTCTAAGTAGTGTTGGTTTTTTAATGCACAGAGTGAGTCCTTTTCAGACTCCAGCACTTCGGTATTAAGCAAGTCCAACATCATGTTGAGTGAATCCATCCTACTGATGCCTTTGAGCTTCTCATTCATCTCCTGTGTGAAATCATGCCCCAGGACTTTAGCTACCTTGCGCCAAGCATCATAATGGTGGTCAGCTGTATCTACGATTACACCATCCATATCGAAAACACACCCCTTAATCTTCATAATTTATTTGCTAATCGCTTGGACTCTGAGGGCGAAAATAAAGTATTTCAATTGACACGATTGCTCTTCATAGATTGTTTGAGCCCTTTGATCAGTTCTTCTTTGATGGATGTAGCGTTGATGGAGTCTAAGTGCCTGTAGATGCTTGCGAGATATTCTCGAGACTTAGGGCCGAAGTGATTTTTAAGATAGCAGCTGCATTCGTTAAGGTAGAGCTCTACCATTTCCGCCTTGTGAGTTTCTTTTAGGCTTTTGACGAATTTATTCAGTAGTGCTGTCGAACCACCATTTTTGAGAACCTCTATTGCTTCTTCATAGCGCTCTACGGCGAGGTAGTACTGTACACGATGCTGGGGATCCGTTAATTCCTCAAAATAATGATTGATAAGTTTATCGATTGTAGAGGTGTTCTTTTGACTGGCTCTTAATTTAACCAAGAAATCTGCATCACCTGAAGAAATATATAGATCCAGAAATGCTGTGATCAATTCGGACTCATCTGATGATATCGAGATGTTATCTATGATTTGCTTACCTATGAAATGATTTACTTTCTTCCTAATGATGAACTGCTTCAAGAGATCCTCAACTCCTTCTAAGTTTTCGAGACCGAGTAGATTGAGTACAATTCGGTAGCTCTCTTGGCGATCAATACTGTCTAAATTGATCTGATCTCCATCGGGATTGATCAATAGTCCCAGAGACTTGATAAAATAGTATGACCCGAGGTCTCTGTTCTTGCCTTTGTTGATATAAGCATGTATGATCTCAAGCAGGTTATCTCGATTAGTTCTATCGCTATAGATTTTGATCCAGAGCATCTGTTCGGCTTTAGAATCAGCACTTATATATGAGGAGCTCAATAGATCAAATGTTTCTTTGATCACGACCACTTTGAACTCTGGTGCCTCGACATTCTCTATGAGGACATTGTATTGCTTGAGTAGTTTGCTGTGATTTTGCTCTAATTTTTTGTGCTCTCGGGTCAATTTACTCTTGATATAAAACGACTTCTTCAGTAACCTTAAGATCAGATTATAGGCTTGTATATAGTCTTCGCTCGTAATAAAGTGACTCAGATGCAGGATCAGGTTTTCACTAATCATTAGAAAAGTCGTTGCCGCCTTTGGCGCTACCTTTTGTGTGCTCTCCGTATGTATGGGATAGGATCGCTCTATGAGCTGTATCTGTTCTTGGTCTGACAGCGTATCATAGAGTTGGGCCAGTAGTTGTAGTTTGAATTCGTTACTCTTTCTACTGTATGCGCTGATAATAGATATAAGCTCTGCCTTGTTAAGATCTGATATGAGCTCATTGACTTTACGCAAGGTAGGCCTCCTGGTCGGGGCAACCTTTACTTTGTGTTCCTCTTTGCGGATATAGAATAGAGCAGCTATAATATGACCACATAAGAGGTTGTTAGTGGACTTCTTACAGTTACACTGGTATGATTTGATCTTTTGAGAGGTGACCTTGGCAGCCACCTGGTAGTGATAGTTTTGATCACGTACGATTAAGTCCCAATGATTTTTACTACATACGCCACTGACGGCATTGCTATCTATCAATTGCTCGCCTGCTAAAATCAACTCTTCGTCGAGCCATTTTTCAGTGAATGTGATATCCTTGTTATACAGGCTTTGTAAATCCAAATTGAGGCTAATTGATGATTAAGTTCATAACAACCTCTCAAATTAGCCCATTTTGAAATACTTTCGGTAATATATGAAGCGATTATATTTTTCAAGACATGCCAAGTCGAGTTGGGCGGATCTATCACTGAAGGATATTGATCGACCGCTCAACAAGCGAGGATTAAGAGACGCGCCTATCATGGCTGATAAATTAGCCCAGCGCTCCGAGAGTATTGACTTGCTCATCAGCAGCCCAGCTAAGCGAACTATGATGTCGAGAGCATATTTTGAAAAAGTCATAGCACATATGGATTTGCTCGTAGATCCTAAGATTTATGAGGCATCTGTATATGAAGTCCTCGAAGTAGTGCAAGACCTCGATGACAAGTATGAGTCGGCTTTGCTTTTTGGTCATAATCCTGCGTTTACCTATTTGTACAATCACTTCTCAGATCAGGTATTGGATAATCTGCCAACTTCAGGTTTATTTGGGGTGCTCAGTTCTGCCGATACTTGGTCGGATATCGATACAACGAATAGTACGATAGACTTTCTGATATATCCTAAAATGTACATCTCGTGAAGTACATCTTGATACTCATGCTCTGGATAATCTCCTACTCGTGTAATCCAGGGTATGAGAAAATAGAGCGCGAGGAGATGCTCGAGATCGTCAGTGATCTAATGATCTTAGAGCATGTGGTACGCAATTATGATCTGAAAAGGCAAGATTCTATCAGGACTCTGATGAAGGAGAATTTACTTAAAGTTCACAATATAACTGAGCAGCAACTGGATACGAACCTATATCTTTATCAATTTGACAGTGACTCTTATCGTCAATTTACGAAAGATCTCGTAGAGGTTTTGGCGGAAAAACGAGAAGCACTAAATCCGGATAAGTCCATAGACAATAACAAAGATGAGTAGTGATATCAAAGTCTTAATAGTCGACGACGAGGAGGACATCTTGGAGTTTGTCAGTTACAACTTATCAAAAGAGGGATATCAAATTGAAATTGCTAATGATGGAAAAAGTGCCATCGAAAAAGCAGAACAGTTTGCTCCAGATCTCATCATATTAGATATCATGATGCCGGGGATGGATGGTATCGAGGTATGTACTTTGCTCCGAGAAAATAAAGATTTCAAAAACACGCTCATCGTATTTTTGACAGCTCGTAGCGAATCCTTCACCCAGGTATCAGCACTCGAGTCTGGAGGCGATGATTTTATTACCAAGCCAGTGAAGCCCAATGTCCTCAAGAGTCGGGTCAAGGCTTTGATCCGCCGTCATTATAGATTTCAGAATAAGAATCAACAAGAGATACTTAAGTTTGGCGACTTAGAGATTGATCGAGAGGAGTTTCAGGTAAGCGTCAAAGGTAAGGAGGTGAGTCTGGCTAAGAAAGAGTTTGACCTGCTCACACTCTTAGTGTCTAAGCCTGGAAAAGTATTTAAAAGAGAGGAGATACTCAGGCAAGTATGGGGAAGGGAGGTGATAGTAGGCGATAGGACGATCGATGTTCACATCCGTAAGGTGCGCGAAAAGATCGGGAGCGACTATATTAAAACGTACAAGGGCGTAGGATATAAATTTAAATTTTAAGCTTGTTCAAGAATATTACAGTTAAGGAGATTGCTATTATTCTCTCATGCTTTTTAGGAGGATTGAATATCCTTATCGTCGTAATACTTTACTTTAGTGGATTTACGCTGTTTGCCAAAGGGTGGTTCTGGGTCGGCCTCTTACTTG
The DNA here is from genome assembly GCA_964414425.1 of uncultured Saprospiraceae bacterium. Taxonomy (GTDB): domain Bacteria; phylum Bacteroidota; class Bacteroidia; order Chitinophagales; family Saprospiraceae; genus GYS-P2D. The sequence goes on from CAYPWL010000033.1 coordinate 16,631, forward strand.
TCTCAGTAATCACGTCCTACTATGTTGTTTTGTTCTTCTTCGAAAAATTTGTGTTTCGCAAGATTAAGTTGATCTATAAAGTCATCAACAATTCGAAAGTTAGCCTACCTGAAGAAAAATCCAGAGTCATCCAAAATCTCTCTATCGAGGACGTCAATCAGGAAGTCCAAGAGTGGGCTGATAAGACCGAGAGCGAGATCAACTATCTCAAGGAACTTGAAGACTATAGGAGAAAGTTTTTGGGCAACGTCTCACATGAGTTGAAGACGCCCATATTCACGATACAAGGATATCTCCATACATTATTAGACGGTGCGCTCTATGATGAGAAGATCAATATGAAGTATATCGAGCGGGCTGTCATCAATGTGGAGCGACTACAAAATGTAGTCGAGGATCTTGAGATCATTAATAAGCTGGAGCATGGCGGTGGTAATCTCAACAAGAGTGATTTCAACTTTAAACAGCTCACACTGGAGGTCATCGAAGACTTAAGCCTATTAGCTAAGTCCAGGAATATTGAAATCAAGATAAAGGATGGTGCATCAAAAGCCTTTATGGTGAATGCTGACCGCTCTAATATCGAGCAAGTAATGACTAATCTGGTCAGTAACTCTATTAAGTATGGCAATGAGGGTGGAGTGACTAAGATTGCTTTTTATGATATGGCAGAGAATGTCCTAATCGAAGTCAGTGATAATGGTATCGGTATCGAGGAGGAGCATCTTAAGCACCTATTTGATCGATTTTATCGAGTTGATGCAGGGCGTAGTAGGAGTCTTGGAGGGTCCGGCCTTGGGCTCTCAATAGTCAAGCATATCTTAGAAGCACATCGCCAGAGCATCAATGTAAGAAGCACCAAAGGACAAGGATCTACCTTTGGGTTTACACTTACAAAATCCCAAAAGTAGCGATCACCTTTAGCTCGTTATGTTAGTGGTTGAATACACGGTAGGTGTGGTATCGTCGTATGGATGTGCTTCAAGTTGTCTCCAAAAATCATCTCTGACTTCGAAGTATTCAGGTAGGCTCTCGGCAGGCATTGGGTCTAATGGAGGGAAGTTCTCTCTGAGATGATTGATCTGTCTACCATTTTTCCAAAATCTAAAGCAAACATGATTACCAGTGGCAAGTCCTGTTTTTCCTACATATCCGATGACTTCTCCTTGCTTAACTCGTGATCCTACTCTCAAGCCAGACTTAAACTTACTCATATGCAAGTATTGACTCTGGTAGACGCCATCGTGTTTGATCTTTATAAAGTTACCGTTGCCATTAGTATAACCACGTCGAGTAATGATCCCATCTGACACACTGAATATCGGGGTACCCCTCGGAGCAGCATAATCAGTGCCGAGATGTGGTTTACGTCTTTTGAGGACAGGATGGAACCTGTTCATATTGAAGAATGAAGAAATCCTGGATGCTCTCACAGGAGCTCTGAGAAATGTCTTTTTGTTTGGAGTGCCTTCTATATCATAATATCCTTGATAACGATCATTCTCAAAGTAAAATCCGAAAGATTCGGAGTTTCCACTCTTATATGATGCAGCCAGTATATGTCCAGAACCAGCACGATCATCATCGATATATTTTTGATCATATACGATCTTCCATTTATCACCGGGCTGTGCACTTGGGAAGTAGACTTGAGCTAAAGCATCCTCTAATTCATCTGTTAATGCCAGGCTTAATCCTTTTTCGCCCATGGACTGTGACAGCGAACTGCCAGCAGCAATGGTACCACTAATGATCTCTTGACACGTGGTGAATGGAATGTCTTTCTGGATAACCGAAATGCTATCGCTAAAACTGTAGTCAACACAAGTAAATAGATCTGGTCTGTAGATAAAGGACACAGGCGCTTCGCACTTGTCAGTGTATACAAAGGTGATGTCTTTACCTGCTTTTATCTTTCTTAAGCTCAGTACCTCTTCAGCAGCTTTCTCTAATTGATAGATCTTATTATAACTGACATCTCTGTCCAATAATAGGTCAGCTATGAAGGTTCCGTACTTCAGGGGATAGGCCTCAAAGTGATGGGTGGCAACGTCATAACCATATCTTGTCTCGATAACCTCAACCTCGTCTATCTCAGAATTCTGCGATGATTCATGATCATCGAGGCCAATATTATTGTTGTAGGTATATCCCAAGAATCCTCCCAGAACTAACGCTCCTACAACCAAAAAATAAATGCCTTGTTTTTTCATTGCTCTCCAAAAGTAATTCATTCTAACACATTAACAATTATTCATTTTATTACTCGTCTTCAGGATTAGATTGAATAGTTTTAAGACACAATTAGTCCGAGGTCACCATTAAGCGCATGCATGAAATCTTATGTTAATTTTTTTGGCAAATCATCTAAAAGACAGTTAGATTTTAAGACCCCAATGATTATGGGGGTCTTGAATGTCACCCCTGATTCATTTTACTCACGCAGTAGAGTAGAGACATCACAGGTTGTTGATCGTGCTGGTGAGATGTTAGAAGTCGGCGCTGACATCATCGATATAGGTGGCATGTCATCTCGTCCAGGAGCATTCGAGGTGCCTGTAGAGGCCGAATTAGACAGACTCATACCTGCTTTGGAGGATTTACGGAGCGCTTATCCGACTGCAGTCATATCTATCGATACGTATCGATCAGAGGTAGTTATAGCAGCTGATCAGGTCGGTATAGATATCGTTAATGATATCAGCGCAGGGACTAAGGACCCGCAGATGTACGCTACAGTAGCAGAGTTAAAGCTGATCTATATACTTATGCATATGAAGGGCTCACCTCAGACGATGCAGGATGATACTCACTATGATGACATCATCCTTGATACGATGCGATATATGAGTGAGATGATAGCTAAGGCCAAGGAACATCATTTGCACGATATCATCATAGATCCGGGTGTTGGATTTGGCAAGGCCATCGGGGATAATTACAATATCCTTAAGAGGCTTGAGAGTTATAAGATTTTTGACCTGCCGATACTTGTAGGCTTGTCTCGTAAGTCTTTTATCTACAAGCAGCTTGGTACAGATGCAGATCAGGCACTCAACGGAACCACCGCTATGCATATGTTAGCGCTTCTCAATGGTGCTAATATCTTGCGAGTTCATGATGTGAAAGAGGCTGTAGAAGTGGCTAATTTGTACCAAGCCTATCGAACTGCATAGGGAACTGATCCTGAGATGCGCTGCGACATAGAAATCATACCAGAACATCAGAGAAAGATTAGCCTTTAAATTTTACTTAAAGCCCTTGATCTTCACCATCTTAGCGTGAATTCCGACGTTCTTTGTAAAGGAAAGAAGTTCATTCATAATTAGTGGCAGAAGAATCGCACAAAAACTGGTTATCAATTCTCAACAAGACGATTGTGTTCTTGCTGATCATGATCCTGTTTATTATCTGTATTCTTCATGTTCCTTCTGTCCAAAAGAAAATTGCCCAGATCGCAGCTAATCAAGTTGTCGATGCTTCTAAAGGAAACTTAACATTTGAGTCCGCAACTTTTGACTTACAGAAGGGAATGTCGATCAAGGACTTAGCGCTCAAAGACAATCAAGCTGATACACTACTGACTATTGCAAAATTAGGAATCAGCCCTCGCTCCACGCTAATATCGTTGATAACAGAGGTGTCGTTTAATGATGTCAATATCTCAGGCGTTGGTATTAACATCCATCGTAGCGCCGATGCAGAGCTCAATAACTGGCAGAGGTTCTTAAGTGAGTTTCAATCATCAGGAGAGAGCGGAGAGTCAAACGGCTCCAAGAAGTTTCCGCTGACTCATTTTGAGTTGTACAATTTAGAAGTCGACTACCATGATGAAGTTGATTCACTTTTTATGATTGGTCAACTGGCAGCTCTGGAGACTAAAATTGACGTTGCTGATGATGGCGGTTTCAATATCGACTTTATCAACCTGATAGAGCCTTCCTTTTCCGTAAGGGGCTCATTCATGGACGATGGAAGCGAGCGAACAACAGATCAGAGCTCTGATCAATCGAGTGTAGCCGCAATAGAGCTGACAGAATTAAACATTATTAACGGGGCCATCGATTATCAAGCAGATAAAACAGTAAAGGTTAATAATATCGATATCATCATGTCGGATATAACCTTTACAGATACCAAAAACTGGCGAGCTAAAATCCACGACATTTCATTGCTGACAGGAGACTACAATGTCAAACACCTTAGTAGTAGCAGTGTAATAAGTAGTACAGAAAACATAAAGATTGAGGATTTCTTTGCCAGAGTGAACAACTCGTATGTCAAAGCTGATCTATCGGCGCGGGATATATATAACATTGCCAGTATTGATGACCTTAATCTGGATTTAGATTTATCAGAATCAAAAATTCTCCCCAAGGATTTCATAGGGTTGATAAAGAATGTATCTCCCAAGTTACTGGCAGAGCCGCTGCTTAATAAGCGACATCAAGTCATAGGACATGTGGATCTGCGTAATGGTCAATTTAACCTGAATGACCTCAAATTATGGTTGAATGGTAGTCATTATCTGCATGCCAATGGGACGATGTCAGGGATATCAGATTTAAGTAATAGTTTGATCAATCTTGAGGTGATCTCACTGCAGTCTGATTTAGAACGCCTTGATAGAGATATCAAGGTGCTCAACATACCAGAAGAGGTGAAGCGCTTGGGATCGCTACAATTCAGTGGAACCTTTGATGGATTTACCAATGACTTTATTGCTCAAGGCGCTCTCGATACAGAGCTGGGTAGGGCGGATATGGATATACAGTTTGACTTATATCGATCTAACCCAGAGGAGATCGGATATGATGGATTCTTAAAGCTCACGGAGTTTGATTTGGCAGAAATGCTACAGCAAGAAGACTTCGGTCCAGTGAGTCTAAGCGTTGATATTAACGATGGTCATGGCTTAGCTTTTAGTAGTAGTAATGCAGAGATTGAGGCTGTCATCGATCAATTTATCTATCGTGATGTCACTTATGAGAGTGCTGTGTATAAAGGGACTTTGTCGAGCAAGGTTATCGATGGAGACTTTTTGATAGAAGATCCAAATTTGGATTTTGCCTTTTCAGGATTGATAGATTTTTCAGGAGCAGATCCTATTCTTGATTTTGATATGAAGGCAGGGAAAATAGATTTCTGCAAGCTAAATCTCATTAATTACCCCTGCGAACTATCGTTTGAGGCCGAGGTGGACTTCTTTGGTAAATCATTAAGCACGCTCCAGGGCAAAGGCTTGATGAAAGATATCGTGATACATCATGATACCTCTACTTTGACTATTAACAAGTTAGAACTAAACTCCCGCAGGGTTGATGACAAAACGATGTCCTTCAATCTCACATCGGATATATTTGACGTAGCTGTAAACGGCAAGTTCAACTTAACTAAACTACACGAAAACCTGATCGGACAGATCTTTGAAAATCATGAGGATCATCTAGATTTACTCAATTTGTCCATGCCGTACGAAGGATTTAGAGATGAGACCTACACGGTCGAACTGGTAACACGTGATGTTGAGCCGTTGATGAAATTTTTAAAGCAAGATTTGGATATTGCCCCCGGTACAAGGTTGACCGCTCAGTCTGATCATAACACAGACAAGTCTATTATTACCATCAAGAGTGACAGTCTACGCTATCAGGAATACGTAGCCCAAGATCTTTATCTCAATGTTGATAGTCGTGCCAACTATGGGGAGGTGCGCTTAGAAGTTGATCAGTTGATCCAAGATGATAGAGAGATAGATAAAGTTTCATGGGTCGGTCACCTTCGAGGGCAGGAGTTGTACTCTAAGGCTTTAGTCAATGTCGATGAAAGAAATCATCTGGAGCTGGAGACTAAATCTAAGATCGTCGACAGGGGGTACTTCACGCAGTTTCTGTATGACGATATCATAGTGGATAGTACCTTATGGACGATCCTACCGAACAAAGGAATCGGTTACAATCAGAAGTCCATAGATATAGAGAACTTTATCCTTACAGATGGACGACGAGCCATAGGGTTACGAGATATATATAAGCGAGGACTGGAGGTAAGCCTCCGAGAATTTGATCTTGATATGATCAATCCTATCCTTGATTATGACAAGTTGAAATTTGCAGGGACGGTTGATGCTCAGCTCAAGCTCAATAACATATTTGAGAAGTTAGCAGTCGAAGGGTACGTCCAAGTTCCAGATTTCAAGATCAATGGTGCGGATTATGGTAATCTCAATATCGAGTCCAAGCGCCGTGATGATAATACCTTGGAGGTAGCGCTCGCCATTACTAAGGGCAATCAAAACCTGTTTGTTAATGGAGATGTGGATATAGAGAAAGAGACCGTTAATACGCACTTGACGATGGAGGACTATCCATTGGCATTTTTAGAGTATATCATACAGGATGGTATATCTGAGACAGAAGGGCTTGTAGATATAGAGCTCGATATATATGGCCCATTTAGCGACATAAAGATGCGAGGCAATGGAACGGCGAGTGATGCTGGAACCAAGATCGATTATATCGGCGCCTACTATCAGTTATCGGATGACAATATTCCGATTACAGAGCGATTCATAGATCTCAACAATATCATCTTGACAGATGAGGCGGGTAACACGGCGAACTTAATAGGTGGACTCCGCCACAATGTATTAGCGGATTTTAAATCAGATTTAGAAGTGGAGAGTGACAACTTCATTGCGCTCAATACTACTGAGGATGATAACCCCCTATACTATGGTCTTGGAATGGGTCCTGTTAAGGTAAGTTTCAAAGGTCCATTTGACAAGATTAATATGGAGGTTGATGCCGTAGCGGGCCCTAACTCTGTGTTATACCTGCCGCTTAATTCGACGGATTATGGGTATGATGAGTCATTTATCAACTTCAACTTTAATCGGCAGGTAATTGATAGTAACACTGTAGATCTGTTGGTCGAGCGATTGACATCGTCAGGTTTGGATTTCGAGATGAATTTATCCTTTGATAGAGATGCAGAAGTGCAGGTGATATATGACGAAGAGACGAGCAATGTACTCATCGGTCATGGAGAAGGAGATCTCCAGATCAAGGTGAGGAGAGATGGAGAATTTACCGTTTTTGGTCAATACAATGTAGAGAGTGGAGAGTACTTATATACGTCCTATGGGTTTATTGCTAAACCATTCATCATTGAGCGAGGGGGTACTGTTACATGGACTGGTGATCCCGTTAATGCGGTTCTCGATGTTGAGGCTTATTATCCGAGCTTGCGCGCACCCTTACAGCGATTTTTACAGGAGTATGAAGGGGTTTATGCTGATGTCACTCAGACCGAATTGAGACAGCGCAGGAATATAGCTTTGGATCTAATCTTAACGGGTAATCTATTTAATCCAAATATCAACTTTGATATAGGATTTCCTGACCTCGTAGGGAACTTACGAAATCTTGCAGATAGCAAAGTACGTGCGCTTAAGTCCACAGAAAATGGTATCAACAACCAAGTCTTGGGCTTGATGGTATTCAATAACTTCTTACCGGATAATGACCCTCTGGCTAATATACAGGTAAGTAATGTGGCACAACTCGGTAGCAATACGCTCACAGAGTTTTTGACCAGTCAGCTTTCTCTTATGGCGACGGAGTATCTATCTGAGCTGTTAGAGGGTGATGTGATCACAGGTATCGACTTAGACATCGCACTTGCGCAGAATAATACGATCGGGGATAACAATATCCCTAATCCTAATGAGTCATTCGTTGAGTTCGTACCTGATGAAGTACAGCTTAATCTTAGGAATGAATTTAAAAATGACAACTTCGTCCTTAATATAGGAGGTAATTATGTCAGAGAAAATCCACTCAATACAGTCAATGATTATCTGACAGGAGACTTTTCACTGGATTGGTTTATCACCAGAGATAAGCGCCTGAAGCTTCAGATATATGGGATTTATGATCTCGATGAAGGAACATCAGGGCGCCGTCAAAGTTATGGTTTTGGTATCAATTACACACGAGAGTTTGGCAAGATGACCTACTCTGACCTTCAAGAAGTCTTTGAAGATATCAATGATGACATCTTAGATGGGCAGCAGAGTAGTGCGGGCACTCGATAAATTCAACTTTACACTAAGGGTATTTTTAATCCATTAGGTTCTATCTATTGGGTATCAATGTTAATTATTTCATGATGTCATTGGGTTGATTGCTCCATTTACTCATGAGAGAATGATATATCACGCCAAATTTATTTGGTGTGGTATATCTATTTTTTATAGCACTATTTTTGTGCGCCTACCAGCAACATTCATTTATGAAGCAATTAGCGTCCATCCTATTTTTTCTGTGTTCTGCGCTAATGGTAGATGGTCAAGATCGGCCTAATGTTTTGTTTATTTTGGCTGATGATTTGGGTATCGATGCTATCGAGGGATTTGGAGTTACGGAAGTTAACTTTGCAAACACACCTACACTCGATATGCTACGGGCAGAAGGAATCAGCTATCTCAATGCCTGGGCTACTCCACAGTGTGCACCCACTCGGGCGAGTATCATAAGCGGGAGATACGGTATTAATACTGGAGTACGGGAGGCTCCAGGTAATCTTGATGTATCAGACGAGTCCATATTCAATTATTTAGATCGTGAAACTAATGATGCTTACAGTACGGCCGTTATCGGCAAGTGGCATATATCATCTCCATTTAGCTTGGATCATGTATTATCACATGGTGTGGATCACTTTGAGGGCATAGCAGGTGGAGGGGTCCGAGACTATTATGTATGGGATAAGGTGGAGCCAGATGGACGCACAGTTGAGATAGACGAATACATCACTACGCATCTGACTAACGCTGCTATGGACTGGATTGAGGATCAGGATAATCAACCTTGGTTTTTGTGGTTGTCGCATGTTGCTCCACATAGCCCTCTACAGAGGCCTCCTGATGGTCTATTTACCATTAATAATACCAATACCAACCGACAACTGTATAATGCCACCATCGAGGCTATGGATCATGAGATCGGCAGATTACTCAACTCAATGGATGAAGACACCAGGAGCAATACCATAATCATATTCATGGGAGATAATGGTACGCCACGTAACGTGCTTCAGGGACTACCTAATGGACATGCCAAAGGAAGTATGTTCGAAGGTGGGGTGAAGGTGCCTATGATCGTCAGTGGTCACGGCGTTTCACGACCAGGAGCGATAGAGATGGGACTGACCCAAGCTAATGATATCTATGCTACACTGATAGAAGTTTGTTCTAATGTGTTACAAGGAGGCATACACAATAGCTATAGCATCAGATCATCATTCACAGCGATAGATGCAATTGAGCGAGACTATATCTACACGGACTACATTGATGATGGTCTGGAGCTGTGGGCAGTCAGAACTGATGAATACAAGCTCATCGAGGATGAGAATGGTAATCAATCCTTCTATCGCATCGATCAGCCGATCTATGAAGATCAGGATCTCATCGGGAATCTCTCTGAGGATGAAGCAGAGATATTAGCAGACTTAGTCGTTGAGGCCGAGTCGATCAGAAATGGATGGTCCTGTCGAGACCTCATACTCAATGGAGAGGAGCAGACCATAGACGATTGCAATGACAATGTCACGACCTCCACCGGCATAGTAGCAGAGTCAGAGTCAATCAGTATCTATCCCAATCCGGCTACATCGCAATTGGTAATCTCTGTGGAGTCTGGTGATTATACTATAAGGATATTAGATGCGGCAGGTGCTGAATACCAGAATCTCAACATTGATGGCACACAGATCATTGATATCGAGACACTGCCCGCTGGCCTGTTCTTCGTAGAAATTACTAATAATCAGAACAGTAAAATCTGTCTAACTAAGATTATAAAACAGTAGTAGTAGGCTTTGTCTAAAGCTGCTATGACAAGATTTGCTCTACACGGTCAGACTGACTCCGTAGGAGATGATCAGCTACTACGAGGGCAGCCATGGCGTCGACTATAGGCACGGCTCTCGGCACTACACATGGATCATGACGACCTTTGCCAGTGACGGTAGCTTGCTCTCCCGATTTATCAATAGAACTTTGATCCTTCATGAGCGTGGCAACAGGTTTAAATGCTACCCTAAAGTTAATCGGCATACCATTAGAGATACCTCCTTGAACTCCGCCGCTATAATTGGTTTTGGTGATGACACTATCACCCTCCTTGACGAATAAGTCATTGTGCTCACTTCCTCTCATAGCGACACAATCAAACCCTGATCCATACTCAAATCCCTTGACAGCATTGATGCTGAGCATCGCCTTACCCAAGTCAGCATGGAGCTTGTCAAATACCGGTTGACCCAAACCTACAGGGACTCCATCGATCTGGCAGCTGATCAGTCCACCGACGGTATCACCTTCCTTTCGGATCTGCTTGATATAATCGATCATGGTGGATGCAATCTCTGCATCGGGACATCTCACGATGTTGCTATCTATCTTGCTGAAGTCAACATGCTCTTCTGGTAAGGCAATAGAGCCTACTTGCGAGACCCATGAGTTTACGGTGATATTGAATTTGCTCAATAGCGAGGCTGCTATCGCCCCAGCTGCTACTCTGGCTACAGTCTCTCGGGCACTGGATCTGCCACCACCACGGTAATCTCTATTGCCATACTTCTCAGTATACGTATAGTCGGCGTGAGATGGTCTAAACTTATCTTTTATGTGATCGTAGTCTTTGCTCTTTTGATCTTTGTTTCTCACCAGCAGTGAGATCGGAGTACCAGTCGTATGGCCCTCGAACACGCCCGAAAGAATTTCCACTTGATCGGCCTCTTTGCGCTGTGTGACTATGGCAGACTGACCGGGCTTGCGACGAGTAAGTTGATGCTGTATATCTTCTATTGATACAGGCACTCCCGCTGGACATCCATCGATAGTTACCCCTACGGCTGGGCCGTGAGACTCACCAAAAGTGCTGATCATAAACGCTTTACCAAATACACTACCCGCCATAACGACTTCTATTAGAGATTACGAAGTACCCCAATATTTATGCCTTATCCTATTTTCAAATCAATAAATATTTCACCTTTGCATTTTTTGATCGAAACCTTGCCTTTTCTTTAGAGTTCATAAGTGGTATGGATGTACTCAGTATTTCTGATGAAGCACTCGAACAGCTCGAGTTTGATAAGATCTTAGACCTGCTAAGAACTTACTGTCGTGGCGAGGCAGGATATCAAGTGATGTCAGATCGTGGATTTGTGATGGATCGACAACTGCTCATCAATGAGTTGTCTCTGGTGCATCGATACACGGAGCTCATCATCAATGGCGATGACCCAGGATTAGATGAGTATGAGTATATCAATGAGGAGTTATACTTCCTCCAGAAGGAAGGGTATGTGCTGGAGTTGGAGTCCATCCTTAAGATTAAACAAGTCCTTAAGAACTACGACTCCTACTATGCAACCATCAAAAAGGCCAAGAAGCCCATCTATAAACCGCTCATTGAGGCGACTACAATAGATGATTATTCTGACACACCGATCAAAGAAATCGATCGAGTATTTGATACGGATGGTTCTATCAAGCCTAATGCTTCGCCTGAACTGATCAAAATCCAAAAGCGACTCGAGAGCCTCAATCGCCAACTGGACACACAGTTTAATAGCGTGATGAGCAAGTACAAGAGCCAGAATGTCTTGTCAGACAGTCAGGAGTCCTGGAGAAATGGTCGTCGAGTATTGGTGCTACCTGTAGAAAACAAGCGCAAGATACCAGGGATCATTCATGATCAGTCGGCATCAGGCAAGACCGTATTCATTGAGCCTGAGGGTGTTATGCAGATTAATAACGACCTCTTCTCTATGGAGAGTGAGCGTCGTGCGGAGATCTATAAGATACTCAAGGCGCTCTCCACGGAGCTATCGATACATCGAGACATGATCGAGGTATGCTTCAATACATTGAGTGTGATAGATAGTATCAGAGCTCGTGCGCAGTTGTCACTGAGCGTTGATGGAGTTGTGCCTAAGATTGCAGAGCAGCCTAACCTACATCTCTTCAAAGCTCGTCACCCACTGCTATACCTTCAACTTAAAGATACCGACCAGCAGGCCGTAGACTTTGACTTGCACTTGCGAGGTAGTAACAAGCTCCTCCTGATCAGTGGTCCCAATGCTGGAGGTAAGTCAGTGACTCTAAAGGCCGTAGGACTGATACACTTGATGGCGTATTACGGCATCCTTGTACCCGTAGACAATGAGAGTGAGATATCTATATTCAGTGGCATATTTACGGATATCGGGGATCAGCAGTCGATAGATCAGGGGTTGAGTACCTACAGCTCTCATCTGACTAACCTTAAGGATATCGTGTCCAAGACGGATGATAAGTCATTGATATTACTGGATGAGATCGGATCAGGTACAGACCCTAAGCTCGGTGGTGCAATTGCCGAAGGCATCCTGAAGTCCGTCATCTACAATAAGACGCATGGCATCGTCACGACTCACTATAGCAGTCTCAAGGTATTCGCCTATCGTAATCAAGGCATTGTTAATGGGGCTATGCTATTTGATAAAGAGAATCTTAAGCCGACTTACAAGCTAAAAGTGGGTAAGCCTGGTAGTTCCTATGCCTTTGAGGTAGCTAAGAAAATCGGGCTGGACGACCTTATCATCCGCTATGCCAGAAAGAAGGTGGGCAAAAAGGAAAATCAGATCGAAGACCTACTCATAGACTTACAAGAAGGGAAGTCGGTACTTGATGAGCAACTGGCCTATGTCGCCAATGAAAAGGAACAGCTTGAAAAACTTATCAATACTTACAAAGACCTCAATGAGGATTTTCAAGTAAAGCGTAAGAAGCTACAGATCAAGGCTAAGGAGATCACCTATCAACAGCAGAATAGCGAAAATGAAGAGCTGCAAAAGCTGATCAACCACCTCCAGAAAGAGAAGGATCTCGAGAAAGCCCAGCAACTAAAGCATAAGGCTGCCGAAAAAAGAAAGACGGAATCACAAGAAATCGTCAGACTCCGAGAAGAAGTCCGAGAAGAACGAATCTTAGATCAAGAGATACGGGTCGGGGACTATGCTCGTATGCTCGATAGTGATCTCTCTGGCGAGGTGCTTTCGCTAAATGGAGATAAGGCAGAGGTCTTATTCGGGATGATGAAAATGGTCGTCAATGTCAAGGATATCGCAGTGACTAAAGATCAACTGCAGTTCAATCACCATAAGATCAACACTAAAGGAGTCGCCTTTGATAACAACTTCAGCCCTAAGCTCGATATCAGAGGGTATAAGATGATGGATGCTGAGGATACACTCCAGGAGTTCTTCGATCAGGCCTTGCTCTCTAATGCACATACTCTCGAGGTAGTGCATGGCAAGGGTAGTGGGGCATTACGTAGTCTGGTCATCCGCAAGATGAAAGAGTACTCAGACCTCAAGTCATACTGGCATCCAGTTGATGAGGCTGGAGGTGATGGGGTGACTTATATTAAGATGTAAGTTGTGCTATCTATAAAAGAACCGCCTCTAATTTATCGCCTTAAAATACGATATTGACTATTATCGCCCTTAGAGGCGATACCTACTTACAATAGAATCGTCCAGGCCACATTAAACCCGCTCGTCTTACCGATATTCTTACCAGTCAGATCAAAAAATCCATTTATGGTGACGGCGTAGTTGCTTTTCATTTCCAATACTATACCCGGGAAGTAAGTCAATGATCTCCATGTCGATTGATCAAATTGACCTACATAGCCCACTACTGAGTGCACTAATTGTATGCCTTGATCACCGACATAATGCCCAAAGTCAGCAGTAAAGAAATACTCTGCGAACGGGACTTGCGGCCCTCTGGAGAGATACGATTGTCGCTGTACATTGACATCAATGGAGCTCTTTTCTGAGATCTTATAAGTGCCAATGAGACCATAGGCATATGGGATCGTGTTATCAGCGCTCTGAGTACCTGTAGATACTGTGGTTACACCATATGGCAGGTTGATACCACCCATAGTGGCGAGACCCAATCTGTCCTGATCTAATAGGGTGTATTTCACAGACCAATTGCTAAAATCTGATGCTATAAATGTGCCGATCTCTATTTTTTTGGAAATGGGGTAGGCCATTCTGAAACTAACCAAAGTCTCAATATTAGCGCTGTCTTGATTAGGGAATAGAGGGATTAACTCCCCATCATCATCCCAAAAAGAAGTGGTCCTGGTAAAGGTATAATTGGGCTCGAACTCCGCTGTGCCCATCGCCAAGGGGAGATGAGTGATGGCATTAACCTTAATACTGCTGATGCCGCCGATCTGGGCAGATCCAATGGATATGGAGATTATCCATAGTATGGAAATAAGAAGGCCTGTTAATTTAGGTGACATCATATAGACTGATAGAAAAGCTCAATTCGAGTGCGAAGAAAGGTAAAAATGAGAATAAATGTACGGACTCCTGATCCCAGCTACTGTGCCCTTGGGTGAGTCGGGATGGTCTTTCAGCTGATCTTTAGTCTCGGTTGCGGAGTTACATCAAGTGATGCAAACTCCTCTCTGAGGTACTTATAATATGCAGCAATACCGATCATAGCAGCATTATCAGTGCAATAGGCAAGCTTGGGGATGTGCAATTCCCAACTGTGCTCCTCAGATTTTTCTTGGAGTACTTTGCGCAGAGCACTATTAGCAGAGACGCCACCAGCTATGGCTATGATCTTGATGTCATATTCATTTGAGGCCTTGACCACCTTGTCGACCAGCGACTCGACGATGACTGTCTGCACAGAGCAGCATATATCTGCCAAGTTCGTTTCGATGAAATCAGGCTCGACTTTTTTATGATCCCGTAAGAAGTATAGCACTGCTGTCTTTAATCCGCTATAACTAAACTCATATCCTGCCAGATTAGGTTTGGTGAAGCTGTATTTGGCAGTACCAGTTTGTGCGAGCTTATCGATGATCGGGCCAGCGGGATAGCTCAGGCCGAGATATTTGCCGATTTTATCAAATGCTTCACCAGCGGCATCATCACGGGTCTCTCCGAGGATCTCATACTTGCCATGGTCAGACATAATGATCAGTTGTGTGTGACCACCAGATACAGTAAGACAGAGGAATGGAAAGCTGGGTTGTGGCTCCTCGATGTAATGCGCCATGATGTGGGCCTCCATATGATTGACGGTGATCAAGGGGATGTCGAGGCTCATGGCGAGCGTCTTAGCAAAAGAACAGCCTACTAAGAGGCTTCCCAGTAAGCCAGGGCCAAGAGTGAATGCAACAGCGGAGAGTTGCTCGGGGCGTATATCGGCCTCTTGTAGGGCTTGATCGACTACAGGCACGATATTCTCCTCATGTTTTCTCGATGCCCACTCGGGGACGACACCACCGTATTTTTCATGGATGTCTTGTGTCGCAACTACATTGGATAGTAAGGTATAACCTTCAAAAACAGCAGCTCCAGTGTCATCACAGGATGACTCAATTGCCAATATATATGACTTGCTGTCTGAGGGATCGATCTTTTTCAATTGGAGAATGATATATATTTTGGAAAAATATTAATATTGTGAGCACTGCTGTGCATAAATCCATGATGAATTGCGTCAATGGCGATTATTACAGCATGTTTTAGGATATACCAACATTATAATTAACAACTGTAGAATGAAAATCGTACTAAATCTAATTGTTCTCGCTTTGATAGCAGGTCTTGCCTATGCTTTAGTTGGCGGAATACAGGAACCTATAAAATTCAAGGACGAATATAACAAGAGGAAAGAAGCAGTAACCGGTAAGATGGAGCAGATCAGAAAGACTCAGGAGATCTACAGAGAGATTACTGGAGAGTTCGCTGGCTCGTTTGATACGCTGGCATATGTCTTGTCTAATGACTCTATTCCATTCGTAAGATTAGAAGCGGATCCTGATGATCCAACTAATGAAGACAAATATATCAGAGTAGTAACCTACACATCAGCATTGGATAGCATCAGAGCGATGAAAATCGATCTTGATGACCTCGCTACTGTGCCATTTAGTAATAATGCCACATTTGAGATGCAGTCTGATACGACTACTTACCAAAGTACATTAGTGCCAGTAATGGAGTGCATGACAAGATGGAAAGAATTTATGGGGCCATATGCAGATGCTAAATACTCTAAGTATGATGATAATTATGATCCAAATGCAAGAATTGGATTCGGTAGCTTATCATCACCTAATCTTGAAGGTAATTGGAACTAAGCCAAGTAGAGTATAAGCTTACGAGCGCTATTAATAAAAATATATCTTATGAACTGTCCGCATTGGTTGATGCGGACAGTCTTTTTTATGGGGTGTTTGATTACACCAAAACCCTCGTCTGGGCAGGGCGAGTGCGTCTATCCGAGACCAATCAGCTCAAGCAAGAGTTACTTGATCATGGCATCAAGATCCGCAAGGTAAAGATTGGCATACTCAACAGCCAACATACCATCATCCCCAATGATGAGTTCAACACCGATACAATCCAAGACATCGTTACCCATGTGAATTATATCGATCAACCCGATCAATATATCTTTCGCAACGAATACTCGGTACAGCACAAGCTAAGAGTGCTCTATGCCGTAGAAAAGGAAGTCATCAAAACCCTCAATGCGGCATTTGACAATTGTCAATTGATCCATGTCAACTTTGCTCAGATAGAATCTATAACGGAGGCAGAGACATCTCAAGACCATCAGGTTCGATTGTGCTTCTATGAGTCAACATTTTGTTTGACTATTGTCAATAAGGAGCAGCTACTCTTGTGTAACACCTATGATTATGATCGTAACGAAGATGTACTTTACTTCTTAGGATTAGCGTTTGACCGCTTAGGTCTTGATCACAGTACACAATCTGTAGAAGTCGGGGGATATATCCCCCATGATGGTGAACTGCTCACAGAGCTTGAGAAATACTTCGGAGGTATCCGATATGCTACGGGATATATCAAGTCCAAGCTTACCAGCACAGAAGAACACCTTCACTTACCACTATATATGATCTCCAAATGCGCATAATCGGAGGAGAACATAAAGGCCGCATCTTAAAACCCTCAATGAAAGGGTGGCCCACCAGACCTACTACCGACATCTCTAAGGAGGGGCTCTTCAATATGCTGATGAATAGCATTGAGTTTGAAGGAACTAAGATGCTGGACCTCTTCGGAGGTACCGGTAATCATAGCTGGGAGTTTCTCTCCAGAGGTTGTGAGGATGTCACCTATGTAGATAAGTACCGAGGCTGCATCCGATTTATTACAGAGATGCGGGCAGAGCTCGATTATGCCGACGAACTCACAATCGTCAATAGTGATGTCAAGCGCTTTATCAAGCAGAGCACACAGTCTTACGACTATATCTTCGCTGGGCCTCCATATCCATTGCCGTGGTTAGATGAGATTCCGGATCTGGTGTTCCAGCACGAGCTGTTGAGTGAGGAGGGTTTATTCGTGATGGAGCACAATCCTAATCACAACTTCCAGTCTCATCCCCATTATCTCAAGGAACGCCGCTATGGCGAGACGATCTTTGCCTTCTTCGTAAAGAGTAAAGCCAGTTAGGGCTTTAACTATCCTACTGGATAGAAAAACTGTTCAGATACGATCTTTCCATCTCGCACTTTGAATAGTGCAATCTCCTCATCTATTGATCGTGGCTGTCCCTTCATAGTGATATCCATCTTCATAGTGGCAGAGAAGTGATCTCCAGCTACGATAGGTCCATCGATCTCTACACCATGAAATTCTGCTACCATGCTATTCCATTGCTCGCCTTTCTGAGCAATAGCTTCTAAGCCCTCTACTCTCGGCGGGAATCCCTGAGCGCCTTCCATTTCAATGCTTACGCAATCTGTATGATAGAGCTCTTTAACAGCGCTCTCCCAATTGCCTGTTCTACAATAATTTGCCCATTTGTTAGCGACTTCTTGTGTGGTCATAGTGATATGTTTTTTAGTGTGATGTAATTCTATCGGAAGTTACGGATTTATAGACAAGCTTGAAGACATTACGTTTTTAGTCAAGTTGCTTTGAGGTTATGAGTGTTGCACATAGATTGTTTAGGGCCTCTACTATAACTCCATAATAAACTGTCTCGCGACATGCGTCTTAGGCGATAGCCTATGATCGTCATCGGCGCTTGTTATCTTCAGGTATTGAGTATTTGTCATTTGAGACATGAAAATATGTATAACTATTTACCTTCTGTCCATAACATTTACCTGTTTTCCATTCAGCATGCTTAATGA
>CAYPWL010000034.1:0-34617 GCA_964414425.1 uncultured Saprospiraceae bacterium
GAGATAACATGGATGAATTTTTAGCAGAGAATAATACCTTCAAATACAAGCTATCAGAAAGCGATTACGACATGATAGCCTTAATTGCCATAGATCCAAGTTTTAAACTTGGAGAGTATCAAGTCTATAATGCATCATTTGATTGGAAGAATAGCCAGTTAGATACACTGAAGACTCGCCCTCTAATTCCATTGACATTTTCATTGGATGTATGGCCATCACTGAATTTAAAGTCAAAATTTTATACTCGCCGGCATGCTAATAAAAAGTATAAGATTTTGAATATAGAGCCCTCGGATTCAACTGGTTCGATCGTCTATCAGGTGAAGTATAAAAAAGACTTCATTAGGTTTGAAATTGATGAATATCATCAGATTGTTGATATACAGACCTTCTATGATGCTGACTTGACGGAGCTTTATACTCATCTGACCTTTGAAAATCAAGTTCCAACATCTATAAAGGCTTGGGGACTTGTAGCAACTCATGAATGGAATTGGGAACTAAGGCCAATACCGAATCTATCCTTTATTCAATCTTCTAACAAGTACAATGGAACGAGAGCTCTCAAAGACCTAAAATTTGAGCGGTTAATCGTGATTGATTGAGTTGTTGAGTTATCTCTCCGCAGTCCTAAATCGATAGTTCGACGTACACTGACGTTTTACTTGAGCTTTCGGTATTAGCAATCTTGGTAGCCATCCCAATAGTAGGCTTCACTTTGTTATGTTCATATCTTGATTACTGTCACAACTTCCTCAACTCCTTCTTCAATATCTTACCTGTCGCACTCATAGGAAGCGCATCTATAAACTCTACGATTCGTGGATATTTGTATGCTGCCAGTTTAGACTTGGTATAGGCCATCAGCTCGTCTTCTGAGATTTTACTGCCAAACTCTTTGACGACATAGGCTTTGATCTCTTCACCCATCTTCTCATCTGGGATGCCGATAACTGCCACCAGTGATACGTCGTCATGTTTGATCATCACTTCTTCGACTTCTCGAGGGTATACATTCAATCCTCCTCGTATGATCATGTCTTTGGTGCGATCTACGATAAAGTAGTAACCATCCTCATCCTTTATGGCTACATCTCCAGAGTGCAGCCAACCATCTTTAAGCGTCTTGGCATTGGCTTCAGGCTTCTTGTAATAACCCTTCATTACGTTATGACCTCTATACAATAGTTCACCTTTTTCTCCAACAGGAACTTCATTGCCTTCTTCATCGACCAGTTTAACTTCAACACCCCAGACCTCTGTACCGATTGAGCCCGGCTTGGTTCCGACCTTAGTTTGATTAAAAGTAACGACAGGAGATCCTTCTGACATGCCATAACCCTCAAGTACACTTACCTTAAACCTTGCTTCGAAGTCATGGAGAACCTGGACAGGGAGGGCAGCTCCACCAGAGGCACAGAGCCTCAAGTTGCTCGATATCTTGGCATAGTCAAACTTGTCTTCTTTGTAATTGAGTAATCCCCAATACATGGTAGGAACTCCTGCGAAGATGGTTACTTCGTGTTTCTGGAGTAATCCAAACACTGTTTCTGCATCAAACCTCGGTAATAGTATGGCATGTGTACCCTTGTAGATACCTGCATTCATCAGACAGGTCATAGCGAATATGTGGAAGAGCGGTAGCACGATTAACGTCGTATCCTCCTCATTCATATGAAAGAGGTCATTGCACAGCACCGTATTGCAAAACAAGTTAGAGTGAGTTAATTCTGCACCTTTGGGTCTGCCCGTAGTTCCTGAGGTGTATATGATTACGGCCGTATCATCGGCACCGGTCTGTACCATCTCAAATGTCGGTGATTGACCTGCCATGAGGCTACCCAAAGTCTTAGTGCCTTCTATTGGTGAGGGAGATGTCGGATTGGCTGTAATTACGAACAAATGCTCACAAGCGCTTGCCTTGTTGAAGCCCTGATGACCCATCTGTGCCATAGGTAGCTCAGGGGTTCCCTCAAAGCAAAAGTATGCCTTGGACTCGCTATCATTGAGGTGATACTCTATTTCATCTTCTTTTAGGAGTACACTTAGAGGCACCACTGTAGCTCCTGCCTTCAATATGCCAAAATAGATCATTGGGAAGTAAGGTAGATTAAGGCAGCTCAATGCAACCTTATCACCAGGAACAATGCCTTGAGCCTTCAGACCATTGGCAATTTGGTTCGCAGCACCATTAATCTGAGCATAATTTAGTGTCGTGTCTCCAAAGGTGAAAGCTGGGCTGCCGCCATGAGATATTGCGGTGGCAGAAAGTATTGTAGCGAGGTTTAACATAGTCTTCTATTTAAGGGTTGAACATAATGAAAAAATGGAGCTCTAAGGGTTGATGTGTTATATGATTTTGAAGTGTTTTATTTGCGCAAGACTATGTTTGGTTGCCAACGCTGTTAAGAGCGGCAGATAGACCTTATTTACAATTGAGGATGAGCATTGTAAATCATTGATAGAGCTAAATCTTATCGATTATAACCCTTGGCGATAATCTGTTCTGCAGGTTTGTTTTGTGGAGTGAAGTCTAGGTGGTTGCGCCCTCGCCGATTACGTCCATCTCCTCTCCATTGCCAGAGGTGCATGCCAGCAAACCAGTTCTCATTCCATATAGTCTCAAATACGGATTGATAAGCATTAGCCTGAGTTTCGTCAGACTGCTCAAACGATGCGCCGTCATTATAGTAGTCGATCCATTCCCAAGGTTTTGAGGCTCCGTCTGTGGTACTCTTATATCCGATCTCGGTGAATAGTATGGGTTTGTTGAATTTTTTACTGATGTCGGCGAGGTCTGATGACTTACGCTCCCAGGCTTGCTTTAATTCTGTCAGATCTGGATTGTCACGATTACTGAGAGGGAAGTATGCCTGTATGCCGATATAGTCCAGCTCATCCCAAAAAGAGATAGATTCATACTCTTTGTACCAGTTACCGGCATATGTAAGCTTACCGCTATAAACTGACTTAACGTCTTTAATCAAAGCACGCCAAAACGCTGGCTTCGATTGACTCAGGCGGGTTAACTCTGTACCTATACAGAACATCTCTACTTGCGCCTCTTCTGCCATTTCTGCGTAATGCAGGATGAATGAGCGGTAATTTTCTTTCCAAGTATTCCACTCGTCTTCATTGTCATAATAGATATCAGAGCGCCATTTTCCATTTGAGGCATTACGAATCCAGATATGCGGCTTGAGGAAAACCTTGAAACCCGCTTCGTGGCAAGCAGTAATCTGTCTTATCCAGCGCTCATTGCGCTCTTTAATCTGATCAGGATCTTCGCTTCTGAAATATCTGATTTCGGGAGAGTCGTGTCCATTTTGACCCGCATAGGGTACCAGAGTGATATAGTCTGTATGGATACGATTGAGATCATCAAAAGTCGTCGAGTCCATCCGCCCAAACACATGCACTCCTCTATGCTTTTCATCAACTGATATGATCACCCCAGTATCATTGCTATCTCCTACGGGATAGTGACAACAACTGAGACAGATCATACTCATGATCAAAGCAGTAGGAACAAGTGTATTAAGGAAGGGTAAGGGTAATCGCATCACAATGCCAAATGTAATGCATGTGCTGATTCAATGATACAAAATCGGGTTAAGCCTCTTAATTATGACAATGGTGTCAGTCGAATAGGTGCAGAATCAATCCGTAACAAAACTAACTTTAGCAATCAGTCCGTCTCTGATTTGATAGATGGCGATAAAATTAGTTCGTTCTGTACCGACTCGACCAGTTACAATCTCTTGATCAATCACTACATTATTAAGCGCTAAGCGTTGAGTTACTTCAGAGTGTAGATTTGGCGATTGATCAAAGATGTCTTTGTAACGGGCTGCAAGTGCTGTTATCCCTTCTAAGAATGGATTATCCTCTCCCAACTGATAGAGCTCGACCGATGGATGGTGACATGAGACAAATGTCTCGATATCTCGACTATTATACGCCTCAACTTGTTTTTGTACAATTTCTTCTGGTGACATATGATAATATTATACGTTTAAAATAATGTAGGTTTAGCTATAATGAGTCTTACACTGTGAATGAAACTAAAATCGAGTCTTTCTACAAATCATATTTCAAAAGAAACATTGATTCATCATAGAGCAGATGTGGGATATTAATTAGATCTGTAGACAGACTCCATAAATATTTGGCATTTTCACGAAGTGTAAATGAGAACACCACAGCATGCTTAATAGAAAACATAACTTATCAACATTACGCATCGATCGCTTTGATCTCATAATTATAGGCGGCGGAGCCACAGGAGCTGGGATTGCTCTTGATGCCGCTTCGAGAGGGATTAAAACGGCACTTGTTGAGAAGGGAGATTTCGCCTCGGGTACAAGCTCTAAGTCTACTAAGCTTATACACGGAGGGCTACGCTATCTCAAGCAGTTGGATATTGAATTGGTACGTGAGACTGGTACTGAGCGTGCCATCGTCAATAAGATCGCCCCCCATCTCTGTCTACCCGAAAAAATGTTGCTGCCGCTGGTTAAGGGCGGTACGTATGGGAAGTGGAGCAGCTCTTTAGGATTATTTGTCTATGATTTTTTAGCTGGTGTAGATTCTAATGATAAACGCAAGATGCTCAACAAAAAGCAGACCCTGAAGAAAGAACCCCTTCTTGATGCCGATAGGGTTCTTGGGAGTGGATATTATGCAGAGTATCGGACAGATGATGCGAGACTCACTATAGAGCTCATAAAGAAGGCAGCAAGCTATGGAGCAGTACCACTTAACTATTGCAAGATGACCGATTTTATCCATGAGGGTAATGCGATTACGGGTGTGGTAATAGAGGATGTCATAACAGGTGAAGCGATCAATGTCTCAGCTCAGCGGGTCGTATCGGCTACTGGTCCTTGGGTAGATCATATACGTGCCAAGAATCAGTCTCTCAATCATAAGAGACTCCACTTGACTAAAGGTGTGCATCTGGTCTTTCCTCGAGAGAAGTTTCCGATCAATCAGTCCATATATTTTGATGAGCCAGGTGGACGCATGCTCTTTGCAATACCTCGAGGGCGAGTAACTTATCTGGGTACAACAGACACCACATATACGGGTGATATGGATCGTATCGTCTCCACTACGGCGGATCGTGATTATCTGTTAGCTGGGGCTAATAGTGCGTTTCCCGAGTTAAAGTTAACAGCAGGTGATGTGATCTCTAATTGGATGGGACTACGCCCGCTAATCCATGAGGACGGAAAATCTCCCTCGGAGCTATCTCGAAAAGACGAGATATTCGTTGCTGATGACGGCTTGATCTCAATTGCTGGAGGTAAGCTTACAGGCTATCGCAAAATGGCCGAACGAGTAGTTGACTTAGTTATAGACAAGGATGATCTCCAGTTGGATCAGTCAGAAGCCATAACAGATGAGATTCCACTAGGCGGAGATCAAGCCATGACGAATAAAGAAGTCAAAAAATACATCCAAGACGTCAGCGAGAGGATATCAACTAAGGGATTAGATCCTTATTATGGCTGGTACCTGGTGACTAACTATGGCAAACAATCAGAGCAGATCATTGCTCATCTATCAGAGATTACTACGGATATTGAGCTTGCACAGGAGGAGATACGATATAATATCACGCATGAGATGGTAACTCGAGCTTCAGATTACTTTGTCCGCCGTACAGGGCGCCTGTACTTTGACATTATGTCTATTGCAACGATCAGGCAGCCCGTCATGGACATCATGGCTCAAGAACTTCAATGGGATGATAAGCGGCTAAAAGAAGAAAATGCTATTTTGGACAGGCTCATTACTGATGCCACCACCTATTACGATCAAGAAATGAACTAATCTAACTCCATGTCGAAAAAATATATCCTCGCCTTAGATCAAGGCACGACCAGCTCTCGAGCTATCTTGTTTAATCATGACGGGGCTATTGCAGCTACCTCACAACAAGAGTTTACTCAGCACTTCCCACAGCCAGGATGGGTCGAACACGATGCCAATGAGATCTGGGAAACTCAATTAGCAGTTGCTCATAAAGTGATCAAAGAATCCGGTATTAGCCCTGAAGACATTGCAGGTATAGGGATCACTAATCAACGAGAAACCACGGTGGCTTGGCAACGATCGACAGGTCAGCCCATATGTAAAGCCATCGTATGGCAAGACCGACGTACTGCCCCATACTGCGAAGAGCTAAAAGCAGGAGGGTGGGAGGATTATCTAAAGAAAAGTACAGGACTGGTCGTGGATGCCTACTTCTCGGGGACTAAGATTAAATGGATTTTAGACAATATAGATGGAGCACGGAGCTTAGCCGAGTCAGGCGATCTGATGGTCGGCACTGTGGATAGTTGGCTGGTTTATAAACTAACTCAGGGTCAAGAGCATATCACGGACTACAGCAATGCCTCAAGAACGTTGCTCTACAATATAGATGACCTCACTTGGGATCAAAAGATCCTCACTGAATTCAATGTGCCTCAGAGAATCTTGCCTACGGTAAAATCATCTTCAGAGGTATATGGTACAACTTCATTATTAGGTGGTGAGATACCTATAGCTGGCATAGCTGGTGATCAGCAAGCTGCCTTGTTTGGCCAGATGTGTCACAAGCCTGGTATGGCAAAGAACACCTACGGTACGGGTTGTTTTATGTTGATGAATACTGGCGAGAAGATGATCGAGTCCCATCATGGACTACTGACAACCATAGCTTGGGGTATTGATGGTAAAGTCCATTATGCACTTGAGGGAAGTATATTCATCGCAGGAGCAGCTATTCAATGGTTACGTGATGGTCTTAAGATCATCGATGAGTCGCCAGATTCTGAGTACTTCGCCTCTAAGATCGGATCATCGGAGGGAGTAGTCGTAGTGCCAGCTTTCGCAGGTTTAGGCGCGCCATATTGGGATATGTATGCCCGAGGAGCGGTATTTGGACTTACTCGTGGTAGCACCAACAATCATCTCATACGAGCCACTCTGGAGTCGCTGGCGTATCAAACTAAGGATGTTTTAGGAGCTATGAACCAAGATTCGGGCATCGAGCTAACCACACTTAAGGTCGATGGAGGTGCATGTGCTAATGATTTGCTGATGCAGTTTCAATCAGACATGTTATCAGTACCTGTTGAGCGACCGGAGATTATTGAAACCACAGCATTAGGTGCGGCATATCTCGCAGGATTAGCAACGGGTTTTTGGACTAAATCAGAGCTCGAGGACAAGTGGAACTTGGATCAGAGATTTGAGCCTCAGATGGATGCTGATCAATCCAAGAAACTCTATCACGCTTGGCAGGTAGCTATCAAGCGCACGATGAACTGGGAGCGTGAGGTTAATGACATCTGTTAATGCGAGTTTAGTACATCAACGTTGCACATATGGAACAACCAAAAAGTAAAAAGTCCAAAGTCGCCATGGTTATTGGATTAGTCATCGGCTTTATCATCGGTTTTGTCTTGATGCTTTACTTTATGGGTTGAGTTATATCTGTACGGAGAGAGTAGGGTTATCCCAGACCCTTCAGGAACTGAGCTACTTTAGCAAAGGCACGTCCACGATGACTTATGCTGTTTTTGATCTCTGCGGATAGTATCCCAAAACTGTCTTCATATCCGTCGGGTATGAAGATTGGGTCGTAACCGAATCCACCATCTCCAGAGCGGACATGGGCTATGTGGCCTGATACGATTCCCTCAAAGGTATGACACTCACCTCCAAGGATCAGCGCTACTACCGTCCTGAACTGTGCTTTACGATTGTCTTTATCTACCAAGTTACTTAGGAGTTTGTCCATGTTATCCTGATCGCTCCGTTGAGGTCCTGCATATCTCGCACTGTAGACTCCCGGCTCCATATCGAGAGCAAATACTTCAAGTCCAGTATCTTCGGCGATGACATCTCCACCATAGAGCTTGTGGATATGATCTGTCTTGATCCAAGCATTCTCATTGAGGGTAGTGCCAGTCTCAGCGATATCTTCTGTGAAGCCGATGTCCTTGAGAGTCTTTAGCCGGCACTGATCCTTACCGAGGATTTGATTGACCTCGCTGGCCTTATGAGCGTTAGAGGTTGCGAAGATGATTTCCATACTATGATTGTTGGGGATATAATTTTTGAAGTTCTGTCCAGAGCTTCATTTTGGCTTCTTTCTTTTGAGTCAATGTCGTCAGTGATTCGGATATCAAGATTGATAGTTCTCCTATCATAATGATATGATATAGACGCTGATGAATGTTGAGACCATTGTTATTTAAGTTTACTTCAAAGCTCAATAGGACTCTGGTATGTCCGTCTACGATGATCTGATTGAGATGCTGTTGACCGTTTTGATCAACACTTACAAACTGAACGGTCTCAAGAGTTTCGCCTACTGCTTTGAGGATCTTAGCTAAGAGGGTTTTATTCTCCTCGGTTAGATCATGTGATTTGCACAATACAATTGTTGTCGGATGAGCGCTTAGGTCAGTGCTATGACCCATAGATTCTGGTTGCTCTATGATCTGGTATCTTGGGTAGCTATCAAAATGTCCAATAGTCATAATTCGAAGGTATACCTTATTTGTTCTTTAGAGGATGTAAATGGCTTTCAATCAATCAACATTCATGGTTTGAATTGTGTTAATTTTGAGTAACACATACAGACATCATGAAAATAACTCGAGTAAAGGAGTCTAAGATAGCTTCGGTAGATTTTAATAATCTGCCTTTCGGTCAGATATGCAGTGACCATATGTATGTGGCAGAATATGCAGATGGCGAATGGGGCCCTGGAGAAATCAAACCGATGGAGAACTTTAGTATCCACCCTGCGAACTTGACCTTACATTATGGCCAATCAATTTTTGAAGGGATGAAAGCCTCTAAGCATAAAGACGGTACTCCTATGCTCTTCAGAGTAGATAAGCACATCGAACGTCTCAACAATTCGGCAGTGCGGATGTGTATGCCAGAGGTGCCGGCACAGATGTTCAGTGATGCGGTGCGAGAGTTGGTATCTGTAGATAGTGCATGGATTCCTCCTCAAGAAGGGAGCGCGCTATATCTCAGACCGTTCATGTTCGCAACAGAGGAGTATGTCGGAGTCAGAGCTTCATCAACTTATAAGTTTGTAATCTTTACCTGTCCAGTAGGGCCATACTATTCTAAGCCGGTGAGCCTGTTAGCAGACAGTACCTACGTACGGGCGTGCCCTGGAGGAGTAGGAGAGGCCAAGACAGCTGGCAACTATGCGGCATCACTTTTTCCTGCTCAAAAAGCTAAGGAAGCCGGATATGATCAGATTATGTGGATGGATCCATATGAGTTCAAATACATCCAAGAGGTTGGAACGATGAATATCTTTTTCATCATTGGGCACAAGGCTTTTACTCCTGCCATCAATGGCGCAATCCTTAAGGGTATTACCAGAGATAGCATGATCCAAGTGATGAAGGATAGAGGGATAGATGTAATCGAAAAGAATCTGCCAATTGACGAGGTGATCAAAGCCCACGAGTCGGGAGACCTCAAAGAAGTATTTGGGACGGGTACAGCGGCGGTCGTATCATTAGTACATAAGATATCCTATAAAGATTCGGTCATAGAACTCAATCCTGATCAATACGAGATAGCACCATCTCTCAAGCAGTATATTGATGGAATGAGAGTAGGAACTATCGAGGATAAATTTGGATGGACAGAACGAGTAGAAGAAGCTGTCATTAGTTAAAACCTTGCACAATTAGTAACGTAGATAGGTAATACCTGTCTGATTTGGTGTCTTGTGTCATGACAACCAATGCCATGTTACAATTGAAAACTATTTTATTAGGGCTATTTCTATTGCCCTTTTTGGTGACGTCTCAGCTTCACGCCTCTGATGAAATATCAGTAGATACTGTCGACTTGGAATTAAGAGTCTTTCTGGAGGGAGCATATGATCCTGTAGATCACCTGATGAACTCCACACTCAATAAGATTGGTTATTTACCAGGTCAGACACCCAAGACACTTTTTGGAGCCGCAACAGGTTCTGGTCAGCCATATGGTAGTAGTCCGTGGGCGTACTACGGTACAGAAGGAAGATCAGATCGAAGCATCGAGGAGTTTTATCCAGAGACTACGATCGACTGGATATTAGTGAGTCTGCGAAGTGGCATCGAGAAAAGTACTGAATTGTTGAGAACTGCAGCTGTGTTATTAAAAGATGGGGATGTAGTCATGATTGAACCAACTCCTATAGATACTGCTATTACAGAATGTTATATCGTAGTCGAGCATCGCAATCACATGATCGTGATGACTCCACAACCCGTGCCTGTGGTCAACGGTCGATTGACCTATGACTTCACACAGTCCGATTCATATGTGGCCTTACTGGGCCATGGTCAGAAAGAAATGAGTGATGGCTCATTTGCCATGTTTATAGGCAATATAGAACACGATGAGTTGGGCATCAACGACATCAATTTCAATGATATCATAAGATTTATTGAATACAACGGTGAGCATAGCTCCTATTACGAGGCCGATGTAGACTTTAATGGCGATGTAAATGTGGCGGATCAACGGAAGATTCTTGATAATGTTGGTGTTTTTACAGAAGTGCCACAGTAATACGATTTCTGTAAGCTTGTTTACAATTAGCTCTGAATTTTCTTTCACCGATAGGTGCAGAACAGACAAATAATTGTCATGTAAATGACAACACCAAAAAACCAAGCTGATGACAACTCTATTTTTCAAGTTGCTGCTCATTCCTATGTTGGCTTACACTTCTATGGCACAGCCGATAGAAATTCCAGGAAATGAAATAGAACTCACAGAATCCAATATTGAATTTTACGTGTATTTGGAAGGCGCCTTTGACTCAGAGGAAGGGGTGATGAAGAATAAACTCAATGAATTAGGTTATCTACCGGGCATGAAACCCAAAACTTTCTTCTCAAGAAAAACAGAATCTGGACAGCCTTATAAGAATTATCCATGGGAATACCAAGGTAACGAGGGTGTCGTAAAGACTAACGATTATTACAATTATGACAAAAAAGTCGTTGACTGGGTGCTCGTAAGCATTCGTGAGAAAGAACATTATAATAGTACTGTATTTAGAGCCCCTGCGCATGTATATGTCGACGGACGTGTTAAGATAGCTTCGGTTGGAGCCAAGTGCTCATTAGATCCGAGTAAGAGATATTACATCGTCATAGAGCATCGTAATCATCTCGCTGTAATGTCAAAAGAGCCTGTAGCGGTAAAAGATGGTAACATATCTTATGACTTCAGATATACGGAGTCATATCAGGAGGGACATAAACAGATTGGTGATGGCATGTATGCTATGATAGCTGGCAATGCGAATCCAAAAGACACCGAGCTGACAGTTGCCAGTATAGACGAAGATGATATTAAATCATGGGAAGGCGGCAACGGATTGAATAGTAGTTACTTCCTGCAGGATGTAGATCTGAGCGGTGATGTGTCAGTAAAAGATAAAGAGATTCTATTCAACAATATGGGATTGATCTCAATGGTTCCACAATAGTCATATACTCTCTATATTCACTGACAAATACATAATCTTTGTCAGCTCCGAAAATTTCAATTAGGGCAGGTAAGCGAGCTTATCGGTTGTTGTCAAGTCGTCCACTAACTCCTGATATGGTTGCAGGTGTTGCTGCGGCTGCAGGTGGCCCCAAGTGGTTCACAACATACGGCTTAGTTAGATATATAGTCGATGATCTCTTAGATGATGATCAGAGTCGATTTTATATCGGTTCTTCTGTAGGTTCTTGGCAGATGGCTGCGGCATGTACTTCTGATCCAGGTAGAGCTCTCGAGAGGCTCAGAAAGGCTTACGCCGAATACATCTATACCGAAGATCCGGGTCCTGGCGAAATATCTGATGCGTGCGCTGATATCATTAAACAGATGGTGTCAGATCAGACAGATTACATACTCAATAACAAGTCTAAGAGTCTATATGTGACGACCTCTCGAGGTCGAGGCTTGTGCAACTCCGAACAAAAAGCTAAGCTCTTGCCGGGGCTGGCCTTAGCGGCGCTCAGTCACACTGTTAAGAGGTCTTGGTTACAAGGCTCTATGAGTCGTACCATATTCTCTAATGATGATAGCTTGCCATATCATAAGGATAAGGATGCCCTCAGGACTACTTTACAAGCCCTCAACACGGCTAATCTCATTGACTCTATGCGAGCAAGCGGAGCGATACCGCTGTTGATGAAGGGAATCACGATAGCTGGTCAGGACGGACTTTATTGGGATGGAGGTATCATAGATTATCATATGGGTTATCCATATGATAGGATAGATGGTAAGATCGTCTTACTACCACATTTCATGCATGATGTATTAGCGGGATGGTTTGATAAGCATCTGCCGGTCTTTGGCAGAGCTAAGCAGGAGTTTATGTCTGATGTTGTGGTGATTTACCCTTCTGATGATTACATATCATCCTTGCCTCGACAACAGATCTCAACTATGGATGATTTCGAATATTTTGGTCAAGATCAACAAGGGCGTATAGAATATTGGGATACGATATCGTCTCAGAGCCTTGAACTCGGAGCAGAATTTAGAGAACGAATTGAGACTGATACATTGAGGGATATTATGCAGCCCTATTAAAACAAAAAAGCCTGCTATGGTAAGTAGCAGGCGTCGTCATCATGAAAAAGGTATAAAATCTTATTGAATTTTATATAAACCACAAGTAAAGTATAAACTCTTTAAGCAGCAAGAAATAAGGTGAGGATCAAGCAGCGTATAGGCGAATAATATTGGCGTAATGTTCAATATTTGCTATTTCGTACTTTCTGATATGCTTTTTGCGAAATATTGTAATTTGAATAAGTCCAGCTGAAATAGCTTGGGATTGCCACTTTTGAGATTGTTTAGTATACGCTCAGTACGCCTGTTAAGCAGGTTAGTGACAGGTGATAATAGTCCCCATGTTTTAAGTCGGACATACGCTCGGATCAGCTTAGTATCGATTACTTCACCTTGTAGATAGAGTCTGCTGAGATTGCTCAGCGCCTCTTTAGTTTCTTCTATGAAAATATCTGCGGTTTTTAACCCACCATGTTTTATTGGATTGTCGATATGTATGATCGGATACTTGTTGCTCACTTGATATGCCCAATGGATATCCTCGTATCCATAGGTTTCAATTGATTCATCAAACTTGTATTGCATGACAGCAGCTCTCGGAGCTACAAAGTTGTTAGAGTGAAATAGTTCAGTCGCTCTCTTATTGCGCAGACGAGCTTTGGGTGATTCCCGCAGGGTCCCATATCGCCAGTGCAGCTTGTATGCATCTCTCTTAGGTTCTTTCTTCGCATAGTTACGCCCACCAGAGATCACTGCTGTAGGATGCTCTTCTATAGCAGTGAGATACTTTTTGATATATCTCTTTGAGGTGATTCTGCTGTCCGAATCAATGAATAATAGATGCTCAAACCGCGCTAAGCTGGCAAGTTTATTTCTGATTTTTGATCTGCCGCAGTGATCTGTGAGTTCGACGTAGTTGACGCCCATGACTTGCTCTATTGCCCGATTGATCTCATGGTACTTTGGCTTAGACACATCGTCCAGACAGATAATCTCAAACTGACATTTGGCCTTGCCACATTGAGAGACTATTTCTTGGACGAGATCTACGATGGACTGATTGTAGATGGGTATGAGGATCGATATCACGGCACTTCGATTTTCCCACGAAGTCCGAGTTCTACAGCCTGTAGATTAGAGATCTCGCCGTTGTCCACGTCAAACTTCAGTAGGGTGCGAAATTTGTGAAACCCTATTACTCCGCATGCTCCTGGATTCATATGTAGGAGGTCATGTTGCTGATCACGCATCACTTTTAGTATATGCGAGTGCCCACAGATGTAGAGGTCGGGCTTCTCCCTTTGTATCGTTTCCTTCGCTTTCTTGTAGAGACGACCTGGATATCCCCCTATATGTATGATATAGACCTTGACGCCACCTACTGTGAAGATCTGTTCGAGAGGGTATTGGGTTCTTAAGGGCTTGCCATCAATATTACCCCAGACCATCCTCACTGGAGGACCGATTTGTTCTATTTGCTCAGCAGTGGCAACATCTCCGATATCGCCAGCATGCCAGATCTCATCAGCATCTTTGATATGTTTAATTACGTCACTTCCGAGATAGCTATGTGTATCAGAAATTAGAGCAATACGTGGCACAAGCTATAGCCTAAGATTTTAGAGTAGAGACTGAACAGCCTCTTCGAGATTACGACGTGGATTGACGTAAGCAATCTTTCCATCTCTGTCTAACAAGAATGTCTTTGGAATACTACGTACACCATATGCGGCAGCAGCCCCGCTATCCCACTTGCGTAGATCGCTGACATGTGTATCCCACTTCAAGTTATCTTTAGCTATGGCATCTATCCATCTTTTTTTCTGACTTTTCATCTGAGATTCTAACTGATTCTCCGGAAATCGCTTTTTAGTGCGCTCATCTAAGCCATCAAGGGATACGCTAAATACGGTAAATCCTTGATCCTTATATTTATCATATACACGCACTACATTTGGGTTTTCACGTCGACACGGTCCGCACCAACTGGCCCAAAAATCTAATAATACGATCTGTCCTTTGAGTTCAGAGAGACTTCTATCCAATCCGCCCACATCTGGAAGCGTGATATCAGGAGCGTTTTCACCTACTCGAACCTTCTCAGTGGCCATTTTTCGTAGGGCTTCTTTATTCATCGCCTGGGCGAATGTATTATACTGAGCCGCAAAGTCTTCGCCGCTATGTGAGCTATTGAGTTTTTTACTCACTTGCATGTGCAAATCAGCAAACTCCACACTGCCACCAAACAACTGTAATGCCATCATCATAGCAATTGGTCCTTCCGCTTCATTCAAAACAAAGTCTTGAAGCGATTTGACATCCGTCTCGCCATTTACATATGATTTCATTTTATTGACATAGGCACTACTGGATGTAGAGCCTTCTACGCTATATCCAAAGCTCGCAAGCGTATTGAGGTCTCCATCTATTTTGATACCTGTCTCAGTGCCGTCAAGTATGAGGTAAGCGGATTTCGCTCCAACTCTCACACGATAGGTGCCAGCTTCAGGGGCCACCTCCATAGGTATTGAGAATGAACCTGAGCCATCCGTCTCGCCTTTAGCGACAACGCTATTCGCGTTTTCAAAGAGGTCTACCTTATCGAAATAAATGCTGAGATCTGATGCATTCGCAATTTTTCCTTTGATCTTATAGCTTTCTTCGGCACAGCTCGATACTAATACCACTGCACTTAGGAATAGAACCAATAATGAATATATCGATGATCTGTTGATGTTTGCTTTTACAAGCATAATTCTTAAGTTTTTGTACGCTTAAAATAAACTACAATATTATGAAATATAGAGATATGAATCTATAACTCTAATATCCTCATCATATTGTAAGTATACACACTATGGGTTATCCTTTCTATTATGGCAATCTACCATAAGATAATTACCCTTTCAAGACGACAATAGACACACTATTTTCACTTCTCAATGTTAACGATAAACCAATTTAACCAGGAGGCCTTTGACGTCCAGCGTGAACAGACATTTGAGAAGGGCTCCTTCTTTGATGTCAATAGTTCAGGTGATCGATTGATTTCCTTGTACTACTATAACGACTACTTAGTCGAGGTTTATTTTAATCCTTATATCAATGAGGTAGAGCGCTTTGTTGCGCTAAGTATCTGGGATGCTGCGGATAAATACATTGATCTCAACCAACTATTTGTAGAGGCGTAAGCCACACTCAAATCATTCGATTTACCAAGAA
The DNA here is from genome assembly GCA_964414425.1 of uncultured Saprospiraceae bacterium. GTDB lineage: Bacteria > Bacteroidota > Bacteroidia > Chitinophagales > Saprospiraceae > GYS-P2D. The sequence goes on from CAYPWL010000034.1 coordinate 15,835, forward strand.
GAAGATTATTAGATAGATCCATAGCGCATCGATGAAGTGCCAGTATATACTGAGTACCATCAACCGCCGTTTTTTATCTGGGTCTGACAAATAGAGTAAGACGCTTGCAGGCTCCACCAATCTCTTTTTTGCATCCCGGATGAAGAATCCTAAAAATGGTAACCCTCCAATGACGTGTGCCAAGTGTATAGCAGAGATAACATAGAGGTAGCTTGCCAGATTACTGCTGGTGAGACCGACGTTCATTTCTATCATTTGATTCCAAGCGAATATCTGACCGATTAAGAAAAGAACACTTAGTACCATCGTCGCCCACAGCAAGGATTTATATCTACTGGTTTGATCATTTTCATATGCTTTCTTCGTTTCAACCAGCGTATAACTCGAACCTAATAAGAGGATTGTATTGGCGTAGAATAAGATGGGAATATCTACAGGAGTCTCGCCATTTTGTATCCGAGAATAGATGTATGCGAAACTGAATCCCAGAAATAATGCGGTAATACTCGCTAAGACTAAGGTGATTTTGATATAGAGTGGGTGAATCAAAAAATCACGTTCTTTAGCCATAATTTACATTTATATTAGGTGGGTAACGCTTACATAAAACAGAAAGTTGCCGTTTTGTAAAATAGCATTGATTTACTTTCTAACCATTTCTATAGATTGCAGGCAAACACAGATCTAATGGCAAAACACATCTCGCATCACTCGATGTCAGTGGCCCGCACAGCGCATTATTCTACCTATGGAACGCTTGATAAGAACACTACTAAGTACATCTGGATAGTGATGCATGGCTATGGACAGTTAGCTCGCAAGATCATACATAAGTTTGATAAGCTTGATCCTGAAGAACACTTCGTGATAGCTGTAGAGGGCCTCAATAGATTCTATTGGCACAATGAGGATAGAGAGCCAGTAGCGTGCTGGATGACTAAGGAGGATCGCTATGACGAGATCCACGACTTTACGAGATACTTAGATCAGATATATCAGCGCTATGTCAGTCATGTGAATCAGGATACTGTCGAAGTTGTTCTCATGGGATTCTCTCAGGGATGTGCGACGATGTGGAGGTGGATACACGCCTCTATGCCACACTACGATATCGCCATAAACTGGGCGGGCTGGATCCCAGAAGATATCTCATATCGTCACCTTGAGGAGTATCTGAGCGATAAGCAAAATCACCTGTGGTATGGAGATGAGGACCACTTCATTACAGAGACCGCTATTAATGATATCAAAACAGTCATCAACAATAATAAACTCTCGATACGCATCGAGAAGTTTGAAGGAGGGCATAAGATCGTCCGCAGTGAGTTTATGCGCTTCATAGATACTTATGTGCTGACATAAGTCAGCTTGACGGGATCGGTGTCATCGACAACTCTATAGTGATGGCTCAATCGATGACCAATCACCCATATGATCTGATCGCCTTGCACGAGGAGCTTTACCTGTTCCTTCTCGAAGCGGTTTAGGCTTAGCTCAGTGAATAAGTCACTGAGCTTCTTAGTCTTACCATTCATGCCATAAGGAGCAAATCGATCTCCTATAATCCAATTCCTTACGACAAGTGGGCCTTTGGTGAAGTCAATAGTAGCCAACTCTACAGTAGGATCAGTTGTATATTGGATAGTGTCTGGAGTAGATAGTGTCAAGGTGCCTGAGCCTATATTATAACTCCCGATGCCAATGATCTTAATCCTTGTATGATTATCTGAGGGGATACCTCTTATGATCAACTGATCATGTTTAATAACTCCCTCGTGTGTTGAACTATAAAAATATCGCTCCTCAGTCCCATGACCTTGGAGCAGGAGTTCAGCTTGAATCTTGTTGAATCCGAAGTCTTGTATGAGATAAAAAAGGAGTAATCCAGGAGTGGCGTGGTTAGTTATTGAACTTAGCGCATTCACTGTTGTCAGTGTACCTGTTTGATCAATATACTTCTTGCGCTCTCTATCGATATAGTAATCTCTCAGTTGTCTTTCTTCTTCAAGGAATTGCTGTGTAGCACGCAGTCCCTTCTGCGATCTTGGGATAGCGGTATGTAGCGGACTGAGGACTTTATTACGTATAAAGTTTCTATCGTAATCAGATTGTAGATTGCTCTTATCTAATCGATAGGGGACATCATGCTCTGCAGCATAGTTTACGATTTCTGACTTGTGAAGACACAGAAACGGTCTACGTATCCTACTCGCCTTAGCCTTTAACGATGTGAGGCCAGTAAGATTAGATCCTCTGGTCATGTTGATGAACATAGTTTCTACTTGATCATCAGCATGGTGAGCGGTACAGAGATAATCTAACTGTTGGTCGAGCATGACCTTATCAAAAAAGTTATAACGGATGTCTCGAGCTTTTTCTTGGAGGTTACTACTCTTAAGGCTCGTTACTTGCTCCTCATCCAGTTCATAGCTATGGCAACTTATATCATGAGAATGGCAAAAGGATTCTACCAGTTGTTGATCTTGATTGGACTCATCACCTCGGAGATGATAATTGATATGGGCTACAGATACCTTATAGTCACGTGTATGTAGAAACCTTAAGAGGCCCATAGAATCTACTCCTCCGCTAACTGCAACGAGCAGCCTTGAAGACTTGTCAAAAAGAGATTCTTTTTCAATAAATTTGCAGACCTTATCGGTAAGTGGCATTGTAGTCATCTATCCGTACAAAAATAGAGATATATCTTATGAGAGCATTCAATTATCTGTTATCTATCATAGTATTTGGATTATTAGTTGCTTGTAATTCTGGAGCTTCTGGCTCCAAGAAGGATCAAGTCATCGATAAGTCAGCACTGCCGGATAAGGTATTTCCATTAGAGATTCAAAAAGGGGGAAGCTTCGAGTCCGTGCAAGAAATCAGAATGCAAGCGAAGGCGGTGATAGAGAGCAGAATCTCAAAAGATCCAGATCCGCTTGCCATGATCACTCACGATTATTTCCTGCCAGAGTTTGTATTCAATGGTAAGGAGATGTCCAAGCGTGATGAGTATATGGGCTACTGGATCAAATTCGACGAGGACTTCACATACAAGTATGGATATTATGATGCGCTTGCAGGAACAGGCATCTACCACTATCGTAATGATGATGAGGCGATGGTCTTGCTTAATGATGATGAAGAGTTAGAACCTAAGTCGTATATCTTACGGACTAACGGGCGTGCATTTGCATTAGTAGGACGACATGATTATGGCGTAAATAATGGCATGCAAATCAAATTAGAAACACAATCTACTAAACCCCAAAAGCCGTATTCGGCGTCTAAGTAATCCTACTATCTCCTGATCCCAGCGCCCAATGGTGTATCGGGGATTCCTTGAAGTTGTCTAGCTTGGAGTATCGGCATAGAGAATGTCTTCATCTTTGGTAAGACATATTTGGCGAATAGCTTACACTCATCGGCATGTGGATATCCAGAAAATATAAATGCTCGGATACCCAGCGCCATATAAGATTGAAGCTTAGCCAAAACCTGATCAGGATCGCCAACTATAGCTGCGCCACAACCAGATCTGGCTCGACCGATGCCTGTCCATAGGTTTTCTTCTACATATCCCTTGTCATCTGATAGCTCTCTGACCTCTGATTGTCGAGATACGCCATAAGACTTAGCATCCAACGCTCGCTCTCGGATCTGAGTGCCTTTTTCTTCATCGACATGACTCATCAATTCTCGTGCAGCAACCCGTGCCTCTGCTTCGGTTTCTCTCACAATCATGTGTATTCGTAACCCAAAGTCTACCGTCCTACCATAGGCTTGAGCACGTTGACTCATGGTAGTCATCAGCTCTGTCAAGCGACCCATAGGCTCTGGCCACATCAGATAGACATCGCAATGCTCAGCGCATAGATCTACGGCAGGAGGGGAGTAGCCGCCAAAGTAGAGCAGTGGCCCACCATTCTGCTGGTAGGGCTTCATAGGCGCAGTATTGTCAAGACGGAGATTATAGAACTGTCCTTTATGATCGATGTGGTCTTGGGTCCATCCTTGCTTTAAGATCTCAATCACCTCACGTGAGCGTTGATATCGATCTTCGGAACTCATCTCTGTGCCGGGTAGATTGGATGATATGATATTGATCGTCAAGCGGCCTTTGAGGATATGGTCTAATGTAGCTATGGCTCGACCTAACATAGGTGGGTGAACCTCACCACACCTGATGGCTGTAAGGAGATTGATCTGCTGTGTGAGTGGTGCCACTGCCGAGGCAAACGTCAACGTATCTTGACCAACCTGATAAGATGATGGGCACAATATGTTGCGATAGCCTAGTCGATCTGCTGTAAGGAGTACATTGGAAGTGTTGTTCCAGTCGCTCTTGTATCGGAGATCATGCTTGCCTAAGTACTGATCATCCCCATTGCAGATTGGCGCAAACCAAGCCACCTCTGCTCCTGCCGCATCTTGAGATCTGATAATTATATCTGACATATTAGGCTACTTCTTCTCCTTTACCGGCTTGCCATATCGCATACCACTCTTCGTGAGTGATGTCGAGTTTAGTTGCTTCTAAGGCGTTTTGTATTCTGGCCATTTTAGTTGTGCCCAGTACCGGAACCAATCCTGCAGGATGCTTCATTAGCCAAGCTAATAAGAGCTGATCGAATTGGCATTGGTATTTTTCTTGGATGGGGCTGACGACCTCACGGACACGCTTGGCGCACTCGTCTGTAGGATCGCTAAAGAGCTTGCCGCCACCAAGTGGTGACCAGATCGTAGGTGTGACACTAAGGCGTTGACATTGAGTAATCGTACCATCCTCAAATGGCTGTGTATGTGCAACAGACGCCTCAACCTGATTAGTAACTAAGGGGATATGAGCATGCAGCAACTCAAACTGATCCGGAGTAAAGTTGGATACTCCGAAGTACTTGACCTTACCATCACTATGGAGCTTTTTAAAAGCATCGGCGATCTCCGTTGCATCCATCAAGAAATCTGGCCTGTGGATCAGTAGTAGGTCGATATGATCTACATTGAGATCTATCAGCGAGCGCTCTGCTGAAGCCAAAATATGTTTAGCGGTTGAATCATAGGACTTGACCTTGTGATCTGGACGATTAGGCGTGATCAACTTGATACCACACTTCGTAGTCAGTTGAATTTTGCTTTTCAGATCAGGACGGCGGGCAAGCACTTGTCCAAATCGTCCTTCTTCTGTGTAATGCCCATAAATATCAGCGTGATCAAAGTCGGTTAAACCCAAGTCTACACAGGCATCAATGAATCGTTCCAGTTCATCCGTAGTCATGTTTACCCCCCAAGAACCCAGTCGCATTGTACCGACGATTAATGGTGAGAATCTTATATCTGTTTTCATGTTAGTTTTTGTCTCTTATGCAAACATATCTTATTCTCTGTTAACCAGCACATAGACTCTGTATTGAGCGGCAAGAGTGTCAATTAAAATGGCTCCTGGTAAAGTGTTTCCATCATTTGGCCCCATGCTAAATGGTCATTTCTTATAGTACACTCTTACCAATCAGAAATGAAAAACAGAGTTCTTGTTTTTAGTTAAATGAACTATGGGTACATTCACTCCATGCTCGATCTGATCATCGTATTATGCTATTTCACCGGAATTATGCTGCTTGCATTATCCGGCCGCACCTCTGATGAAGCTACGATCGAAGAGTATTTTTTGAGTTCTCGTGGGCTGAGATGGCCCTCTATAGCGCTTAGTTCGATAGCCACGAATATTAACGGCTATCAGTTTCTGGGCATGATGGGCTCGGCATATCTATTTGGTTTGGCACAAGCGAGTCTTGAGATCAATGCGATACAGGGCATATTGATGGCGGCATTCATCTTCGTGCCGCTTTTTTTGAAGGAGCAAGTTATTACGGTCACCCAATACATTAAGAAACGCTTGGGCAGTACAGTAGCGCTGGTGTATTCATTGGCTAATCTGTTGATTTTCTCTACTATTACCTTGGGTGCAGCGTTGTTTTGGGGAGCCTATGCGGCAGATTTAGTCTTTGCGGACTATCTGTCGTTCATCAGTGAAGATCGGATCATTCGTATTGCTGTGATCATCGTAGGTCTCGGTATTTTTTCGGCGATCTATACCTATTTAGGCGGCCTCAATGCAGTGGTCAAGACTGATATCTTTCAGTTTAGCATTTTACTCATTGGAGGCTTTGTGGTTCTATTCGTCTCTATCAAACATCTTGGAGGATGGTCTCAGCTCTATGTTAAGACCCCCCAATTGATGCACCTCCATCTGCCGGCAGATCATCCCACCTTACCGTGGATACATATATTTGGACTCTTCTTGCTCAATATCAATTATTGGTGTGCGAATCAAACCATCATGCAGCGCTCTCTCGCCGCTAAGAGCCTAAGAGAAGCACAGATAGGCCTTATGGTTGGCGGCTTAATGAAGATCGTTATGGCGGTACTCATCGTTGTGCCAGGCATTGCCCTGTATGGGATACTCGGGGAGAATGGTTTGACTGAGCCCGATATGGCATTCCCTCATTTGGTGAGTACATACCTGCCCATAGGACTAAAAGGAATCATTCTTTGTGCTCTATTTGCTTCACTGATGAGTACGGTCGATTCTACTTTCAATTCTCTCGCAACGCTCTGGTCAATCGATATTTATAAAGTGTACATTAAACCGGATGCCACAGATCAACAGGTAGTACGAGCTGGTAAGAATACCATTTTGGTGACATTGATTACAGGTATCATCATGGGGTTGATATTAATCTACATCAAGTTCGAAAATCCTGAGGCGGCCTTCACCCATACCCTCAATGAGCTTCGATACTATATCAATTGTGGTATCGTGGTATTGATCTGTACCGCAGCGTTTATGGTTGCACCGATTCCAAGGATTACCTTGATCTCATTTTTTATCACCATACCGCTACATCTCTTGATCATTAGGCTCTTTCCAGAGATGAACTACTTTGTTAGAGCGATGTGGGTGATATTGATCGCTTATGCGATCTCATCTATAAGCGGCAACACCAAAGGATGGCGTCATCCGAAGGAATTCTTTAAGAGCGATAGCCCAGAGATTAAGTGGTTTGGGATAGGACTGTTGATCGCATTGATCATGCTTCATGTAGTTTTTCATTAATTTATATATCTATAAAATCAGATATGTAAGTGCCATTAGTACCTTTGTTGCTTATCCACTGAGAAAGAGATGATCCACTTTTTTGAGACAAGTAGCAAGGCTATTTATGCCGTACAGAAAGCATCCAACCTTGGCGTAGAGGATTTATCTAAGCTGATCTGGTTATTTGCGGGCGCAAAGCATATTTCAGAGACATCTATCTCAGGGGATTATATCGGCCCCAGAGCCACCATGATTACGCCTTGGAGCACTAATGCTGTAGAGATCACTCAAAACATGGGTATCGATGGGATTGAGCGCATCGAGCAATTTACTCCTCGGCAAGGAGACTTTGATCCCATGTTACTGCAGCCGTATAACATGCTCTCTCAGGAGATTTTTGATATCATAATATCTCCAGAGCCCGTTATTCAGATCAAAGATGTGCAAGCCTACAATGTAGAAGAGGGCTTGAGTCTTAGTACTGATGAGGTAGCATACTTGGGGAACCTGTCTAAGCAATTAGGCAGACCACTAACTGACTCCGAAGTGTTTGGTTTTAGTCAGGTCAACAGTGAGCATTGTCGACATAAGATATTCAATGGCACCTTTGTCATCGATGGCGAGGAAAAAGAAAGATCACTCTTTAAGATGATCAAAGAGACTTCTAAGGAGCATCCGAACTCCATAGTATCAGCTTACAAGGATAATGTCGCATTTATTGAAGGTCCGACGGTGGAGCAGTTTGCACCGGAGCAAGCGGATCGTCCCTCTGATTATCAGGTCAAAGAGTTTGATTCTGTACTGTCACTTAAGGCGGAGACGCATAATTTTCCAACTACTGTTGAGCCATTCAATGGTGCTGCCACAGGATCTGGTGGAGAGATCAGAGATCGATTAGCTGGAGGCACTGGATCTATACCTCTGGCGGGTACAGCGGTATATATGACAAGCTATAGCAGGCTGAAGGATAATAGACCATGGGAATCGGGTTTCCCCGCTCGAGATTGGTTGTACCAGACGCCCTTAGATATATTGATTAAAGCTTCTAATGGTGCATCAGACTTTGGCAACAAGTTCGGTCAGCCACTGATCTGTGGATCGTTGCTCACCTTTGAGCACATTGAGGGAAGTGAACTTCTGGGCTTCGATAAGGTGATCATGCAGGCTGGAGGGATCGGCTATGGTAAGAAGGGCATGGCACTTAAGAATACGCCTCAAGCGGATGATGATATCGTGATCCTTGGAGGAGATAACTATCGCATCGGGATGGGTGGGGCAGCAGTATCCTCTGCAGACACAGGAGAGCTGAGTTCAGGTCTTGAGCTCAATGCAGTACAGCGCTCTAATCCAGAGATGCAAAAGAGAGCTGCTAACACGATCAGAGCATTAGTAGAGTCAGATCACAATCCAATCGTATCCATACATGATCATGGCGCTGGGGGACACCTCAACTGTCTATCAGAGTTGGTCGAAGAGACTGGCGGAAAAATTGATCTTGAGAAATTGCCTATAGGTGATCCGACCTTATCTGCTAAGGAGATTATAGGAAATGAGTCTCAAGAAAGAATGGGCCTCGTCATCAGCGCAAAAGACATCGATCTCTTACAACGCATAGCGGATAGAGAGCGTACACCTATGTACCAAGTCGGCAAAGTAACGGCAGATGAGCGTTTCTCATTTCAATCGGAGAAATCAGGTGAGCGTCCTATGGACATGGAGCTCGAACACCTGTTCGGGAACAATCCTAAGACGATCATGGAGGATAGCACTCGAGATCGGAGCTTTGCTCCCATAGAGTATACAGAGTCCGAGCTCTCCAATTACATCGAGGCAGTCCTCAAACTTGAATCGGTAGCCTGCAAAGACTGGTTAACGAATAAGGTAGATCGATGTGTAGGTGGCAAAGTAGCAATCCAACAATGTGTTGGACCTCTACAACTACCGTTGAATAACTGCGCCGTGATGGCACTCGACTATAGCAGTCACTTGGGTGTAGCTACGAGCATCGGACATGCTCCTGTGAGTGGATTAATAGATGCTGCGGCAGGGGCTCGCAATGCAATCGCTGAGGCCTTAACTAATATCGTCTGGGCCCCACTCTCAGAAAACCTGAAGTCTATCTCTCTGTCGGCTAATTGGATGTGGCCTTGCAAAAATCCAGGAGAAGACGCCCGATTGTATCAAGCGGTTTCTGCAGTTTCTGAGTTTGCCATTGCATTAGGGATCAATATCCCTACGGGTAAAGACTCGCTGTCCATGGCACAGAAGTATGGTGATAAGACGGTCTTAGCACCGGGGACCGTGGTAATATCTGCAGCAGGTCAATGTGCCGACTTTACTCAAGTCGCCACACCTATATTGAATAAAGTAGGTGGCGGGATTTATTATATAGACATGTCCTCATCACCTCTGGCTTTAGGCGGTTCCTCATTCGCACAGACCCGCAATGCGATTGGGCAGACTTGTCCGAACATCGCTGACGCTGCATACTTTAAGATCTGCTTCGAGGCGATCCAAGAGGCGATTGCCGAGGGTCATATTCTTGCTGGGCACGATATCTCAGCAGGCGGTATGATTACTACGCTTTTAGAGATGTGCTTTGCTGATAACAATCTTGGCGTGAACGTCGATCTGTCAGGATTATTCGAGGCAGACCTGATCAAGATCCTTTTCGCTGAGAATTCCGGTGTGATAATCCAAGCCAAGGATGATTCATTCCAGAAATTGATGGACGCTCGAGGCGTCAAGATGAACCTTATCGGCCAGGTTACAGAGTCAGATCAGATCAACCTCTATCAGGGAAAGAATAGCTACCAGTTCAGCATATCAGAATTGCGTGATCAGTGGTATGAGACTTCATATCTATTAGATCAACATCAAACTGCCAATGGCTTAGCCCAAGATCGATATGATAATTATAAGCAGCAGCGACTTAAGTATGTCTTTCCAAAGTCCTTTGATGGATCGCTGCCCAATATCATCATCAAGAATAAGCCGCAAGCCGCTATAATCAGAGAGAAGGGGAGTAACAGTGAGCGTGAGATGGCCAATGCGCTCTATCGTGCAGGATTTGCAGTGAGAGACGTTCATATGACGGATCTGGTATCAGGCCGAGAAACGCTTGAGGATGTCAGATTCTTGGGTGCAGTTGGGGGATTCTCCAATAGTGATGTCTTGGGATCAGCAAAGGGCTGGGCTGGCGCATTTAAGTATAATGATCGAGCACGTACTGCTCTTCAACAGTTCTTTAGTCGAGAGGATACACTGTCTGCTGGGATCTGTAATGGGTGTCAACTTTTCTTAGAGTTGGATCTCATCAATCCTGACCACAAGCAACTCGCTAAGATGACCTATAATGACTCCCGAAAGCACGAGAGCTCGTTCACTTCTGTTACGATCCAAGATAATCACTCTGTTATGCTCAATAACTTGGCAGGATCGACTTTGGGTGTTTGGATATCTCATGGAGAGGGTAAGTTTAGCCTTCCAATGTCCGAAAACGATTATCACATAGTTGCTAAGTATGGCTATGAGGCTTATCCATCTAATCCCAATGGCAGCAATTATAACGTTGCGATGATCGCGAGCCCTGATGGAAGGCACTTAGCTACGATGCCACACATCGAGCGTTCATTTTATGCGTGGAACTGGCCATATTATCCTGGAGATAGATCGGATAAAGCGAGCCCATGGGTGCAGGCATTTGTCAATGCAAAGGAATGGATGAAGGCTTAGTATTACTGTAGAAGCGCTATGGCATGTAAAGATATTTAGATTGAGGCTGTAACATTTTCTTAACGACTTGCGTCCTAACCATACAACCGAAGTAGCGGCCGTCATGGTCACTTACATAAACTATTTAATAATTATGAAGAAGCTAATAAGCATATCTGTACTATTCATTTTTGCTTTCAATCTATTTGGTCAGAACATCATCGACCGTCACTTTGAGTATCTCGTAGACTCTGATGAGAGTACTGTGATCCATGTAGCAGGTCTTACGTTCCAATTGGCCTCCAACTTTGTTCCAGAAGAAGATGATACAGGAGAGTTTTTGCAGTCTATCGAGTCATTTGATCTCGTGGCTATGGATGATCAGGCTAATCCTCGAGGATTGTACAACACCGCATTAGGTCATATTGGAGATGACTATGAAGAGTTGATGAATATCAAGGATAAGGAAGGGAACTTCTCATTATTCATAGATGAAGAAGAAGGTATAGTGTATGAGATTGTGGGAACAGGAGCAAGTGATGATGATTTTGTGATATTCTCACTCTTAGGTAAGATGAGATTAGATCAAGTAGGCGAGTTGATTAACAAGATAGATGATCAAGGAATTAAGGTGCTTAAGGACTTAGACATAAAGTCTATAGAAGACGTCAAGGTCTATCCTAACCCAGTTACCGCATCCGGAGACCTCTCAATAGAGGTTCCATCTGATATGATCGGAGCTAAGGCAACTATTTATGATGCATCGGGTGCCACTGTGAGAACATTTGTGATTAATCAGGGTACGCAGAAGATCAAAATGGATATAGATCCTGGATATCACGTCATCTCATTGGATAAAGATGGTACGACCATCAAGAAGAAAGTCCTCGTAGTAAGATAATAGTATACATAGACTATCAATAAGACCTAAGATGGAATCGATCCGCTTAGGTCTTTTTTGTTTTATGCATAATCAGGTATAGCACTCCCACTATCACTAATGCTGAACCGAGCATCTGAGTCATGTTGAGATGCTCGCCTAATAAGATTGTGGCTAAGATGATCGTAGCGACAGGTCCTATAGTCCCGATAATGGAGCAGTTGTTAGCCCCGATGATCTTGATGGCCTCTACAATCATAAATGATGGTAAGACCGTTGCCAGGATAGCCATCAAAAAGGCATAGATATATACCCAAAGAGTAAAGTCGAATAGGTTGAATCCATTGATCAAGGCATTGTGAATCAGTATAGCCATGCAAGCCGTAATCATCGCTGCCGCATTATATACTCGACTGTTCATTTTGGCAATCATTGCATGACTGCCAACCAGATATATCGAATAAAAGAATGCCGATCCAATCACCAAGCCGCCGCCTAATACCAACCGTTGATCTTGATTAATGGCCATATTGCCATAGAAGGCAATCATAATACCGATGTAGGCGAGCAATATTGCTATGAGCTGACTTACTTTGGCCTTTTGACCAAGGAATAGGTAGGAGAGAATAATCACGAATGTGGGATAGATAAAGATGATGATACGCTCTAAGCTCGCATCAATATATTGTAAGCCGACCAGGTCTAAGTAACTTGCAACGTAATACCCCATCAATCCTAACAGTATAATCTTGCCCGAATGACGCTTCAATTCGACGAAACTGTTATTGTCCTGACGACCAAAGTGTATCAATAATCCGATAAAAAAGGGTAGTGCAATCAACATCCTGAGCATCAATAAGGAGGTGGCATCAACATCGTGTAGATAAGCCAACTTAACTAATACGGCCTTAGTTGAAAATAGTATTGCCCCAACAAATGCGTACAGGATACCTATGTATGTGGATGATTGCTTCAGAATTTTATTTTGAGATCTCGCAATGATTTGTCTAAGATCAGAAATATATTTGGTAGAAGCTAAACTGCCGAATCATGAACGTCCCCTTTGATCAAGAGATCATCATAGAAAATGAGCGTGCACTCTTACAACCTATCCAAAGACTTGCTGATGCCGAACCACTGTGGCCTATTAATAAGGCCAATCCTATGTTGATGCAGTATTCTCCTGCTATGATAAAGGATCGAGATAGTTTTGAAATGTACTTCGAGTCAGCACTTCAGTTGAAGACAGTGCAGAGTAAGTATCCATTCATTATCAGGGATAAGCTGAACAAGGAGGCTGCTGGGTCCACCAGCTTCATGAATATCGATGTGGGCAATGAGCGACTTGAGATTGGGTCGACTTACTTTGGTCCCCAGTTCCATAGGACTGGATTAAATCGTAATGTCAAGCTGCTGATGTTGACTTATGCCTTTGAGCGACTCAATGTCAAGAGGGTAGAACTCAAGACTGATGCCAGGAACACTCAATCACGTACGGCGATATTAGGTATTGGAGCTCAATACGAGGGAAGTCTCCGTAGTCATACCATTATGACTGATGGATATCGACGGGATACAGTGTATTACAGCATATTAGCTCATGAGTGGTCAGAAATCAAAAGTCGATTAATCCTAAAAATAAAATGAGGCCACCCCTGCAGTAGGAATCGCCTCATATAGAATGGTTGGTCTATTTCTTATTGAGTCACCGAAATTCGATAGGACTCGATTTGATCATTGTTTTCTATTTGTAGGATTAAGTTTCCTACTGTATTTAAGCTTTTGATGTCTATCGTCTGTGACACGCTGGTTATCTCCTGTTGCATCAGTCGCTTGCCGATGATGTTAAAGAGCGTTATGCTCCCACCTACGTAGTCTTCAGGTACATTGACATTCAATATATCGGTAGTCGGATTAGGATAGAGGTGTACTTGGGTTATCTCTGCATCAGCAGCGATCCAGTCTATTTCTATTCCGTTGGATTCTATATTCGTTGTTACGATTTCTGCAACTACTCCTGTGCCTAATGAAAGTACTTCGCTCACTGTTGTATTGCGAGTAGGTACTACGACTAATTCCAATGCCAGTGGCTCTGTATTATCAAGATCCATGTATAAGAGATTGAGAGTCTGCGCATCTGGTGAATAAGTGCTTAATTTATCTTGATCATAATTATGTTGAATATCACTTACGGTAGCATTGTCAATCATAAACTGTGCAGATATACCGACTAAACCATCGGGGTGTGCGATGTTGATCGGTATGCTATATGCTTGATTAGCTCGCAGTTCTTGATCGATGATCTCGATGGTATATGGATTTTCGATGAGTGGCGAGATGCCAGGTTCGTCTTCGCTAAAGTCGATGTTAATAGTGCCTATCCGAGTATCATATGGTAGCATACTTAGGTCTCCAGTGACGAGCTCCACCGGTAGATTGTCTAATTCGGAGATGTTGATCATTGTACTCTCTCTGATCTCACCTATCACATTGAAGCATAGCTCAGCGATTGTTGAGCCATCTTGAACTCCCGAAGAAAGGCTCTCAGGATCGACCCAAAGTGCACGTAATTCTCCTTGTACCGCTTGGCTTGTACCAAATTGCATATCTGGAAGATCTCCACGCTTAGCATGACTAAATTCCAATATTGTAGGATTGAACTTGATGCCAAACTGTACTGCTATCACTTCATCGAAGTTAGCCACAGATAGTGGAACACATATCTGACTGCCAGATGTAGCATGTACTTGTGGTGTGATAAAAGTTACTTTATCCAAATCCTGTGCTACAAGGGATTGTAGCGCCATGATGATTGTAAGTGATGTTATATTGAAGATCTTGTACATGCTATTCTGTTCTAAAAGTTATGTCTTAATCCTATCTGAAGTTTTAAGAATGATAGTTTTTCTCCTATACCGGAATTTTCACTATTGATTTTATTGAGTTGCTGATAGTAATTCAAACGACTGACTAACTCTATCCGTTCGCTAAATGGAATACCTATGCCTCCTCCTAAGATAAGATAGGTATTGCTACCATCCCTGTAGAGATCGTCGACATCAGCCGATAGCGAGTATTCTTCGATCTCAGATGGATGTATGAAGCCGCTGTAGTTTTGTGTAAGACTTATGGCGCCACCTACTTCAAGATCGTAATAGATTTTATCGAGCTTATTTCGATAGAGGAGGGATACCGGCAATAAGAGTTGATTGAATTTGTTAACTCTGCTCACTCGTTGAGTAACACGCTCACTGACAGTTGCTGCTCCAAACACTTGCATTACGCCATCTACAGTAACGATCTCTCGGAGGAGCACATCATCAAGTTCTACCTCTCTGGTAAACTCAAGTGTTGAGCCAGACCTCTTAGCCAGCTGCGCAAAAGTAAGTCCAGATTGCACACTGATATTTTCATTGAATTTATATCCAACTTTGAAATCTCCTGTAAATGAGAACAACTTAGACTCCGCTATGCGCCTATTCGTTAATTGAGTCGCGACTTCAGCGATGTTGTTCATGCCTGGAGCGTTAGACTGAAAAGATGGACCCTCTAATGATAATCCAGAGGTGACTCTTGACACGCCAGCAGTCAGTTCAACATAGTACTTCGACTTATTTTTATATGAATTGTAATATGATTGTAGCGGTACACTTTCGGGAGCATCAGGCAGATTACCAAGTTCTACATGCAATGGATCAATAGCCCTCCAGAGCTTAGCAAGACTGAAAGTCTCAACTATGGAGTTCGCAGTATTCTCAGTAAGGTCTGTACGATCTATAATTTCTGATAGTGATTGATTCGTTGATGATAAGTACTTATTGCCACCTAATCCGACATTGCTTGCTCCAGTTCCAATCAATCCTTGATTGCCGACGATACTATTGATGCCATCAAGACCAGTTCTATCTGCAATCGTAAATGAACGATCATGTTGACTCGAGCTATTGATTATGGATGGTGCGCTTTGATTGATGCTATTTACAGGTTTATTAAGAGTAACCTTACTGTTGGCTTCAGCTATATCTACTCTTGTATCGCTATAATTGTTTTCATTTTTTTCTGCAACAGCTGTTGCATCTGACGAACTATCGTTGTCAACAGTTCTATCATATAAGCGTATGGATTGTTGTATAGCAGCAGGTGTGTCTACCTGTACAATATCATCTTTTTGATTTTGAGTAGCATTGGTGTAGCCTAAGAAATAAGCTCCACCCACTAATGATAATAATGCAGGGATCAACAATAGGAACGGTAATTTCCTATTCGGCTTTTTTGTAGGTATATGTGGCTCGATAGCAGCCCATAGCTCATCCGTGTCAACTGGATAGCTCTCCCCATCATGATGCTGGGATAGGCGTTTATCTATATTTTTCCAATCCATGCTTTTAGTTCTTTTGATTCAGCAAATACTTTTCTCAAGTATTTGCGGGCATTAGTTAGGTGTACTCTACTGGTACTGTCCGTTATACCCATGTGTTTCCCGATTTCTTTATGGCTCATACCGTCAATAACATTCATCATGAATACTTCCTTAGCAGGTGATGGTATGTCATAGATGATGTCCATGAGGTCCTCCATGTTCAATCGGCTTTCGATATTGTCAGAACTCTCTACACTGTTACTATGATATGATTCTATAGGGATTATGGTTGCTTGCTTCCCTCTGAGTGCAGACAATGCCGTATTAATTACGATTGTTTTGAGCCAACCTTTCAATTTCTTATGGTCTTCATAGCGATCTATCGCGTTAAAAATTTTGATCCAACTTTCTTGGAGGATATCCTTAGCAAGGTCCTCACGTTTCATGTAGCGCATAGCTACGGCCATCAGCATAGGAGCATACTTCGTCAAGAGCATCTTCTGGTAGCGAGGCTCCCGTTTTTTACAACCCTTTATGATTTTATGATCCTCCAATGTCTTTTATAAATACTTGAGACTATATATTCTCCTAATGGTTATCCTTACTCCAGCCTTTTCACTACAAAATTCCCAGAACGAAACTCACAAGTTGAATCACTATCCGAGCAATAGGTGCCTACTATTAATTCACCTACTTCACCATATTCTAATATCTCAACTGTTCCTCGGCAGAGCGTACCGAAATTCTCCGTAAAAAGAACCGCAAGGAAATCACCTTCGATAGATGCTTCGAAACTTATTAGAAAATTATTATCTGCAGTAGCAATAAGCGTTTCTCTGTTTTGTAATCTACCTATAGCTCCAAAAAACACTTGACTGTCAAGTGTTAGTGTGCCCGGCTCGTCACAACTGTGCAATTGCTCTTCATAATTACGTTGTTCTTCTTCAAGCTTCACTCTCGTCAAGGCGATGATCTGATTGTTATTGACAGCAGTTATCAATAGTTCTTCAACTCCATCACATGGATCTAATGTAATTACGAAGTTTTCATCTGTAAATGGCATCTCCTGCTCACCTAAAGCAGAACTGTACGTGATCACAGTATTGTCAGGTATCTCGCTGTTGTTACATGTAGAAAATGTAACATCAAAAGTGAATAGGTCCGTCGCTAAATCAAGACTTATTTCGGCCGTCGTAGATTCACTTGTCGGTAGCGTTATGATTTGGTTTAATGTCTCGATTCCGCATTGGGTAAAAATCCGTAGGGTCAGCTCACTATCGGCTTCTACTGTCAAACATTCTGTATTGTCAAGACTCACTTGTCCGACCTTGACGATAGACCCATCTTCTTGTGATAACGAATACCAGAAATTTTCTGCGTTGTCTGGAGTGGCTGATGAAAAACTAAAGCAGTATGGAATGGCCCTGTTTTCTGTGCCTACTGCTAACCAATCGAATTGGGTAACTTCTACTGCATAACCATCACCGGCAGCCTCGGCACCACCTTCTACCGTCCAATACCCTAAACTGGTATCATAGATGAGCAGTTGCTGTGGTTCACCACTGAGATTGCTGGCTTCTGATCGAGCGGGAAGTGTGACACTTATGGGTAGATCAGGGTTTACTTCGAGTTTTTCGCCTTGTTCATCTTCGATTGATATATATCCTAAACTGACATTGCTAAGTGCAGAGATCTCCAAATTATTGGCTATATCAAGTACTTCATTGATCTGTAACCCATTGGGAAATTGAGATATATTGTTAATGTCTACCCAATAGATATCTATTATCACCTCATCCGTGTAGGGCTGTCCATTTCTCAAGAAGTTGAACGGTTGGATATCTATTGATACTCCTGACGGATCATCGACAGTTGCTCCGGTCATACCATTCACACTGGTAGATATGGGGGCCGGTACAAGAACCAACGCTACCTCATGCGAGAGTGTCTCTTTAGGAAATATGCGTGTCGCATTATCGATGTAATTAGCCTTACTCACACTGATAACAGTACCATTGTCTGCGATTGGCACATCGAATAGCAAAAAGCTACCATCATTATCTGTGGTTACTCTCATGTCGCCAATAGTCACGTCTGCATCGGGGATAAGGACCCCACTGGTATCTACTACGATTCCCTCAACTTGAGAGAGCACGATCCGCTCAGGCTCCATCACCTCTGTTACTACGATATCTTCTTCAAAACTATCCTCGTAACATGCGCTTAAACACATCATAAGGACCACAACAGTAAAAATGTATTTCATTTGGTTTACTACTTCTTTCTTGATAACTAAGATAGGGCAAGAGTCGCTTAGCAGATTGTCTTTTAATTTAATTAAGAGTTCTGAACAGCGCACATAGGCTGCACGGTAACGCCCTTATTTGCAGTAAGTAAGGCAAAAAAGAATGGTAAAAAGGTTCAACGGACTAAGCATATATGACTTTCAAGAGCCATTTGGGACGAATGAATCGTGCATAGATGCTCTTGTGTGGATGAAATGGTAAAAGGGTTATTCATACCGTTATTGTGGGTATGGGAAGTATTGTAATACGGATCGTTATGGAGAGCGTAGATGTAATAGATGCAGGAAGCCTGAATCAGCCACGGCGCATACCTTATTTCACAAATTGAAATTTCCGATACACAAAGCATTTATGATGATGTATCTGATTTCTACAACAAAGAAAGGTATATCTGCCTTGGAGCTACACAGAAAGATGGGCGTTC
>CAYPWL010000035.1:0-21425 GCA_964414425.1 uncultured Saprospiraceae bacterium
TTGTTTCAAGATCAGAGCAAGGCAGTCTCAAGTCTGCTGGTGCTTCCATAGATGGTGGCGTGTTATCTACAAGAGAGATCATTGCAGTTGTTGTAGAAACATTTCCACACTCATCCGTAGCTGTAAAGGTTACTGTTTGACTAATTTGATCGTTTGCGCAAAAATCGAAAGAACCAAATGAAGTAAAGTCATTAGTGACGATTACATCACCACAGAGATCTGTTGCAGAAGCTGTGTTTAGCCAAGCTTCTATTGTTGCATCTATATTCTGATCACTACAATTTACTGTTAAGTCTCCATTTGGTCCAGATAGGTCAGGTGCCGTATTATCTACGACGGTATAGTTGGCAAAGCAAGTCGCAGTATTTCCAGATTGATCAGTCGCGGTAAATTGATACAATTGCGTTTCACTATTACCACATCCAGGAATCGTTGATATAAGCTCGTTAGTAATTGTAACATCGCCACAATTGTCAGTAGCGCTTGCGCTTGCTAAAAATGCTGCAAGCCTCTGATCAACAGGGCACTCTTCTAAATTGATTAATACATCGTCAAATGAAACGGTATTATCTGGTATAGGAGATCCCGAAAGTGTTGTTACGTTGTTTTGCTCATTGTAGAGATAAAAGCGTATACAATATCTCGTCCCTGCACTGGTGCTAAAGTTTGTCGGTTCTACATATTGGAAAAAGTTCATTCCACCAGCTGTATTAGCAGGAGGGACTTGAGCATTCATAAACAATGTTGTAGCAGACATGAACCCATCAGAACTTATTTCTGCTGTAACTTGAAAATCACCAATTCCAGAGCCATTCGTTCCGTCAAAGAAGATTCCCTCACGTATACTGGTGATGTTAGTTTTTGCAGATGGTGTGAAGCAGATTTCAGCATAGTCACCATCTGCTATGGCCTGAGCAGAGGTATTGGTTTGGACATCTGTGAGTACATGCTCGAATGTTGTTCCATTCGGTATTTCAGCGGGGTTACCGTTGTTATCCAATAGCTGTACACCTGGTCCAAATGTGATATCTTCGACAGAAGAGATTAATCCATTAGAGTTGTTGAGGCCAGCATAACTCGTGCCTCCATTTTGATTATGATTGTATTCTAATGAACCCGTAGTAGGATTGTCGTTAGGTGGTGGGCCTGACCCGCACTCAACTTCTACATCTTCAGGGCATATAATTATGGGCGGTATATCGTCTATTGTGATTTTCTGAGTGAATGAGCTTGTACATCCATTAGGCGTATTCAGTGTATAAGTAATCACAGAACCACCTGAACCAGTTGGAGTAAACGTGGCTCCAGTTCCGTTGCCATTATCTACGACTCCATCACCTGTGAAGACGCCACCAGGAATGGCAGGGGTCAGGCTAATAGTAGCTCCAGGACATAGGTCTCCCGCAAAAGTAAATGATGCATCTTGTGTGGTACCATCTTCAACATTTATAGTCACCTCGGTAAATTCTGAGCACGAACTTCCAGCGAGGGTGCCGCAACCACCAAATGATATCGTTTCGGTTAATCGTAATACAACAGTACCAACCCCAGTCACTTGGATTTGACCTGTGGCCGAATTAATACTGGATGCAGGTCCTGACTGTACTGTCCATACTGATGATGCCATGTTATCATAGCTTGGACTGTTTACGATCGGTGTGTATTGATGCACATTAGCAGGGTCTCCATCTGAGAAACAAACTTGATCCTGTATGTCGAAGCTCGGTTGAGGCTGCTCGGAGATACATATGAATGCGCTTTTTGAATTAGTCTCGCAATCGTCTGCGGAATCCGAGAGAGTTGGTGGGGTATAGATGAATTCATAACATCCAGCTTCAGTATAGGAAAAGAAAGAAGACGATACTATACCGGAGCTTGGTCCACTTGATAAAGCCCATGTTCCACCAAAAATATTTGAGCTATTAAGAGGATCGATTAGGGACTCCAGGGATATGGTGCCTGCAGGATTTACTTCACATTCAATTTTTAAATCCTCAAGAACTAAAACCTGTTCTTCAATTATTTCAAAAGTACGACTACAGAACGTAGCACAAATATCGATACCCATTTCATGATTGAGGGTATAAAGACCAGGACCATAAGTTGCGAATAGGTTGTCAAACTCCAAGATAACATCTCCATCCGAAATTCCATTCAGACCAATTTCTTCTTCTTGTATTAATGTTCCATCAGGAGCTATAAGTGAGAAGCGACTCATTTCATTTCTAGAGCGACCAAGAAGGTCGGGTGATAAATCGTCAAAGAACGGATTCTCATCTGCTACATTAATTCTTAAGTCAGAAGTGCTTGCGCAAAATTCTCCAGGTAATTCAAAGCACGGTTCCATAGATGGGAATATGGTCACCTGATTACATCCAACAACTGGTTCACATCTTACATCGTCTTCCGCTGGAAGATGAAGACAAACTTCATAAATGCCAGCAAACTCAAAGCTTTGCCCAATCAGATGTTCTGGATTTATTCTTATGAAATCTTGAGCCTGAATCAGTTGGAATACAGAAGCGGTCCCTGAGAATCCAAAAGAGCTTGAAGCATTAAAGGTGTCATGATTATTACCATCGACTAAAGTTGAAGGTACTTTTGTAATGACAACTTCGGGATTAGCAAAACTCCCATCCGTAAATGCTGCTAAAGCTAAGTCAACTATCGAACCATCAGGATTTAAAAACTGTATTAAGCTCGAACCATCAGTATAACAGATTGGGCTTGCTGCTATATTCACGATAGGTGCATCAGGGAGATCCAAAACTTCAATATTTCTTGTAAATGAGTTGGTACAACCATTTGGACTATTGACGGTATAAGTCACTGCATAGATACCAGGTTCGCTAACGCTAAATGTACCTCCTGTTCCTAAACCAAGATCTGTGACACCCTCTCCAGTGAAGACTCCACCATCTGCGCCGGCATCTGGATCTAAATCAACAATATCACCAGGACAGGCTGTTGCGTCTATGTCAAAATCAGCATTGAGAGCAGTACCATCTTCTACATCAATCTGTACTGAAAACACCTCGGAGCATGACCCAGATGGCAAATTATTACAAGCTCCATAGGAGATCGTCTCCATCATTTCAACTACTACAGTGCCAACTCCTGTAATCTGTACTCGCCCCGTCGTAGTATTGAGAATAGTGGCAGGTCCACTAACCACACTAAACACTCTTGTAACGTTGTCAGTATAGCTGGGGCTGTTAATCAAAGCATCATAAATATGACTGTCTGTATCGCCATCCGAGAAACATATTTGATCTTGAATCTCAAAGCTTGGTTGTGGTTGTTCGGAAACTCTAACAAAGACATCTTCAGTATCTCCACCGCAATTTGCTAAATCACCTTCGAAGTCAGGGGCTTCATATCTTATCCTATAGCAGCCTGCTTCACTGTAGAAAAATGAGCTGCCCGAAAAATTTCCTGAAGCTGGACCTGAAACAATAGACCAAGTGCCACCTAAAGAATTATCAGTGCTGCCGTCATTAAGACTTTCGAGATCGATTATTCCTGTTGCATTTACTACACAATCTATGGCTTCATTAATAAAGCTAACCGACTGGTCAGCAATGATTTCAAAAGTCCGACTACAGAAAGTCGCACAATTATCTATGCCCATCTCATGATTGAGGGTATACAAACCTGTACCAAAGTTATTGCCTAAAAAACTAGTCTGAATAGTCACGTCACCATCTGCAGCCCCAATCAGTCCGACCTCATTCTCTTCTATTACAGTTCCATCAGGCGTGATTAAAGTCCATACACTCATTTCTTGCCTGGATCGCCCTAATAAATCGGGATTTAAGTCATCAAATGTTGGATTCTCTGCTGCAACATCAATTGTGAAATTTGCCCCGTTTTCGCAGAGCTGGCCGGGTAGAGAAAAACAAGGATCCATGGATGGATATATTGTGATCTGACTACAAGCGGTGATGTCTTCACAACCTTCATTATCTTCTTCAGGGATAAAGAGACAGATTTCATAAATGCCAGCATATTCAAAGCTATCACCTATTAGGTGTTCTGGAATAACTCTGATAGCATCTTGAGAAGCTATAAATTGAAATGGTGTTGCCGCGCCTGTTAGACCAAAATCTGCTACAGCATCAACGGCTTCATGATTGTTACCATCTACCAATGAAGAGGCAATTTTTGCAATTGTGATTTCTGGATCGGTAAAATCACCATCAATAAATGAGTTAGTCAAATTTAGAATGCTCCCATCAGCATTGAAAAATTGTATGCGACTCGATCCGTCTGTGTAACAGATCGGGCTCGCACCTACATCAATAGTTGGAGCATCTACTGTCCCCCGAACCTCAATTATACAAGTTGAGACACTCGAGCATCCACCACTTGTATTTAGGGTATAGGTAATCGCATAAATCCCTGGTTCACGTACGGTAAAAGTGCCACCTGTACCGTCGCCATTATCAGTCACGCCAAATCCCATAAATACACCACCTTGTACGGAAGGTCTAAATTCTATGATATCGTCTGGACAGACCTCGTCAGAAGACTTTTGAAAAGATGCATCTAATTCTGCTCCTGATTGAACAGTTACATCTAACTCTGTCGTGATTTCACAACCATCTTCGACAAATGTATAGGTCAATGTGTGTGTGCCGACTCCTGCATTAGCTGGATTGAACGTCGAGCCTGACACTCCTGGTCCGGTCAATCTGCCACCCAATGGACTTACCGCTACCTCTATGTCCTCATCCGCAATGCATAATAGTGTGGGCAAGAATATTTCTGCTTCTTCCTCAATTCCACAAGTACCACTTAGTTGAAACTCACATCCTTCGCCATCGACTATTGTCACGGACCAATTGGTTTCACCAGGATCTAAAGTTAACGTCACGCTTCCTCCTACCCCTGCGGTGGTAGAACTTAATACTCCACCTGTAGGCTGCAATATATAGTCTCCACTTCCACCAGGTGTAGCACCCGCAGCAACTGCAGACGGTAGACCTCCTTCAAATCCTGATATAGTTACTACAGCATTATTGCCAGAGATGCACTCACAAGAAGCTTCTGCACTAATTGGGTCCAAAAGCACAAAGGATATATAGTCAGTCGTAAATCCACAACCTATTATATTGCCGGTACAGAAGCCCACTGCGGATGGCTCTAAGTCTCCATCGACCCATACAGATCCTAAGACCTCAATGAGGGTATTAGAGGGTAGATTATTTCCGCCTGTAGAGAGTGGAGCGTTAGAATTAGTATGATCTTGTAGACCTATACCACCACTATTAGTTATAGTGACCGAAGGATTAGATCCAAGTCCCAGCACATCATATGCATTGACGACATCTCCCGCTACACCACCAAAATTTGTATCATATGGATTTGCAGGGTTCGGTCCCCCTCCATAATAAAAATCTAAATGGTAAGTACCTGTTTGATTATCTCCATCTCCTAAGCCTAAGGGGTCAGAAAATGTAAGATTTTGAAGGACATCAATATTTAAAGATTGCCCAGGACAAATGATACTTTCGGTTGAATTAAGAGTTCCAGCAAAAGAATTATCTGCAATTGGCCATATCAATGATTCTACGGCAAAGCAATTGCCGTCAAAAATCATATCACCGTCACAATCTACTCCTCTTCCTGGTCCACATGTGCCGTCGACCTCTGTTCCTTGTAATCCATTAGTACCACCATTAGTGCGAATTGAAAAACTAATAACCCCATCTGCGGCCATCTCAGTGATGTCAGCAGCCGGGATACGGATTTCTAATGGGAAGATGACGTCACACTTATCATTTTCGGGGAGCCCTGTTACTTCAGATTGTTGAATTATAATGCCACATTCATTAACTATATAAGCAACTTCGCAACCATTATTAAAGTCGCCTCTTAGCGTAATCGTGAGTACCGCAGCCTCACAAGATTCTCTTTTCCCTTCTTCTACAGGAATATTGAAGAACACATCAGGTCCTTCAGAGCTAAAGCCCGTGTCTCCATTCTCATCACAGTATTCTGTGCCGTCCATAACGACTACTGAGCTTGCGCCTCCGATATCTGTAAGAGATACATCGGCCAGAAGGTTGAGATTGTTGTCTCGTGTAGAAATGTTGCTGCCTACAAATAAGCCTTGACTACAGGCTCTGACATTAAATGCCGGAACTCCTGAGTCATCGCAAGATATGGGATCTGCAAGCTGTGCAGAAAGCGTCACTGAGACGATTAGGAAAATGGTTGTGTAAATAGCAGGTATGAAAAATCGTCCGTTGAGATAATCCAACATTGTCTTATGGTGTTTTAGTTATTTATAGCGGGGGAGAAACAGATGATATAATGTAGAATAAAGAGTTTCGATAGATTCTTTGTCTGTTTTCACCTTCGCTCATTTCTTATAAAAAGAAATGCCATTAAAATTAGTGAATGAAGTTCGAAACTGCACGCTCTTAGGAGTTGATTAATATGTTAAATAAAATGCTCATATATATTTTAACGCTTTTGGTAAATTAGACCAGAACTAAGTAAAGCTAATGAGCAAATAGAGATTTATCAAATGATTAGAATTTAATCAACTGTAGTTTTGTCTTAAGAAATGGTGATTGTAAAATTTATCAATGAATATTTATCAGAAAAGAAAACTATTAGGCCGAATTCTGATCATTTAAATTGTGTATCACTACTTTGAGCGTATGTCTTGGATGTTGATCAGTCTTTTACTCTCCACCTTCATGACGGGTGTCATATGGATCATACAAATAGTTCATTACCCATCTTTCAGGTACATCCCTGATTATCAGTGGTCTATCGCCCACAAAGAGCATGTGAGCGGTATTACATTCATCGTTGCGCCTGTAATGGTTATTGAGGCTTTAAGTAGGCTTTATTTATTGTATATACAGGTTAACGTTACCACGATCATAACCAGCTTGTTTTTATTGGTGATTTGGTTATCGACTTTTTTTATCCAAGTTCCTATTCATAATCAATTAGAGAAATCATGGTCTCTACAATTAGTCAACCGACTTGTAAAAACTAATTGGATAAGAACGGCTCTATGGACTCTTAATACAGCTATACTATTCATCGGGTATACACCTAATTTTAGCTAAGGTCATAATATTACGATCATGCCCCTCGTATTTAACAGGATTAGTTTATTCAAATATTAAAACGTTCCTATTTTACAAAGTCTACCCTAATCGACGAAATTTTCGTCATCCAATTATTACTTAAAATAAGACTTTGTGAAGACTAACATGAAATTTAGTCCGATAGGACTGGTTATTTTTTTGGTCCAATTATTTAATCCAATTATTTATGCTCAGCAGGCCGCTGGATTATTTTATGATAACTATGTTGGTATCCATGGGGTAGTTAAAAATCCTGCATCAGGACAGCACGGACGTTTAGGCTGGGACGTTAATATTGGATCGGCTCATCTATATGGTCGGACAACATATGGCAGTATTATTAACACCAGTTTATTTGATTTAGTCGGCGGAATAGAAACGCCACCGATTTTTGGTGACGATGAAATGTTGGCTAATTCCGAGGATCGAGGGATTGTATTTAATGATGGTGCGGCTTCTGCTTATGCGCATGTTGACATTATGGGGCCTTCATTTTGGATAGATTTAAAACCAATAGGAATAGGTGGATTTGTAAGAGGTAGAGTAGATGCGAGTGCTCCTGATGTACCATCAGAATTGTCTTATTCAGTGCTTCAGAATCTTGCTGTAAACGCAATGCAATCTATCGGTGAAGTACAAAGTGCTGGTGCAGCTTGGACAGAATATGGCTTGAGTCTGTCCTCCAATTCCTTTGGATATGATGATATAAGCGTAGGTATTAATGTAAAGTATCTTCAGGGTCACGAAGGGTATCATATCAGTAGTCCTGGTAATTTTGATTTTAACAGGACAGTAGGTAATCAACTCGAGATAAATACTCCTGAGGCAATTCTTGCATTTACAGATGGATTTAGGGATGTGAGTAATCTGTCCAGATCTAATGCAGGTAATGGCTGGGCCATTGATATAGGATATAGCAAACAGTTTTTAAGAAGCCGCTTGGGTATTTCAATCTTAGATATAGGTAGAATACAGTTCAATAATGGCAGTGTACTCCACCGGCTCGCTTTGAATGAAGCAATAGAATTAGATATAGATGAGTTATCGACCGTAAGTTCAATCGAAGAACTTATAGAAATAGTTGATATAGCGGCCTTGAATTCCACTTTAGTGGACAATAGTTTTACTGTAAGAACTCCCGCAAGACTACTGATTAATTATGATTATCATGTGGATCAATATATCTATATAAATGGAGTAATTAGTCAATCTTTGGCTACCTCCAATCAGTCTATTCGATCAGAGAATAATGTAACCATAAGTCCCAGATATGAGCGAAGATGGTTGGCTGTGACCGTGCCTGTTACTGTCAATAGTTATGAATCAGTACACCTCGGATTAGCAGCAAGATTTGGGCCAGTAACTATCGGTACTGATAATCTCCATAGTCTGTTTGGGGATCAAGCATTCAATGGGTCAAGTGTTTATGCTGCTGTACGAGTCTATCCATTTAGAGATAGTAAACATAGCCGAGGTGTAGAATGTCCCAGAATCAAGAGGTCACCCTGGGACAGCGCTAAGCCGGTAAAAGGAGCAGAAAGGATGCGCTCGCCACGATAAAAAAAGCGGTGATTTAAACTACCTTTAGGGAAATGATTGATATGTCGAAATCACTTGATATTCCTGAGAGGACGGGCAAAGCACCTAAGGTAGCCGGATATGTGCCTCATCAACAGATAGATCAACACTCGAATAAAGAAGTTTTTGAGGCATTAAAAATGCGTGCTGCAGAACTGCCTCATGTGAGCTTGATCAAGAGTCGAACCACTGTTGATGAATCAATAGGGCTCTCCATCGATCCAGGAGTAAAACTTCATCCCAAGGCCGAACGTGAGTTTACACATCTTAATGTTGAGCCTGGACCAGGTAGTTTTCATGTTAAGTTGCCAACTGAAATTTTAGATTATATAGTCTCTCGTGGATGGGGTATCTATCATCCGATGAGCGAGGTACTCAGAGGTCGCCCTGGACAGATAGCAGTAGCACTGGTATATGCTCCCAGGGATATGGAGGAATTAGAAGTGGCTATGGCTATTTTGAATTATGCACACGAGTTTTCTATTAGTACGCCTAATAAGAGATCTATATTCTCGTTGGTTGGTTTTATGGGTTGTGGGAAGACAAGTATTGGTAAGCGCATCTCAAAAGATCTCAAAATCCCATTCGTTGATTTGGATGCTTATATAGAGGAAGCCGAAGGATTAACCATTAATGAAATCTTCACTCTACATGGAGAAAGCACATTTAGATTGCTTGAGACTCATTACCTCAATGCACTTGTTGACAAGAATGATAAACTGATACTTGCTACTGGTGGTGGGACACCATGCTATGATCAAAATTGGGCTGCCCTCGATCAGACGTACACCATCTATATCGAACGTACGGACAAGTACCTTTTTAAAAATCTACAAAAGAAGAAAAAGAAACGACCACTGATTAAAAACCTATCTGATGAGGCATTAAAGCGCTTGATTACGGAAAAAATGAAAATAAGAGCGGCTGCATATCGAAAATCCGATATCAACTATTTTGCCGAAGGATCTAAGCAGGATATCGCCAAAGGCCTCTCGAAAAAGATAAAGAAGAAATTGAAAAAACTAAAGAGCTAGGGCTCTTTATTAACTATCGGACACTCCCAACCACCATAAATTCCATTAAGTGCTTTAGCCTCGGTTTGGAGGATAACGGTTATATCTGTGATGTCATCCCTCGTAGGGTTATCAACACGAGAGAAATGATAAAAGTAAGGTTGCCGCTCACCTCGATGAAACCCTTTTTCTTCCTCCTGAAATCCAGATTCTAACACGAACGTGCTATACCTGTCGCGCTCTATATCTGTGCCAAAATAGGCCCAGTGATCTATCTTTCTTGGCTCTCTGATTTGATCTCCTGCGTCTATTAAGGTTTGTACTGTAGCAGTATTTTGACGGTATTCTGTTATGTATATGTCTGGATAAATTCTGTTTTGATAGAATTCATTTTCTGGATCATATGACAGGTATACAATAGGTGGGAATCCACTCCCTTCATTAGTGAAGTAGTTCTTCAAGAAGCTTCGCATGCCTACTGAATCCTTGAGGTAATAATAATCTACTTGGGTGCAATCATGAGTAAAGGTGCCCACCAACTTACAAGTGGATTGGATATCCATGTAGTTAAATAGCTTGTCGGACAACTTGTAGAGTTGCTCATAGACCGTAGTGTCAGGAAATCCATCTATGGAGCATGGGCTAAATTGATGACCCACACCAAGAAGATAAGGGAGCTGGATAGAGTCTATCATCTCTTGGTAGCTCAGGTCGACTAACATGGATCCTGGCTTATCATCCCACTGTGCGAGATATTGATCCCATTGGCTCTGAGCAAGATTGGATAGCAGCAGCCCGATGATCAGACAAAATAATTTCATAGGCGCAAATATCAGTTAGATCTGACTGATACACACGTACTCCGCTAAAATTAACTTGTTGTTAATGGAGTATTGATCAGACACATATCAATGATGAAACCCCAAATGCTGTATAGATTGAAATGTGCTTATAGCTTATTTTTCTTCCTGTTCATGTCTCTGATAGCTTTTTCGAGACCTCGAGGGGTCATGCTATACATGGGGATGATCCTCTTCAGAATAGTTGTAGTGAAGGTTATACTCCAGTGCTTCTCAGATACAGGATTGAGCCAGCAGATCTTTTTGAATTTCTCAGAAAATCGTCCCCATGTTATCACACTTCCCTCATGTAATTCATAGGGCGCCATTGCTGCATCACCGATCACAAAAACTCTATAGTTAGGATCTTTATTAAGAACTCGCTCGATAGGAATCGGATTTGTGCGGCGCTCGTCTTCATATACATATTTGTATATGGTATTGTGGAAGTAGTAGGTCTCCAGATCATGAGCGTAGCGGGTCTTCATCTTTTTAAACAGAGCCTGTACAGGACGGATATAATAATCCATCGAGTAACCCCCATTGTCGATCAATAGTATTACTTGAAGTTTATCATTCGTTTTTTCGAGCTCTATAGGTAAGAATAGGCCACCTTCTTTTACTCCAGTTTTAACTGTCAGCGGTATATCAAGAAACATTTCATTCGTTTCTTCGAGAACACCTTTTAAGCTTGCCAGCGTTGCATCTATGTTGTCATCATTGATATTTGCATCTACATCAACAGGGTAGTATTGAGGATCGTCAAATACTTGTCTGGCCATACGACCTCCACCTGACCCACCTACTCGGATTCCTCCGAGTGCTGCTCCGCCATTGCCATAAGGTGAGTTGCCTCCAGTGCCAATCCAATGGGATCCTCCCGAATGCTTAAATTTCTGTTGTTCCATTACCTTCTCCATACGCTTACGGAGCTCTTCAAGATCTACGAAGCGGTAGTCTGCGGCTTTATCAATTAATCGTTCGGCATTAGCGTCATCATTTCCAGCCCCGCTATCACTATCTTTTCTGGAGGGGTCATCTTTATCGAGGATTTGCTCGCCATCTATGACTTTCTTGATGTCATAACTGGTCATATGTACCTCGTCAAGAAATTTTTCGATGATGCCATCCATGTCCATATGGACTCGCTCTTCGTCAGCCTTAATGAAGTCATCGAGCCAATCTTTGAATGTGTCAGACCTTTCGATAGCGTTACTGAGTCGTTCGCCAGGCTTAACATCTACCCCTATGAAATACTGGTAGAAAGCCTGAGTGTATGGGCCTACGTGTGTGGGATCTTTGACCAGTGCACCCTTAAATAGGGCATACATGTCACCTATGGTGTTGACGAGTTTTTTATCCATAGCCTTGCGCAACAGTAGTAGCGATCTGACGTCGGCTTGGATGCCATAACTACGGCAGACTTCTGGAAAACTCTCAAACATAATGTTGACTATTTATTAATGAAACCGCTGTGCGCCTCCAGGGGCGCTATCCATATCCATATTTCTCTTAACGCGCTTAACGTCATCTTGTGTCTTAACCAACGCTCCTAATCCATCTAACTCTTGAATCTTCTTTATGGTATCCTCTTTAGCAAAGGTCCTCAAATACTTAAGCCAATTGAGTAGTTCTCTCGTGGATGGCGCACGCTCGAGGCCCAGTTGTCTCAATTGATAGAATATTTCTATAGACTTAGTAACAACTTCTTCATCTGCAGAAGGGTAGTGCTTTGCTACTATTTCTCTCATTATGTCCGAATTAGGAAATGAGATATAGTGATAGATACATCTTCCTTTAAATGCCGTCGGGAGTTCTTGCTCACGATTACTGGTAATGACTATAGCCGGCATATCCTCTTCACTGACTTCTATGACCTTACCTGACTCTGGCATCACAAACTTGCGATGACTCAATGCATAGAGCAGGTCGTTGGGGAACTCTCTTGGTGCCTTATCAATCTCATCGATTAGTAATACTGAGTGTGCACTGCTGTAAGCTTTTGCCGCAGGACCTAATAATACATAGTCATCGAGGACTTCCGTGCTACGTCCTCCTGTACTTAATTTAGTATCGAGACCTTTTTCTTCTCGCTGCGCATTGAGCACTTCGATCTGACTATCTCGTAAATACTTGACGTGATCAAACTTAGCAACGAATTGATCTACAGTACTCTTAGAGCCGACTGGATATACGTGCAAGTCAAGGTCGAGATTTTTGGCGTACTGCAAGGGTAATTCCGTCTTTCCAGTCCCCGGTTCTCCTTCTATCAACAAGGGCATGCCTAATACTCGAGCCATGTGAAATGCCTGAGCCAACTCACGATCACATAAATATTGATCCGATCCTGTCCAAAATGTCGTTTCTGCCATGGCCGAAAATTACGCCTATTAGAGGGATTACACCATATTATAATTGAACATATCTATGGGCGAACATCGATAGCGACACTATTTGTCCATAAGCTAAGTCGTCTTAAGAAACTCCCGGATATGATCACTTAAGGGCAGGGGCTTTTCAAAAGGGATTAAGTGCCCCACATCTGGCATCTCATAAAAGCTTCCGCCTCGTACTTTCTTTTGTATTTTCTGCCAAGACTTAGCTGTGATGACATCAGAGTACTGAGCTTTGATGATATGGATAGGCACGGTACTTTTCTTCATGATACTCCATAAGTTAGGTCCCGTACTATATACCTGAGCTTCCCACTCGCGGGAGTAGCTCAAGGTTAGGGTGCCATCCTCCTTTTCTTTTAAGCCATGAGTCAAAAAATCCTTGAATACATATGGATTAAATCTTTGAAAAACCTTCTTTGAGCCTAAATGCTGCCGAGCTTCACCGCGATCTTGCCAAGTAGTTCTACGATTCCTGGCTATTTTGACAATAGGATTCAGCTTAGATAAAATTGCGCTTGGGGCATATGCTGTCATAGCAATCACCCAGTAGGGGAGTATGACTGGGTCTATGAGTATGATCTGTGAGAAGAGATCTGGACGCTTCACAGCAGCGAGCCATGTTGCTATGGCGCCTAAGCTATGTCCTATTCCTATCACATTGCGATCCCCATGTTGATCCATCATATCTATGAGATCATCAGCGAATAGAGTCCAATCCTCTAATTGCTCTGCGGACTCACCAGGCCATAACGGACGCTGCCGATACAGATGCACATTGTACTTCGCTGTAAATGGTTTGAGAAGGGTATTGTAACACTCGGGGGTATAGGCGTTGGCATGTAAAAATTGCAATGACTCTCCAGTGCCACCTAAGTTGATTCGTTTGTTCATACGGTAGGAAGCTCTTTAAGATAACCGTGAAGGCTTAGATTAGTTGCAGGAAGGTTTCTGATAGATCCGATAGCTCGATGAGATGTGGCTTAGTCCAAATCTAAAGCGCCGAACAAACAAAAAGAAGCTCAACTGAGTCCACCTTAAGAGGAGACTTGGTCAATCAACTCATCCGTACTAATCACTTTCGCAAATTCATTATTTAGATTAGCTAATGAAACTCGATGTACAGTATCGGCAGAAAACACCTCACCATATGCTCCAACTTGTCGAAATGCCGCTGTTGCATCTGAGATAACCGTAATGTCAAGGCCAAGATTAGCACCCATGCGAGCACTTGTGGAGATACAATGATTAGTCGTTAATCCTACCATTATTACAGATTGATACCCTTTGTTTTTGAGCTGCGAGAATAAGTCTGTTCCGATAAAGCAACTATTTACATCCTTGGTGATGATCGGTTCTCCAGCTACGGGTGCGGTCTCTGGTTTGAAGGCGAATCCTTCGTGGGAAGCATGTAGTGGGCTATCCTTGAGTTGTGAACTATGCCTTATATGATAGATAGGCCAAGCTTTAGTGCGCCAGTGTCGCAGGATCTTTGCAGCATTTTCCTCAGCATATGGATTGTTGCGTTCTCCGCCATAGTAGTCCACGAAGTCCATTCCTCGTTGGATGTCAATTAAGAGTAAGACAGAAGGATTATCGTTCATAAGTAATAGTGTTACCGTTTGGATCAAACAGATGTTTTACATGAAAAGCCTCTGGACAAGCCCCCAGCTGTTCGATTAATGCCAGCTTGCCTTTGGCGTCTGAGAGAGTCGGAGTATGTCCTGCTTCTACCCACCACATGGCCATATGTGGCTTTCCAAGATTTTGGAACCACTCTTTTTTACCCTTTATGAGCTCTCTGTGCGAGCTATGATAGACATATCGAAATAAGCTGTCTACGTCACGCCAGACAGACATATTGATGATCAACTGCTCGTTGTCAAATGGGTTATAACTGGTTGCGTTATTGTTCTCATCTTTTAATCTCCAGATAAACCCGTCATGTGATTCTGCAATGGCGTTAATCTCATCAAGTCGAGAGGTGAAACCATGCATGATAGGATCATCCAAATTTACTCCCTTCATTTGGGCAATATTGATTTGAGCAAGATGGAAAGACATTTAGTGCTGCTATTAATTCAAGATATAAAGGGTCTACATGAAGTAGCCGACCTCAGAAATAGTTCTATAAGATCGGCTACTTATTTTTTAATGATCAGGTCATTTTAAGCCTTATCAATCTTGTATTTAATCGTCCGCATCGAGTATATCCTCGATTCTTTGATGTAGATCAGCGACATGATAGTCTTCGGCCGAACTCAAGTTTTTAGCAACCTTAAGGTTTTTATAGAGCTTGCTCAGCGTACCTCGAGCTAAACTTGGCACCTCAGATCTGTCGTCATCATTATCCATCAAGGCTTCCATTCTTGCCACAAAAGCTCGTTGGAGGTTCCTGGTGTATACATCGCTTCCAGCACGCTTGCCACCGCTGAAGATGCTCTCACTCACATTGTCAAATAGCTCATAAGGGCTGTAGGCTTGAGCACCGTTGAGTGCTTCATTTTCCGCCATACGCTCAAGTCTATCATTGTTGAATAGTATTCTAAGTGTTCGATCCTGTATGCCACCTATGCGGTCAACGATACCCTCTGGCTCAAATTTGCGTGTCAATTCGTCATCTATTAACCAGTGCGGCGTATTGAACACTTGTGCATGGAGGAAGTTAATCGCTCTTTTTTGCTTGCTCTTACTCTGGTGTACATAGGTAGGTTCTTGCTGATCTTGAGAGGTGAATATTTCGATTACACCACCTACATTACCTACAACATGTCCTATGTATCTATTAAACTGATTAGAGACCTGATTGTACAGATCTTCTATTTGATCATAATCTTCGCCAGCTTCGTATGCCCATTCAGCAATGTTGGGCATGATGCGCTTTAAGTTTTTGATGCCGTACTCACTGGCGAGCATAGAGTCATCACCTAAGTCTTCTGTCTGTGCAGTCGGATCCAGAGGTAGCCCTCGTTGACGACCATAGCGATATAGCGGATCTCCAGCATGGCTGAGTACCCACTCATTTAGAACTTCTTTCTCTTTGATCTTATCACCTTCGATAGGCTCATAACCATATTTTATCGACCAGTCATCATAGATTCCGATATTAGGCATGAGACCTACATCTCCATCTTCGGGTTGTGCGATATAGTTGAATCGTGCGTAATCCATAATAGACGGTGCTGTGCCCATCTTCTGTGTGAAAGTTACTGATCTCAATGAATCAACCGGATAGGCTACACTGGATCCCATGTTGTGTGGCAGTCCTAATGTATGTCCAACCTCGTGAGCCGACACGAATCTGATCAGTCGGCCCATTACTTCTTGTTTGAAGTTTACACCTCTTGCATCCTCATTGATGGCAGCTGTCTGTATGAAGAACCAGTTTCTTAATAAGCGCATCACATTGTGATACCAGATGATATCTGATTCTAAGATTTCGCCTGTCCTTGGATCATGAACATGTGGCCCTTGAGCATTTTGGATATCTGTAGAGACATATCTGATTACAGAGTATCTCGTATCCTCAGGAGACCAATCTGGGTTTTCTTCTGGAGTCGGAGCTTCGAGAGCGTAGATCGCATTTTTAAAGCCTATCTTCTCAAATGCACTCTGCCAGTCATTAACACCTTGCTTCAGATATGGTACCCACTCAGTAGGAGTAGCTGGATCAATATAGTAGATGATTGGCTTGACCGGCTCTACAAGTTCCCCTCGTGCATATGCCTCGGGATCACTCGGTTCCATGCGCCACTTAGTGATGAATCGTTCAGTCTCTGTGCGTTGATCATCCAGGCTATAGTTCGTCTGACTCACTGAGAAATATCCTACACGAGGATCGTAATATCTAGGCTCCATCGGATCGTCTGGGAGTAGGATGAAAGATTGGTTCATCTCTACAGACAGCGTTCCTGTAATCCGATTATCAGGCAAGTCAGTCCCTCCTCTATAGGTGAGGACATGTCTGATTTCTACATTTCTTGGAAAACTCCTCATTGAGGTGACAAAGCTCCTCTTACTATCGAGGCCTTTTATGCCAAAGCTCTTCTTCTGACGTTCTGAGACAGCACCAATCATCGGTATGTCTGAGGTGAATAATCCATCAATCTCTATAACGGAGGTGCCCTCGCCACTTGCTTTGACATCGAACACCATAATGACGGGCTCGAAGTTGTTGTTCTTTACAGATTTGTATATGGGATCTTCGTTGCTAGCTACGCTATTGTAAGATACAGAACGCAGTACAAGCTTTTTACCCATTTTCTGCCATCGGATGACTTGCTGAGGCCTTGATTTTACACCAGCACCACCGAAGTTCAGATTCTTAACAAATCCAGAAATCCTGGACACTATGAGGATTTCAGTATCAAGTAGGCTGTCAGGTATCTCAAAATAGTGCTTGCCGTCTACCTCATGAGTCATGAACAAGCCCTCAGTGCTGACCGCATCCTCAGTGATGAGTTTCTCATATTTTTCTGCGGCAATCTCTACGTCTGTCTTAGTGGAATCTTGGCTTGCTTCACCCGAGTCATCTTGTCCAGAGAGTACAAGAAATTGGGATAATAAAAGGAGTAGGAGTAATAGTTTCTTCATCACGGTTAATTTAATTATTGATTTATAAATGGAATCATCATTCATTTAGTTGTAAAGGGAGATCAAGCCCATCAATTGTCTTGTATCATCTTAATTGCCCTGCCAGGTGTGTATGGAGCATCGGCGTCTTCGAGTTTTTGTTCCAGACTATCGATTTCATTATTGACAAGCGAACGGAGTTGAGTTAGTATCGGCTCAAACTCCTCCCGTGCTACAGCGAGACTCTCTCGATGAGTCTGAGTAGGAGTTGATGTTGAGTACTTGCTTTCATACACGATCCATCCAATTCGACTGGCTGGCGACGGTATTTGGTCTATATCCAAGCGACTCTTTACCCGATCACCCTGTAAGGACGTTTTGAGTTCTTTAAGCTTCGATTGGATTTGGTTGTAATCCTTACTGTATGTTCCTAACGGTTCCTCAATCAGTTCGATCGCTTTGTTAAGATATTTCATCTTATTCTCTATCTCACTCACCATGCGCTGAGCACCTTCGATAGATCTTGATAATTCAGCAACTTCTCGCTGGAAAGCTACAGCATCAGCTCGGTTCTCGGCAGGGAGAATAGTATTATTTAATGGCTTTATATTGAATGATTTAGTGTCAATGGCCTCCTGTACCGCACCATCAATGATCATTGCCATGGAGATATTATATGTGCCGGGCTCTACAAGAGTTCCTTCTGGTGTACCGGCGAATGGATTATAAAATGATGCGCTTGACAGGGATATTGCATCCTTAGATGTGTATCGCATATCCCACGTAAACCTCTTGATGCCCTTTGTTGGTTTCTTCAGCATTTTTCTGACCACATGACCCTCTGCGTCAGTTATGGTAAACAGCACTTGAGGAGCTATCTCATCGCCTTCCGCTAACAGTTCTTCATATGATGGATATGGATTGTCCTTATTGTCTTTCGTATTTTTCTTTGCTTGGTCTTGGCGTTTTTGCTTGAGTGTTTTGACGTCCTCCGTAAGTAAATAAGTGATCACGGCTTCTGAGCCAAGGTTGTCGGCAGTGTAGTAACTATCTCCCTGAAATGCCTTGCCTGGTAGTCCTAATGGACTACTTTCTTCATAAATCAGCGCATCTCTTACGGAGAATAATCTCGCTTCGTCCACATCTTGTTTTGTGGTGATATCCCTTAATGCGGTGTAATCGTCCAATATGTAAAATCCTCGCCCAAAAGTTGCAAGTACCAGATCATTTTCGCGTTTTTGTATGGCGATATCTCGTACTGCGATGGTCGGTAGCCCAGCCTTGAGTTGCTTCCATTCACTACCACCATTTGGTGAAAAGAATACTCCGAATTCTGTCCCACAGAAGATGAGGTTTGGATTGACATGATCTTCTTCAATAGCGTATACACTGCCTCTCTCTGGAAGATTATTACTGATTAATGTCCATGTTGCACCTGAGTTGTTGCTCTTCATGATGTACGGCTTAAAGTCTCCGTACTTATGATGGTTAAATGCAGCGTAGATCACATTCTTGTCATGTTGAGAAGCATAGACGGCATTAACATAGCTGCGATCAGGAACTCCAGGAAAATTTGATACCCTGTTCCAACTCTCGCCTCCATCTTGACTGATTTGTATCAGTCCATCATCAGTACCTACGACCAGGAGATTTTTGTCAATTGGAGACTCTGAGAAGGCTACTATCGTACCATATGGTGAGGTCGATCCATTCTTGGCAACAGCGTCAATACCCCAGACTTGACCCATGACCTCAAGCTCGTTCCTATTGATCTGGGCAGTCAGGTCATCTCCTAATACTGACCAAGAGTTTCCTCTATCGTCAGAGCGGAATAGTTTGTTAGCGGCAAAATAGAGTCTCCCGCTCTTATGATGACTTACTGCCAGGGGTGCATCCCAATTCCATCGGTATCCATTTTCTCCCTTACGCTCTTTGGGTTGTATACCAACCTCTTCGCCGCTCTGTTTATCATATCGTACGAGGACACCATACTGAGATTGGGCATATACTATATTAGGATTTTCAGGGTCTACCTGAGATTCGAATCCATCTCCACCATGTGTGATAAACCAATCACTATTCTGTATGCCATGGGTCGTAATCACCCTCGATGGACCACCCAAACTAAAGTTATCTTGCGTTCCTCCATAGACATTATAGAATGGATAATCATTGTCCACTGCGACTTTGTAGAATTGAGTGATTGGCAAGTTGGCCTTGAAGTCCCAATTAGCCCCCTTGTCATAGGTTTCATAGATGCCCCCGTCGCATCCCACAAGGAGATGATCCGTGTTGGCAGGATTGATCCAGATACTATGATTGTCGACATGCTTGAAGTCTTCGCCGACATTTTTAAATGTCTTACCTCCATCGTCAGATACTTTCATCCAAGTATCCATCGCATAGATGCGTTCAGGATTTATAGGATCCGCTATGATCTCTTGGTAGTAGTTGCCGCTGGTAGAGTAGGAGCCTTGCTTGTACCAGCTTGCTCCACGATCAGTGGATCGATAAAACCCACCTTTGCCTTGAGCGGCTTCAACGATAGCATAAAGTTTTTCGGGATCCGCAGGAGATATAGCCATTCCGATACGTCCTAAATCTACTGATGGTAGCCCTTTGTTGATCTTAGTCCATGTCTTACCGCCATCGGTACTCTTATGGATGCCAGATTGTGGACCTCCACTGATGTAGGTAAAGACGTGTCTGCGTCTCTGATGTGCTGTAGCATACATTATATTAGGATCACGAGGGTCGAGATGTATTTCATTGATGCCGGTATGCTTGTCTATCGTTAAGATGGTTTCCCAGCTTTTGCCTCCGTCAACGGTCTTGTATAAACCTCTGTCGCCTCCTGCTGCCCATAATGGGCCGATTGCAGATACATATACG
This sequence comes from uncultured Saprospiraceae bacterium, assembly GCA_964414425.1. Taxonomy (GTDB): domain Bacteria; phylum Bacteroidota; class Bacteroidia; order Chitinophagales; family Saprospiraceae; genus GYS-P2D. The sequence goes on from CAYPWL010000035.1 coordinate 20,400, forward strand.
ATATCGGAATTGTCAGGATGCACGACGATGTTGCCGATATGTTCTGAATTCTTCAGGCCGACATTGTGCCAGGTTGCTCCACCATCAACGGATTTATACACGCCATCTCCATAGGCGACACTACGCTGACCGTTATTTTCACCTGTACCAACCCAAACTACATTTGGGTTATGTGGATCGACGGTTACGCATCCTATAGAATAGGATCCTTGACTGTCAAATATTGGTTTGAAGGTTGTACCCCAGTTATCAGTTTTCCATACTCCTCCTGACGAGGTAGCTACATAATAAGTAGAGGGCTTTGACTCACCTGCTAATGCTATATGTGATATCCTACCTGAGGTAATAGCTGGTCCTATGCCTCTAAAACTAAGTCCGCTTATGTCAAATTTTTCGAGGGCGCTCTGAGCCTCATTATCTTGAGCCAGTCCTAACTGTGTGGTACAGATGATTAGTACAATGAGTAGAAGTATACGATAGATCATGCTTAGGTCGATTAGTATTAAAATTTGATAGAATAATGCGCAGCAATTTAAGCAGAAAGGCAGATTAACTCGATATGTCAATTTGTTAAGTTATTATTCTTATCAAGCACGACATATCGCTAAGTCTGAATTTGGATCAGATCACCACTCTTTATCAGTTTGAGTTGTGATATATATACGGACGGACCAAAACCACCCATATGGGTAAATTCTGCATCCAATCAAGTTTGTACTCTTGAGGAAAATCAGATAAAATGAAACCACTCATCACCATTCTTGTTGGATTCGTCATCTTCTCAGTATCGCTTACAGCTCAACACACAGAAATAGAATACAACTCTTCTTCATCAGGACCTCAGTTGACTTTGATAGAGACTGAAGACAATGATTTTGTAAGGCTATGGTTTCAAAATAATGCTGTAGATAAAAGGGCATTTAATGCTAAACCTAAAGCGGGCACTTCTGATGAAGATAATATTTTGTTCTCTCCGATCATCTTCGCTTATAATAGTGCACAGAAGTTCGGGATCAGTTCAGATGG
>CAYPWL010000035.1:21525-33372 GCA_964414425.1 uncultured Saprospiraceae bacterium
TCAGATGGAATCCTAATACGCATGACTTCGAAGGATATGATGGCAGCCAATGGCGCAGCTTGATGACCTGCAGTGTTACGGGCACCTTTAATAATACGCCTAATGTCACACCTATGTGTTGCGAAACATTTCATGTGGCCTCCGATGTAAGTACTCAAGGAGACTTCCATAGAATGGGAGAAGATGTAGCTATATATGGCAACTATGCCGTTGTATGGGCAGGAAGTAATGCCTATCTATATGAATATGATGGGGCTAACTGGACCGAAATATATAAAACGGAAGACTTTGCCCAAGCGAGTACTATTCGCTTTGGAGAAGCAGTAGCCATCACTGAAGATTGGATAGCAATTGGTAAAGGATCTTTTATTGGTAGCAATGGACAAGTCTATATGTACCATCAGGTAAATGGGGTCTGGACTGAACACTCTGTAATCAACTCTGACAACCCAACTGGCAATGAAGCTTTTGGCGCTACCATAGAGCTGTTTGGAGAATACTTAGCTATTTCGACCCAGTGGAAGGATATCGAAAGAAATGGAGTCACTTACGTCAATGAGGGTGGGGTGTTTATCTATCAATTAATCAATAATATATGGCAGCAAGTAGCTTTTTTTACATCTGAGCAAAATCAAGATAATACCAATTTTGGTACAGGCATGTCGATGGATGATAGTCGCCTTTTGGTAAGCAATGCAAATTCTCAGAAAGTACATGTAGTAAAGCGTACTGGAAACCTGTTGAGTCAAGAAACCATCATCGACAATCCCGTGCCTCCTGGTAACTTCCCTAATTTTGGTAAATCTTTCGCTGTTTCAGGAAACTGGTTGGCGATAGCTGATCCTGGTTCAAATGATTATGTGCATCTGTTTCAATTAGTCGCTAATCAATGGGTCTTAGAAACCAGCTTAAGTAGTCAAGCCGATTTTCCGACAACTTCATTTGGATTATCAGTTTCATTAAAGATCGACTACTTAATGATCGGTAAAAGCACCACTGTGAATGGAACACAAAATGTAGGTGTCGTCGAAATCCATCACTACAATAATGGCTGGAACTATAATCGCACAGTTATGGCAGATACACCTCAGGCTTTAGATTATTTTGGACATAACAGAAATATTAATCAAAATGATGCAATGGCTACAGATGGTGTCAACTTCATCATTGGGGCCCCTGGTAAGAACGCTAATGGTTATAATGAATCTGGCATGGTTGCATTCGGATCGATAGACTAAATTTTTAATGATGATGAGCTCAGCCATCGCAATTAGGACATACGGAGCTTATCCTTGATGTCATGAGATCTATAAGCAATGATTCTTGCATAACACGAGACTCTAATTGGGATGACATAAAAAGTTTACCCAATATTGTTAGGGTAGTCTTGCAACTTTAGGCAGAGTATGTCAAATAAGTGCTATTTCTATTGGCCTTACCTCGGGTTAGTTTTGCATCAAAGAAGTATTATGGCCAAATCGTGTAAAAAGAAGTGCTGTAAAAAATTTAAAAAGAAGGGAAAGTCTAACTGCAAGCGTTGCCCTATGGTATTTGCTGGGTAGTGATTAACGTGTTCTCTGAAATAAAAATGGCCCCGTCAATTTGACGAAGCCATTTTTTCTGTTTGTTATGACGCTGTTTTGTAGCGTTTAGACTTATACTTCTCTACTTGCGTTCGCAGTTTTGTTGAAGCCACATCAAGTGCTAAATCGTGCCTTGCTCCTGTACCTTCGACAAAAACGTCTTTGCCTTTTAATCGTGCTTGTAGTTTTACCTTTTTATAAGGATGTTTTTTTCCCCTAAAAAAAACCTTAATTGATTCAACAAAAGGATAGTTAGTGAAATACTTTTGGAGAGATTGCCGAGCATATGTCTCAAAGTAATTAGTTCCATCTATAGTCCCTCTTTCAACTTTAATATCCATTCGAACATGTTTTTAGGTTAATAAATAAAATTTCAATAAATGCATGTGTTGGCGGATTCTAATTTCGCCTACACTATGGTAATGTAACATTAATTTTTTCGATATGTTCTATTGCGGATCTATTAAATATTTGATTAGTAGCTGAATTGTAGAAAGGCAATACAACGCATATTAAGGTAAAAATCACCCATAATGGCCTCTACAGACCTACTTGTTTCCTGATACACCAGTCCTCAATTGGGAGATTAGAATAATGGTCATCAGGCAGCTCATTCCATCCTAATATATCTTCAATATGTCCATGATTAAAGTGACATTTTGCCTTTGTCCTAATTGAAAATTGTAGAATGTATCTTAGCAACATGGCTTATGATGAGTATCTCGCAGAACGCATAGATCAAATCTTGATCAGCAGAAAGGTTGAGTTTTTAGTGAAAAAAATGATGGGAGGTCTATGCTATATGATGGATGATAAGATACTATGTGGCATTATAAAAGATCAACTCATGGCACGCATAGGGCTTAAGGGTTACGAGGAGGCGTTGAAGGTTGAAGGGGTGAATATCATGAATTTTACTGGGCGTTCGATGAAGGGATATATATTCATTGAGATGGACGCAATTGATACGGATGTGCAACTCGAATATTGGATCGAACGCTGTCTCACATTTAATCCACTTGCCAAGAGTAGTAAAAAGGGCAAAAAGTCTTAAATCAAGGCTAACAAAATTAGGTAGACCACTACTAATAAGCGAATTAATATTTCTAAATATGGTTAGAATTATAGGTTGTTTGCGAGACTACATTTGCATCATAAATACAACCAATGAAGAATTATACCTACCTCATACTTTTCGTCTTCACCACTTTTGTTTTTGGATGTACTGACGATCCAATAACGATTGATAACACTGTTAGTGCTCCTGCCACCTATGAGTTTGTAAGAGATGGTGTATCGACGGTATCATTTACTGGACAGACAGAGCGGATTTTGATGGCGACTGAATTAATCAGTGCCATGAAAGATCCTACGCAGACTGATGTATCTCTCTTAGAGATGTACAACAATGAGAGCGCTACTGGTGATGATGTATCTCCATTTAACAATGCAGACTTAAATAATTCTACCAGAAGTATCAGAGGTAAGGTGGCTGCATCCAATGATTTCTTCGCAAGCAATACAGTTGAGAGCGTTCAGAGAAAACAAGATTTTGAAGATTTAATACGAGCACAAGTTGAGGAAGTCTATCCGAATTGGAATGAGCTTGCTTCACCTGGCGTAGCGGGGCAGATAGCCGATGGCTCATCTGTGAGATATGTCAATGGCGGCGGACTTGAGTATGACCAGGCAGTGAACAAGGGATTAATCGGTGCGCTCATGGCGGATCAGATGATTAATAACTACTTGAGTCCTGATTTCCTTGATTCGGGTTCTAACCGAATAGATAATGATAACGAGGTAGCACGCAATGATAACGGCACTGATACGCAGATGGAGCACTTCTGGGACGAGGCATATGGGTATCTCTATGGGACGGCTCAAGATGTTACGAATCCTACACCTACGGTGGGAGACGATGACGCTTTCCTCAACAAGTACTTGGGTAGAGTAGAGGGTGATTCAGATTTCGCTGGTATTGCTGATGATATTTTTGAGGCGATCACTTTAGGGCGGGCTGCTATCGTGGCTAAGAATTATGAAGTAAGAGATCAGCAATCGGCAGAACTTCGCAGATTGATCTCTACGGTGATAGCCGTGAGAGCAGTCTACTATCTGCAACAAGGGAAGATTCAATTGCCTACAGAAGGGAATAATTACGGCCCGACGTTCCATGATTTATCAGAGGGGTATGGATTCATATATAGCCTAAGGTTCACACGAAACCCAGAAACGGGTGCGTCATACTTTACAGTAGATGAAGTTGATGGATTCATCGAGCAGTTAGTGGCGGGCAATGGCTTTTGGGATGTTACCCCTGCAATCCTTGACGAGATATCTGAAGCAATTGCTGCAAGATTTGACTTCACAGTTGATATGGCAGCCCAAGTAAATTAACATGAAGAGACTACATAATCTTATAGTATGTATTACCATTGCCGCATTGAGTTTTAGCTCATGCGGCGATAGTGATTCTGGTCCTATGGGTCCCGATCCCATGAATATGGATGTGTCATTTGAGCGGAGTGAGTTGTTATCCGATATGGCTGACAATATCATTATCCCTGCTCTTGAGAACTATCAAGGTGCCTTGGAGGGTCTACAGACGAGTAAAGATGCTTTTGTCTCCGATCCTTCGGTTGGTAGCTTGACTGCTCTTAGGTCAGCATGGTTAGAGGCTTATCTCTCTTGGCAATCGGTATCGATATTTGATATCGGTCAAGCAGAGGCGATTGGTCTACGCAACTTCACTAATATCTACCCAACAGATGTTGCTGCGATTGAGTCCAATATTTCTTCGGGCGATTACAATTTACAGTTGCCTTCTAATTTTGACACACAGGGATTCCCAGCTTTGGATTATCTCTTGTTTGGCATTGCGGATAATGAGGAGGGTATTGTAGCGTTACTCAGCAATGATAGCTATATGCAGTATCTGAGTGACGTAGTAGACAGATTAGATGCCCTTACTACGGAGGTCGTGGACGATTGGAATAATGGATTTAGAGTGGCTTTCATCGCTAATAATGGATCATCAGCTACAGCATCGACGGATAAGATAGTCAATGACTTCATATTTTATTACGAGAGATTTTTACGTGCTGGAAAAATAGGAATACCAGCTGGCGTCTTTTCTAATTCGGCCATTAGCGCCAATGTAGAAGCGCCGTTTTCACGAATATATAGCAAGCAGTTATTCTTGGCAGGGTTTCAAGCTACAAGAGACTTCTTCATGGGTAGATCTTCTGAGGGGTTTGACATGGGGTTCGGCTTAGACGATTACCTTGATGCAGTAGCAACTGCCAATGGTACGGGATCTGTCGCAACAGCAATTATTGATCAGTGGGCTATCGCTCAATCAGAGATCGATGGACTTATGGATGATTTCGTCCTCCAGATTGAGCAGGATAATGTCCGCATGCTACAGGCCTATGATGAACTACAACGGGCTGTGATATTGCTCAAGGTTGATATGTTGCAAGCGCTCAATATCCAGGTAGATTTCGTAGACGCCGACGGTGATTGATGCACTGTCCAGACATATAAATCAAGAAACTAAGGCCGCTCCATTAGCGGTCTTTCGTGTCTTATTTGGGGTTGTAATGTTGATTAGTACCTGTAGATTTTGGTACAATGGCTGGATTGAAAAGCTTTATCTCGACCCTAAGTTTCATTTTCACTATTTAGGTTTTGACTTTGTCACTGTTCCAGGACAGTGGACCTATGTACTGTTTGCTTTGATGGCGATTTTGGCGACAACAATCATGGTGGGGTATCAGTATCGCCTGAGTATCATTTTGTTCTTCTTGATCTTCACCTATGTGGAGCTGATGGATAAGACGACTTATCTCAATCATTATTACTTCGTGTCTGTCCTCAGTTTTTTGATGATTTGGCTTCCGATGAATAGTATGTTTTCGCTGGATGCATCTATGAGCGGTGGAGATATCGTAAGTGTGCCGAGGTGGACGATCTTATCACTTCAAGTATTTATCTCATTGGTGTATATCTACGCCGGGCTTGCCAAGCTCAATCATGACTGGATGTGCAGAGCTATGCCCTTGACCTTATGGTTGCCGACACATCAAGATATACCTGTACTGGGTAGCTTATTTCAATATAAGTGGAGTCATTATGCTTTCAGTTGGGGCGGAGCACTATATGATTTATTTATCCCATTCTTTCTGATGTGGACTAAAACCAGGGTGTTAGCATTCATAGCGGTACTGTTTTTTCACATTATGACATCCATTTTGTTTCCTATTGGTATGTTCCCATATCTGATGATCGCTGCAGTATTCATCTTTATGAGTGGTGATTTTCACGAGAGCGTGATCTTGACGGTTAAGAACCTATTACCACGACTGGGTCAAAAACAGCGTACGTGGGCTGCTAATAGCGCTGTGTTAACGATCCCTAATTTGAATGTCTGGGTTGTGGCAGCTGTATTAGGATTGCAGATACTGATCCCATTGAGAGTATGGGCCTATCCGGGTAATATGTTTTGGACTGAGCAAGGGTATCGATTTTCGTGGAGGGTGATGCTTATGGAAAAAACAGGCTATGCAAACTTTAAGGTGGTCGATGGACAGACGGGTCAGTTTTTCTATGTGCAGAATGATGACTTTCTCACGGCCTTTCAAGAAAAAGAAATGAGCACTCAGCCTGACTTTATGATCGAATACGCACATATCCTAAGAGATCATTTTGCCAGTCAAGGGCATCAGAATATTGAAATCTATGTGGAGAGCTATGCCTCACTTAATGGCCGTAGAAGTCAAACTTATATTGATCCCGACGTAGATCTAACTAAACTAAAGAATAGTCTGTGGCATAAGGACTATATTAAACCGATAGAAGATGAGTAGAGTCGTATATGGAGCAGTTCTATGGGTATTGCTCGTTATCAATGGTTATGGGCAGCGAACTATCACGGTGACCGCCATAGATACCGTCAGTGATCTGCAAGTCTTGAGCTATGATCTATATGACAATGATGCTCAAATCATCCTACCGTCCAATGAGGCTGGTGAAGTCAGAATCCAACTTGAGGCTTCGCAGACTAAGAGCTTAACACTATTCTCAGAAAACTATGAGATTACCACTTTTAATCTCGGAGAGAGCTCAGGGAACTCAGTAGTGGTCCATACCTCAAGGCTTAGCATTGAGTTGTCTGCGATAGAGATTGCCGCAAGGCGGGACGAACTGTTCAGCCTTAAGCAGCTCAAAGATGTCGAGGGGACCTCAATATTTGCTGGTAAGAAGACGGAAGTCATCCTGCTTGATAAGTTCAAAGGAAATCTTGCTACTAACAATGCTCGAGAGATTTACGCTCAGATTGCAGGCCTAAACATCTACGAGGGTGACAACGGCGGAATCCAGCTGGGGATTGGCGGTCGAGGACTTGATCCTAACCGTACGGCTAACTTCAATACACGACAGAATGGATATGACATCAGTGCTGATGTGCTGGGCTATCCCGAGAGCTACTATACACCACCATCTGAGTCAATCGAAGAGATTCAAGTCGTACGTGGTGCAAGTTCACTTCAATATGGAACACAATTTGGCGGCTTGATCAACTTCAAGCTAAGGGATATTGCAGGTCAAGAGGGACTCTCGATTAATACTCGACAGACTGTTGGTTCTTTTGGATTGTTGAACTCCTACAATCAGATTGGTTATAAAGCTGAAGCACTTACGGTCAACGTCGGGGTGAACTATAAAACAGGAGATGGCTATCGAGATAATTCTGAATTTGAGTCGATTAACCTGTTTACGACGGTGGGATATGAGTTCAGCAAGAAGACGACCTTAACTGGTGAGCTGACCTATTTTAATTATCTCTCTCAGCAAGCTGGTGGATTGACAGATGATCAGTTTCTGGAGGACCCAAGACAGAGCACCAGGGAGCGTAACTGGTTTGGCGTGGACTATCTCCTCTACAACCTGAGATTGAGTCATAAGATTGATCCAAGTGCTACACTGAGTCTGAGTTTGTTCGGGTTGAGGGCGGCACGTTCGGCCGTTGGGTTTAGGGGGAATCCTATTAACCTTAATGAGAACCCCATTACGGGTCTCGATGAGCAGGACGCCGATGGTAATTTCATCAGTCCACGAGACTTGATCATTGATGATTTCAATAACTGGGGCCTTGAAGCAAAGTATCTCAAGCGATACCAACTCCTTAATAAAAATGCCGTTTTCTTACTGGGTGCTAAAGTTTATCAATCTAACAACACATCTCTACAAGGCCCCGGTACGACAGGTGTAAATGCAGATTTTGGCTTAGCTACTGATCAGTTTCCAGACTATCCCAATCAATCCAACTTTGATCTTCCTAATCGAAACTATGCGCTATTCGCTGAGCATATCATCTATCTGGACAAGGATGTCTCGATTATACCTGGTGTAAGGATAGAGCACATCAATACAGCCACTGCGGGTACATTTAATCAAGTTGTATTTGACAATGCGGGTAATCCGCTCCTCAATCAGGAGCTGGAAGATAATCGGACCTTGCGAAGGACGTTTGCACTTTTTGGTATTGGCTTAAACTATAAGAAGCTTAAGAATACAACGCTCTATGCTAATATCTCACAGAACTACAGATCGGTCACCTTTAGCGATATCCGAGTAGTCAATCCCACATTTATCGTTGATCCTGATCTGAGAGATGAGCGCGGCTTTACTGCGGACATTGGTTTGAGGGGTAGGTTGGCCAAGAGTATTTCTTTTGATCTTGGCGCATATACCATCCAGTATCAAGATCGCATTGGTGTTATCCTTGATGATCGTGCTAACAGGCTTCGCACTAACATTGGCAATGCCTCGATCATTGGTGTAGAATCATTCGCTGATATCAATATCACCAACTTGTTGAGTGATCGCCCTAAGGGCTATAGTCTCAAGTGGTTTGTCAATGCGGCTTTTACATACTCTCGCTATACATCCTCAGATGAGAACAATGTAATCGGTAAGCGTGTCGAGTTTGTACCTCAGGTTAATCTTAAGACGGGAGTAAGCTATAAGATTGGACAGTTCAGTACCTCTCTTCAATATACCTATCTGTCTGAGCAGTTTACTGATGCACAGAACTCAGAGTCTGTCTTTGGGGGAGACTCACGCAGCGGAATCATCGGAACGATACCAGCGTACTCGATCATAGATTTTAATATCACTCAGAGCTTTGGAGCTATTGAGATTTCAGCGGGTCTCAACAACCTATTGGATGAGGACTACTTTACCAGACGTGCGACGGGCTATCCTGGCCCAGGGATCATTCCATCCGATGGTAGGTCATTTTATGTGACAGTAGGGTATGAGTTCAGATAGAGTAAGTGATGGCGTCGAGTATATAGCTAAGGCGTAATCTTCTATTGCTGTTTCGATAATAAGTCGACTGAGATCATGAAACTAATCAAACCACAGGATTAGAGTGCGGCAACAATTCTTGTTCTTCTGCTAAGTCATTGACAGTATTGATATCCATGTTAGGTCAGTTCTATATGGTTATAGGAATAGCCTCATTTGTCAGAAAATTCATGAATAAACAATAGATAGTTTTAAACGAAAAAATATTTAAATATGATCAATAAAATTCTTGTATCATTTATGATTTGCCTGTTGGCTCTTACCATTGAGAGTTCAGGACAACTGAGTGAAAAAGTAATTGATGAAATAACCGCTAAGCAGGCAGATAAGTGGGCTCAATATTTGAATATATCAAACCATAGAAAATCAAGTCTTAGTAAGATATTGAAGCAGCATGAGCAAAATAGAAATTTAATATTTCAGTCAACAAATGATCTGAAATCAAGGCTCCAGAGCGAGAATCAACGATTTCAATCTGAACTGAGCAGTATTTTGTCCGAAAATGAAGTAGTGGTCTATAACACCCTGGAGCACCTGCGATTTGAGGACGATCGCCAGTATGTTAAGAGTCTATTACGGGCAGTTTCGAGTGATGTATATATTAAGTACCAAGCAAAATATGAGTATTGGGATAAGGTCACTGTGTAGGCTACCCCACTACTTGATTTGAACCCTTTTTTATTAACAAAATCTCATTTCTTAAAGTATTTCAAGGGTTCAAACCGACTTCTCGCCTAACTTCATCCTGCTATATTCGTCATTTGAGAAATAATTGTATATGCAGCAGACGTTTGATTACATTATTAATGGAGGAGGTTCGGCAGGTTGTGTTTTAGCCAATCGATTGTCAGCAGATAGTGCTATTGTGAGGAATCCGTTATTTGGGATTCTTAAATAGAAATATAGGTTTAGTGATCAGCAATAGCTCAACGGCTCAAGGATCAATCAAACCTTAATATCAAAAGAAAGAAACATGTCCAATACCACACATAGCTGTTTAATAGTCGGCACAGGCTTCTCCGGAATAGCGATGGCTGTCAAGCTAAAAGAAAAAGGAATCGAAGACTTCATCATCCTCGAAAAAGCCGATGACGTAGGTGGTACGTGGCGAGAGAATACCTACCCGGGAGCAGAGTGCGATATCCCTTCTGCCCTGTATAGTTACTCTTTTGAGCCCTATCCAGAGTGGGAATATAAATGGTCTATGCAGCCACAGATCTTGGAATATATCAAGTATGTAGCTTGCAAGCGTGAGATCTATCAACATATTCATTTTGGGGAAGAGTTAGTAGCCGCCCACTGGCAGGAGAAGGAAGGCATCTGGGAGGTCCAAACGAAAGGAGGTAAAACCTACCAGGGTAATATGCTCGTTTCGGCTATAGGACAATTACACCACCCCTCTATCCCGAATTTTGAAGGGAAGGACACTTATGCTGGCCCGAGTTTTCATTCTGCGCAATGGAACCATGACGTTGATTTAGCAGGGAAGACGGTTGGTGTAATCGGTAATGCTGCCAGTGCGGTACAGTTCATTCCAGAAATTGCCAAGACAGCAGAGAAGGTGAAAGTTTTTCAACGCACTCCTAACTGGATGTTGCCTAAGCAAGATAGGGCATACAAAAAGTGGGAAAAAAATCTGGTTCGCCGATTTCCGATCCTATTAAGAATGTATCGACTCAAGATTTGGTTATTGGGTGGAGGTCTATTCCTACTGATGAAAAATAGCCACGGTTTAATGCGTAAGCTCTATCAGCAACAAACCATTAACTACATCAAAAAGCATATTAAGGACCCTGATACTATCAGACATCTAACACCCGACTACCCTATGGGGGCAAAGCGAATTTTATTTTCCGATACGTATTACCCTGCTTTAGCGCTTCCTTCGGTACAGTTAATTCCGGGTGGCGTTCAGGCTATTGGCTCAACTGGCGTAGTCGCCGGAGATGGGACGGCTCACGACGTAGATGTTTTAATCTATTCAACAGGTTTTAAAACCAATCCTTTTCTATTAGGATTAGACATCAGAGGCAAAGGAGGACTAACCATCAAAGAAGCATGGAAAGATGGACCCGCTAACTATTTGGGGATGGCCGTTACCAACTTTCCTAACCTATTTATGATGTATGGACCCAATACCAACTTGGGTCATAACTCCATCATATTGATGAGTGAAGCCCAAGCGGAATATATCGCTCAATGCGCACAGGCGGTTAAGCAGAATAAACTGAAAACCATGGAAGTAAGTGCTGAGACTATGAAAGCCTATCATCAATCTACTCAAAAGCGATTGGGAGAAATGATCTGGGCAACCGTGGAGGATAGTTGGTATAAATCGGCGAACGGAAATATCCCTAACAATTACCCCGGTCGAACCATGGAGTATATGTGCAAAACCAAATCGGTCAATTTTGATGAATATGTCATTGCATAATCTATTGATCAATAGTAAAGGAACATGTCATAAGCACTCAACTCATACACGGAAACTTAATTTATGAACTTACAGAACGCGTTAAATTTTTCAGGCAAAAAAGTCCTGATCACAGGAGCATCAAGCGGCATTGGTTATGGTATTGCGAAGGAGTTTGTAGGAGCTGGTGCAACTGTTCATATCACAGGTGCGAGAACAGTAGGAGATTACAACAATAATTTCACAGCGATGACTTTTCATTCGCTTAATGCCGCTAATGGACCGGACATTGAAGCTTTAGCAGAAACCATCCAAGAATTAGATGTACTCATCAATTGCGTTGGAACGGTTTTTATAAAAAACAAGAGTTCGAAAGAGCTGGTTTTGAAAAAATCCTCAACATTAATTTGACTGGAGTCATGCATTTGTGTATAGCTTTTTATCCTCATTTAGAGATAAGTGGTGGAAATATCATAA
>CAYPWL010000036.1:0-31912 GCA_964414425.1 uncultured Saprospiraceae bacterium
AGTAAGCTCTGATGCTGTGACTCGCTAAGTTGAAGTCGTAGTCAGTTGCTTTAATGTCAATATCTATGAATAAGAGATCTCCTTCTACTCTGTTTTCTGTGAATCTTAATTCGACATCGTGGCCGAATGCTAATCCTGATACTAAGAGTGCGAGGATAAGTGTGATTAAATTTTTCATTTCGTTTGCTCTTAAAGGGGTGTGTTATAAGGTTACGCTAAGAAGACGTAGAGCTTTTGTAGGAACCACAATTTTTGTGCTCAGCAATAGCTGTAATGACAAGAGCTTAGCATAAAAGCGCTCAAAGAGTATGATCGGTTACACCGAGTGCTCAATAGGCGACAGTATAAGCCCGAGTTTTGAAGATCATATTAATTATTAAGCTGCTGTAGTTAGATGTAGGATGTAGAGTATTTGTAGTTTACAGTAGGTTTTGAACAGAAACGCATGATACAATAGTGAATCATTTGTATAGGCCTTGCTGAGATGTTAAATTGATCACTCACTTAGGAATAGGGATATGATTGAGGACTTAATCGCGTTTTAATCTGAACAATACATTTGTTGTCATTCCAACGTTTATAATTAAATCATATCAACATGGAGCTATTCATAAAGTATAAAATCTGGAGCTTAATTCTTGTCATAGCATTCTGTTTAGCCTCTTGTTCATCTGATGATGAGCCAATCGAAGAGATGAATCTTTCAACTGCCGGGCTGTCACTATTAGCAACACCGAGATCAGGGCCAATCGGATTTGGTCAGACAGATCTATTCTGTTTCTCTATCAATTATCCCATTTCAGTGATTCTCCCAGATGGGTCCCTTCAAGAATTCAATAGCGAAGAAGAGCTTCAATCCTTTATAGAGGTATGGTTAGAAGATAATGATGTTGACTTAGAACAGCAACCAAATCTTGTCTATCCTGTGAGCGTAGAAACTGAAGACGGCACTCAAGAATTAAATAATGACGACGATTTTATCTCACTAATTGAGGATTGTTTTGGAGGGCTATTTGAATGTCTACAAAGTGTAGATGTAGATAACATCCAGAATCTTTGCTTCAATGTGATCTTCCCTATAGAGGTAGTTTGTGCTGATGGGAGTGTAGAGGCGATATCAGGCTTGGATCAAGAGACAGTATGTGGTATCAATGGAATAGATGATTTAGCTGACTTTGATCTTGAACTAGTCTACCCAATAGAAATAGAACAGCCAGACGGTTCTATTTCTATTATTAACTCTGATGAAGAGTTGCAGGTACATTTGCTAGCCTGTTTTGAGGAGGTATTTGGCGACTGCGGTTAATTTCAGTTCAGTTCAAGAACACCTCCTTTTCACTTTATCCAAGTGATCATAGTACCGATCTCATTGGATAGGATATGGGAGATGATCGGGAAGAGTACACTTTTGCTCTTAAGTGTCATCCAAGCCAAGGCCAACCCATAAGCGAAGGTATAGCTGAAATAGAGCCAGTCTTGACTAACTTCCCAATGACTATTGATATTGAGAGAATGAACTAAACCAAATAAGATAGCTGTAACTATTATGGATGGATTACCCAGGTTAATAGTTCCTATTTTGAGATTAGATTTAAGCGCAGTACATAAGAGACCAAGCATAATTCCTCTAAAGGCGAATTCCTCATCTAACGATGGCATTCCAAGTTGAAAAAAGAATGTTTCAAGGTCAGGTTCGTTGGTTCCATAAAGAAAGATGCCCATGGCAACTACGATTAATGAGATGACAAGAGTTAGGATGATATTAGGTTTGACAGATCCAGGCTTTTGCTTGAGAGTGAAGAAGTCATGTTCTTTGAATTCTGAGCGAAAGATTCTATAGAATATTAGAGATCCTGCTATAGCAATCAATTTACCTGTCCAGTTCCATTGCGTCCCTATTGCCAATTCTCGGATATACCAAGGAATTGCCAACAGCATCTGATTAAGTATGAATATTGAAACAAAGAGGACTAAGACTTTTCGATCCTTCTTAATGTCCTTGGCTGTTATTAGTATGATCGGAATGACTATAGCTATGTATAGCAGAACTGTGGCTGTATAATGCAGCATGTGTATGGTAATGAATACGGTTATATAAAATGATCCCTCAGGATCGTAGCAAGAATTTAAGCGATAGCGTGGGTCTAATTTCCTCTCAGCTTAAGACCGCCATAGCGCATCTCAGCAGTGAGGCTTCCAGCATTGGGATCTTTATAATGAGCCTTTAAGGAGAGACTGCTGCCATCCCGATCACGATAGCTTATCTCGGTATCACTTGGCATATCGACATCTGTATACTTGGCGGCTAAAGAGATTTTTGCACCACCTTGCAGACCTATACCATAACCAGTGTACTCACTTTCGATTTCCAATTGTTTGAAGTCCTGGTGGAGGTGCTTAATTATTACTCTGCCATAACCCGTATAAAAATCCCCTCCTCTTGATAGGTTTTCGATATTGACACCGGTATACTTGGTATCTATTTCAAAAAAACCACAGTTCTCTATTTTGAAGTCGTCATACTTTCCGTCTACGTCAATTTCATCCGCTGTATTGATTTTGTATTTGTCATATTTTGAATCTATAGAGAGATCAGAGATTGTTTCTAAGCTGATATGAGAGTATTTAGATTCGATGTCGCCATCACCCCCGATATCTCCAGCAGTAACATGTGAGTAGGATGCATCGAGATCCAAGTCGCCACCGATGTTACCCGTTTCAAAACTGGATACGTAACTAAGTTCTAATTCGAGATCTTCGCCTATGTCTTGCATGTATCCGTTGCCATAGTGCAGTTCTATATCTGCATCTCCAGTTATGGATGTGACACTGATATCCCCGTACTTATTATAGAGTTCGAGATCGACATCCATCGGCATCATCACCGTATAGTTGATCTTATAGCTTTCATTTTTCTTACGCCAATTGCGAGAGTTGCTGAAATTCAGTTTTGTCAGTGCCTCGACTTTAGTACTTGAGTTGTTGATTGCGATGTCGATCTTGCTCATAATCTCTCTGGCTCGATCTTCATCTTTAGCCTCCACTACGACCTTTACTACGATTGACACCGTATTGTCATTAGTGGTCTTGATATCGATGGAGCCGTACTTATTGGAGATGTCTACAGTGCCCCCCGACTTAATCTCAAACTCCTCTGAGATCGTTCTTGTGAATTCTTTGAAATCACTCGGGCCGCCATAACAAGTAGCTGTAAAGCTCAATGCAAGTACGCAGCTTAGCATATTTTTAAAATAATTCATATCTGTTCTTCTCTTCTTCAGATGTCTTGATTTGATCAAGTACATCCATTAATAAATTCAACTTGGTCTGTTGATTTTGGATCATGGCATGCAATACACGCTCTTTATATACGCCCTCGGCCTCCTTCAGATCAGCTAACAGCTCATCCTGTATCACATCCAATTGGTTTATATCTTGTATCAGTTCATTATCAGGATCAGTAGCTAAGAGTTCATCATACACCTGATAGATCTTCATGTCATAATACTGCTGTGTCTCCAGAAAATCTGGTATATCTGCATATTCGAGTGCTTCTGTCTGGACATCGAGTACTTGCTGCACCTCAGTCGGAACAGTCTGTTTTTTTCTCGATGTGTTACCCCAATAGTATGCGGCCATTACAAGCATGAACACACCCAGTGCGACCATGATCCACTTGAGGGCATTGCCTGGACCTTTATCAGGATCAAGTTGTGGCTCTATCTGTTCCCAAAGGCCTTTTGGTGCTTTTAGATCATTAAACGAGCTACTGTTTTGACCTATATAATCCCGGAGTTTATCTGAACCGTTATTCATCACGATTAACATGCGATTTTATATTCTTTCAATAATTCTCTCAATTTCTTCTTCGCTCGATGATACTGTGTCTTGGATGTGGTAACCGTTATGCCCAGTATCTCTGCAATCTCTGTATGATCGTATCCTTCGAATAGATATAGACTCACCACTGAGCGATATCCTTCGGATAGTTTATCCATTGCTGCCTTGATGGCAGGTACGCTGATCAGTGCGTCTTCGATGTCTACGTCCTCAGCAGCGTCATGATCTTTGATTTCCTCAAAGTGCACTTTCTTAGCTCGGTGATGATCTATGCATTCATTAACCACGATTCGTTTTATCCAGGCTCCAGGGGTACTTTGATATTGAAACTTGTTGATGTTCTTAAAGACCTTTATAAAGGCATTTTGAAGGGCATCAGCAGCATCATCAGTGTCATTGATCATTCTCACACACACATTGTACATAGCATCACAATAGTCTTCATAGAGCCTCTTCTGAGCTAATCGCTCGCCTCGCTTGCAGGCTTCGATCAGCTCTTCTCTTTTATCTATTGTATGCTTAGTCAATTCATTTGGTTTGATGCTCTAAGGACGTGGACAACTCTAACTGGGTTGCACTATATAAATTATTTATTCTTACGAGTTACTGATGGCGGGATCCATTCGCCATCTAATATGGCTTGTTCAGGCCAGTAGAGTCTCATGGTCAGGGAGAACTCTTGATCGTCTCTCACAGGGAGCCAGTTGGTATCAGACTGATCACTGGGGGGGGCAGATTGTATGATTAAGTCCAGAGAGCCATCAGCATTATAATGTAGCTTATCATTACTGTTGATCGCATATCGGTCATAACCATGATCGATTAAGAAGTCATCAGGATTATATGCAGTCAACGACCAAAATCCTTGTACTGGAGGCAGCTCCGAGGCATCCATATGGATCGTATAAGATTGAGATCCATCTAAGGTCTCTCCATCGGCATCAGTAGTTGTAAATGGATAGATGGCGTCCTCGGCTAAGTTAGCACCTAATCCTACGAATGATACGTAGCTGCGTATGAGGTAGTCATCTTCATAATCTCCGAGCTTAGAAGTGATCATGGTCCAGTTGTTTTTCATC
This sequence comes from uncultured Saprospiraceae bacterium, assembly GCA_964414425.1. Lineage (GTDB taxonomy): Bacteria > Bacteroidota > Bacteroidia > Chitinophagales > Saprospiraceae > GYS-P2D. The sequence goes on from CAYPWL010000036.1 coordinate 4,920, forward strand.
AGAGCTGGATCAGGGTTGGCCTTGCGTTTTCTCATGTGCTTGTGGACGACGGAAGGTATGGCTTTGAGTTTTTGTGTGAGGATGAAGTTATCAGTCGGTAGCTCAAATGTTTCTCCTGGTTCGATACCGATTGACGCCATCCGATCTATTAGATTTCGATCGTAGTTCGCAGGTTTCTGTTGCTTGAGTAGTTGAGCAAGCTGATTGATGAATTGTTCGGTAGAGAGGGATTCCATCTGCTCTACTGGGGGTAGTATCTCGCCATCTGATAGTGTTCCTTGAGGTGCTATATAACTGCTATCGCCAACTGAAGCATGTGGTATCAGTGATATCGCATCTTGGATCTGCCTTACGACAGTGCTGCCATCCTCATCATCATAAGTTTCTATACGACCGATCAACCATGCCATCGCTGTTGGCGAGCGCAATACAATATATCCTGTAGTATCTACATCGGTATGGCTTGGTCCAAGTATTAATAGATCAAGCTCATCTGTGCCGCTGGTTCTGGTGCCAGGATTGGCAAATACATTCGTAAAGGCATCATAGAAACAGAGCAGGTAGTATCGCTCGGTTGCAGGCATATGCAATAGCTGAGGGCCCTCATTGAGATCAAACCATGCTATAGAGTAATAGGTGTCAACGTTGGGCTTAACTACTGCCGTGGTCGTGTGATCTGGAAACTTGCGGTAGTGCCCCAGTTGATTAATAGGAGCTCGAGGTAGCGTAGGATGCGGAGTTATAGTATTGGTCCCAAGCTGCTTGGTATAATTCATGAGGAGGAGGGGGTAGCCGTAGAGATAGGCATCCACCACAGCACCCATAAAGTCGTCAGTAGAAATATTCTTAACCAACCCTTCAGCGTCAGATACTTTGACCTCGCTATTACAGGCGCAGAGCATTAAGAGGAGGACGGCCCAATAGTAGTTGTTCATAAGGATCGGTTCAGTTAGCTTATTAGTGTGGTCATAGCCGCATCTAATAGTTCTACGCTAAAGCTACCACTCATTTCTAAATCCTCCTCGATGATGAGTTCATTTTGATAGAGTTGTAGTGAGCTGATGATCTGAGTATTGAGGGCGATGAGGGATTGCTCCATTGAGGTCAGGGCTCTTTTGCCACGAGGTTCGTGGGGTGTATAGGTGATAGGTAGCGTACGCTTGTTATTCATCTCTCCAGACTGTGTGAGCCACTCCAGGGCATTTTTGAGTATTGCGGGGATGTTGTGGATGTATTCGGGAGTTGAGATCAGTATGGCATCGGCCTTGTGGATAGAATCTCGTAATTGGATTACACGATCATTGATAAGTACCGACTCTTGATCAGCCAGATATAGCGGGAGATCGGAGAGGTCCAGATACAAGTCAAAAGTATGTGAGTCATATCTCCGAGCTATAGCCTGCAGTAATCGCGCATTGTGAGCATCGGGGCGAGAGGAACCATTGATAGCGACGATATGATAGGACATACTACGATTTATGACTAAACTGAGATTTACCTAAGATAAGCAATGGCAGCATCAGTACGACAGACCCTACGACGGTAATACGGAGGATAAGACTTAGACTATCCCAGTCGACTACATCACCATGATCCACCACCAGCGAGAGTCCAAAAAGAACGATGAAAAAACTCAGTCGACACAGTAGACTGAGAACCGAATGATAAGTCGCTCTCTGGCCGGCGTCAATACGCGGTGTGATGATCTCATTGATAGGTGCCTTAATCGCCATCCAAGGCGTAGACCTCAGCAAGACAAATCCCATGGCAATCACATGGAGCATTGATGACATCACTACGACCACACCAGTGATGGTGATGATGGAGATACTTAAGAAGTTATAGATGCCCAGCTTGCGAGACCATATCATGCTATAGCCTGCTCCAATAGCAGAGACATATCGTGCCGTGGCATAGATAATACCGGACACCAGAGGCACAGAAAAACAATATATCAGATCCTGATCTGAGAGAATCTGAATGTAGGGCTGATAAAACTCGTAAGGTACGTGTGTGATACAATAGAATATGATGAAGTATGCCGCCAGCCAACCGAGTGGACGAAGCTTCAAAAATGATAATGTGGCCTTGAGTTGACTCAAAAGGGGTTTAGTCTGTGCGCCTTCATCCGATGAGACAGGAGGTTCAATGAATCCTATGGCTATGATCATTGCTATGACCCCTGCTGCTAAGCTGATGACATAGGCTAAGGTCAGATTGCTGGTGGCTAAGTATCCACCTATCAGGGCTGCAGTACCTCCAGCGATACTGCCATACTTATTGACACTGGCTTCACGATCGCCGTATTCTGTGTGTTTATTAGCGGCAAGGAGCGACTCATAATGAAAGACCGTATTAGTCCCCGAAATGAATGACATATGTGCTGCAAAGCCTACTTGTCCCAAAGCCAAAATCATAAAACTGTCACCATATAGATAGAGTAGACAGGCTATGATCAATGCGGCAGCACCTACCACTAAAGTAAGCCGACGGCCTACCAAATCAGAGAAATATCCCGTAGGCACCTCCAGGATCACCACCGACATGTAATAGACAGACTCTAAGAGTAATACCTCTTGTAAGGATAGCTTACTACTAAAGTATAAGAAGAAGACCGGCATAAATGCCAAGAAGGAGCACGCTGCATAATAGTACGGGTATGCCTTGTAATTATATGTGAGGGTCCGATAGATATCGTAAGGATATCACTTTTCGATGATATCCTATCATAATCGAAAAATGAGCTTATTGATGGCGGTCAGAATCAAGACATGTTAAACTACATAAACTGACACAAGACTCCACCCATAAGCGCTAAACATACGATCCAAAATCCAATGTGAATGAGAGCGTATTTAAAAGACCTATTTTCTAAAAGGGTGTGCATGCCGATCAACGGGAGGCTTATAAATAGTCCCAGCTCCATACCATGAATGACGCCGTGCCCAAAAGTACGATGACGAGTGCCATAGGTAGACATAAACTCCTGTATCGACTGTGAGATACTACTACTGGCATCTTGAGTGGCTGGATCAAATAAAAACACTTGAAATATGGCTATCTGATGTACCGAGTAGATCAAGACGATATAGGAACCTAATAATCCAAATAGGTATGACCACAAAAGCACCTTCACCAAGTTGATAGATTCGGCTCGTTCAGCAGTTATCTCAGCATGCCGCAGCCACTGACTCTTGAACAACTGACCATACCAAAAATGACCAATGACAAGCGGAATCAGCGCTGTGAGTAAGAATAACCACCAGTTGAGTTCTTCCATGACAAGTACGTATTGATATACTTAAATGTAATCAATAATTAGTCATTGTCGCCATCTTGCGCATGTACTGCTGCCAAGGCTACCATGTCTACGATCTCGTGTACAGTAGCACCTAATTGTAGGATATGTACAGGTTTCTTTAGTCCGATGAGGATCGGCCCGATCATATCCATGTCTGCTACTTCTGAGAGTAGGTTATAGGCTATGTTAGCTGAAGATAAATTCGGGAAGATCAAGGTATTAGCACGTTTGCCAGCAAGCTTGCTAAATGGATGTAATTCCTCGAGGATATCATTGCCAAGAGCCATATGTGCCTGCATCTCTCCATCGACTACAAGCTCAGGATTGCGCTCATGAAGTAGGGCTGTTGCCTTGCGCATGAGGTCGGCAGACTCCTGGTTTTGGACAGAACCAAAGTTGGAGTAAGTAATCAAACCAATGACAGGATCTATGTTGAATGTTTTATTGACTTCCTCGGCAATTAAAACAGTCATATCGGCAATGTCTTCATGAGTCAGATGATGATTGATCGTCGTATCTGCTAAGAAGAGCGGACCATTTTTAGTCATTAAGATGTGCATTCCTGCAACTTTCTTTACTCCTTCACGAGCTCCTAAAATCTGCAATGCCGGTCTTACGGTATCTGGATAGTTGCGAGTGAGACCGCCGATCATCGCATCAGCATCGCCCATCTCCACCATCATTGCGCCGTAGTAGCTACGCTTGCGCATGAGGTTGCGAGCCTCTATATGTGTGATTCCTTTGCGTTGGCGTAACTCATAGAGTCGCTTACTATATTTTTCAAAAGTCGTCTCTTCAGCCTTAGTCGCATGCTCAAATGGACAGATGATCTTCGTGTTACCCAGGTTGATCTTGTATTCTTCCATTAGGGCTTTGATCTTATCCAACTGACCTAATAAGATCGGTTTAGCAATACCTTCTTCGATGACAACCTTGGCAGCTTTGAGTACTGATAAGTTCTCGGCATCTGCGAAAACTACTTTTTTCATCTTTTGCTTCGCCTTGGTCTCGATGACTTTGGAGATATTATTGTCCAGACCGAGTCTCTTGGATAACTCAAACTCATAAGCTTCCCAGTCCTTGATCGGCAACTTGGCTAAGCCACTGTCCATGGCGGCTCGGGCAACTGCAGGGGCAACTTCTGTGATCAGCCTTGGATCTACAGGTTTAGGGATGATATAATCCTTGCCAAAGTTGAGATTGATATTACCATACGCACTGTTGACGAGATCTGGTACAGGCTTTTTCGCAAGATTAGCGAGCGCTTTGACTGCTGCGATTTTCATCGCCTCATTGATCTCTGTAGCACGGACGTCGAGTGCTCCCCTGAATATAAATGGGAACCCCAATACATTATTGACTTGATTAGGATAATCCGATCGTCCAGTAGCCATGATCACATCAGGTCGTGCATCCGTAGCATCTTCATAGCTGATCTCAGGAGTAGGATTAGCCATTGCAAATATGATCGGATCTTTGGCCATTTTTTTGATCATATCCTTCTTGAGCAGGTTGCCTCTTGACAGACCAATGAATACGTCAGCACCGTCCAAGGCGTCCTTGAGCGTCGTACCCATAGGCATGTTACCATTGGTAAACTCAGGCTTGCGACCATTTAAGTTGTCTCTATCTGGATGGATTAAGCCCTTACTATCAAACATGAATATGTTAGACTTCTTAGCACCCATGGACACATAGAGGAGGTTACAAGAGATTGCCGAAGCACCTGCACCACTCACTACGATTTTTGCCTCGGAGATTTTTTTATTTACGATCTCAAGTGCGTTCATCAAGGCGGCAGCACTGATGATCGCAGTACCATGCTGATCATCATGCATGACGGGGATATTGAGCTCTTTCTTGAGTCGCTCCTCGATCTCAAAGCATTCTGGTGCAGAGATATCCTCCAGATTCACACCGCCAAATGTTGGCTCTAATATCTTGACAGTACGCACAAATTCATCTACGTCAGTAGTGTCTAACTCCAGATCAAAGCAGTCTATATCGGCATAGATCTTAAAGAGTAAGCCTTTACCCTCCATGACAGGCTTGCCTGCCGCAGCTCCGATATCCCCAAGGCCTAATACTGCTGTACCGTTACTGATGACCGCAACCAGGTTACCCTTGGCAGTATACTTATATACATCATCGGGATTCTTGGCGATCTCAAGACATGGCTCGGCTACTCCGGGAGAGTATGCCAGCGAGAGATCTCGCTGATTAGCAGTCTCCTTGGAGGGGATCACTTCTATCTTACCTGGGCGCCCTTTAGCATGATACTCTAAGGCTGCCTTCTTATACGAACTCTTACTCATTATCCTCTTATTTTATCTCTTATGATGAATTGCGAGATGATCTATTATAAATGTATGAAAGCTCTTTTGGTTTCTAATTATTTGGCCGATGTGCCAATAGAGATACCTATTGCACCGACTCCACGATCAAGGCAAGAAACTTTCCAGGGTCCCAATTAGCCCGATCAGCAGTACAACCTAATCTTACGACTACCATATCGAGAGATGGGATGATAACGACTTGCTGTCCTTCAAAACCCGAGGCGTAATAGGCATCTTGAGGTACTCCAGGCCAATGGCGAGGAGTCTCAGAACCCCCTGGTTCAGAGTAAGCGTTCTTCCAGAATTGAGCACCATAAAATCCGTCTTCTAATACAGGTGTGCGCTCTTGGCTATAGTCTACCCAGCCCTCTGGTAGGATGCGCTGCCCATTCCAGACACCATCATAGAGATATAGCAAGCCAAACTTAGCCCAATCTCGGGCCGTAGCATACATCAATGAGGAGCCTACGAAGGTACCTGAGGCATCTAATTCCATTATGGCAGAGCGCATCCCCAGTGGTGCAAATAGCTCACGATAGGGATATACTTGATATTGATGGAGATCATCAAATGATCGTCTGATGATTTGCTGTATGATATTAGTGGTTCCGCTGGAGTAGTACCAATGGGTATTCACCGGATGAGCGAGTTGGTCTGCCTCGGCGACTGCTGCAGCAGAGGGCTTAGTCCAGAGCATCTGGTTAACGGTAGAGGGCTTAGAGTAGTCCTCAACAAAGTCTAAGCCTGAGGTCATATCCATCAAGTCTCTAAGCCTAATCTTCGCCCTTAGGTCGTCGCTCTTTGTATGCCATGAGGGCACGTTAGCAGGATCATCCAGCGATAATGCTGCGTCTCTGACTCTCAGGCCTACCATCGCATTAGTCACGCTCTTAGTCATAGACCATCCTATGAGGGGTGTATCTTCATCAAAACCCTCTCCATATTGCTCCTTGATGATCTGTCCTTTATGGACCACCAAAGCTGCACGGGTATATCGAGGATTATCGGGATCCGGTTCATCGAAGGCGTACTCAAAAGCTTCATCAATCTTAGCCATATCTATGGCGTCAGGATTAGCAATTATCGAATCACCCGACCCATACGGCCAAGGTTGATCTGGGTCAGGAAGCGAAGCATCTGGTGGCCACAATCCGATCTGCTGAATTCTCAGGACATCTTCATCGATCTCGGAGACTAATGTGCAACCCACTCCAGGGCGATAGATTGCCTTGCGAGAGATACCGAGGAAGGAAGCAGTAGCCGACTGGTCAGCTTGATCGACAGATCCTCCGATAAATGATGAGGCGCTTACCGCAATGTCCTGGTCCAATACGGACTCCTCCGACCTACCACTGACGAATACACAAGAGCAAAGCGTCTTCGCATTATATCCAGCAGCAATATTGATCATGCCGTAGCCATAATTGCCCACTTCAAATACTACTATAGCGAGTAGCAAGAGTATGATATACTTTATTGATTTTTTCATAGTCCTCGCTAAGGTAAGGATCTCTGAGATTGGGGCGTCATTAGTAATAGAGATGTCTACTGTGCGGGAAGCTTATATTTTTGCGCTGAGCGGAACCTAAGCTTAGTAATGAAGTGAATTAGTTCATAGTTGTTAAAGAGCTTGGCTTCAACCTCTATTTAGGAATGAATAACAATCAATAGATAAGATTACTTCTGGCTCTTGAGACTAATCTTCAAACTGACTTGTAATTTTACATAATGTAAAGTATGTTTGACATTATGTAAAATTTATTTTACCTATTTAAATGAATAGCATGGCAAGTAAAGCACACGATGATGAGTATAACAGAATCTATAGAATCCTGAATTTTCGGCTACCCCATGGAACTAAGAGACTCGGACTAATGGGTGTCATCTTAATATTCCTTGTATTACTCGGTTCTAAGTTTATGGGCACTCCGACACTACTGCAGAAGGATGTATTAAGGAGCTTGATTTTGTTTTTTCTATTGTTAGCATCACTAAGCAAGGATGAGTTAGAAGATGAGTATAATAGACAGATCAGGTATCACTCCTTCGTGATTGCTTTTGTGGTCGCTGTCGCATATTCCATACTTATACCTCTTATTGCGATTGTATTAGACTTAGCAATCACTAAAATTACGGGAGATGGTAGTGTTAACTTTTACGAGATATCAGCCTTTGAAGTATTGTTCAGTATGCTTGGAATTCAACTGCTGAGCTTCGAGACGCTAAAAAGACTGGGACGTGCTTAACAGAATAAAAATCGAAAGGGCAGAATTGAATATAACTCAAGAAGATTTGGCTAAAAAAATTGGAGTCTCCAGACAAACGATCAACTCAATCGAAAAGAGTAGATATGTACCCTCTACGATTTTAGCATTGAAAATCTCTGATCTCTTTGGCAAGTCTGTGAATGAAATATTCCTGTTGGAAGAAACGGATTAGCACAATCAAAATTCTGAAGTAGATCCTACTTCACAACCAGCAACTCCCCATTTTCTAAGAGTGTCATTGAGTCGTTACAGCTGCTAACTGTAGCGCTGAATTGCCAGATATATACCCCAGACGCTACGGCCTGACCGTTAATCGACCCATCCCAGCAGTCAAGAGCTGAGACACTCTGATATACCTGGTTGCCCCAGCGATCGTTGACGATCAGATTATACTCAAGGAGCAAGTCTACATCACTGAATGATGGGCTGAAACAATCATTACCAGACGTGCTGCTTAGAGATATGGCATTAGGTGCGTAATAACTTAGTGGCTCTCCATCAGATATATTGTCTATGCGCACAGTTTCAGTATATCTACAGCCTTCTACATTGATGAGCTCGATCGTATAGCTGCCACTTGCTAAGTCGGTGATGCGATTATTGATGGTAGTCATCTGATCGTTGTTGATGATCATCTGATCAATGGTTTCATTTGGACTCCAGTCAAAGTTGAGTACGCCATTGCTATTATTGCAGGCGGGATCGCTGCTGACCTCAACGCTAAATACTGAAGATTGTACAAGACCTACAGAGATAGAATCACAGCCGGACACAGACATATGGTTAGTGATGATAGTATCTCCTTCAAAATAACGCTGACCATCTTGCTCGATATATGTAGCTGCACATCCGATGTCCACATCAGAGATCGTCTCTATTGCTGATAGGCTTATTGGGATCAGTAGTGTATCATTAGTAATGCAACATGGGTTATTGCTGACGATCTGGATGAGGGTATCACGATCTATTGGCATAGAGATCAGTCTATTGCCAACCTTACTAAATAAGCCTTGTGGAGATACGTCATACTCTACATGCTCGATCAAGTCTATCTCGATATAATCTCCTGAGCAGAGGTCATAAGACTCTGGGATCTGTGCTACCGTGCTAAATGGATTAAGGATAACAGGAGCGCTCTGTGGTCCATTGTCACCGATTCTAAGGCCATGGTTGCCTTCATCGGACTGATCCTGTACAGTGTCTCCTGATGATTCGCTCATCGTAAAGTAAAGTAGCATATCGGGGTCAGCAGGATCAATCTCATAGGTGATATTGCGTAAGATCTCTCGCCGAGTGCGGACACTATTCCAGATCCGTACTTCATCTAAGCAGCCGTTGAATGCTTGGGTAACATTGACCCCATCCTCTCTATTGACGCCCAATAAGGTATATCCATTGACTGAAGTGGCGACTTGATGATTGACCTCTTGTTGGATCACGAGTTCCGCTTCGATATAAATGCTCACTACATCACCATCATAGGTGGCAGCGACATGATACCAGTGTTCAGTAGTGAGCGCTATGGGCGCCTCGACAGTTACTGGATTGTTGCTGTCGCTATTGAATATAAATTGAATAAGGCTATCTCTGAGACCAAGCGTAAATGTTCCTTGGTGATTAGTAGACTTTCGAGTGAGTATTGGGGCTGTGCTGTATTGCGATATTTTAAACTGAGACTCTATGGTAAGAGCTTGGAGGCTTGCGATTGCTCCGTCAGAGTCGATCAAGATGCCGTCATCCACACCATCTAAGATGGCTATATTTTGTATCTGCCCATTGGTCTGAATAGACAACGACAACAGAATCAGGAAGATGAGTAGATATTTCATAGTTACAAACTCCGATCTCATACATCGTCAAGTAAAGTAGATAATCTGCGCCACATCTGATCAAAGCAGTAGCACTTCCTATCACACTTACTCTATGGTAATGAAAATAGCTGAAGGTAGAATCATCTCGGGCCATTGTCTTTATGCCTTTGTCTTGGGGCTTGCAAGGATCGCAATGATAGGTTGGGTTATAACTCACCCCGAAAAAACAACCGTTTTTTCTTCCCCTCTCTTTCGAAGAGAGGGGTTAGGGGAGAGTAGTGTCTTGTCCTGAAATTATTTTGCCCTGAAAAGACTTCTCTGGTACTTATTTCTAAATGACAAATTCATTTGTACGTCATTTTGTGCAGGGCAGAACGTAACAGGGATATTCAATCCTGAAGATCTCTCCACAAGGTCGAGATGAAAAATCAACACAAAAAAAAACGGCGCATCATTACGATGCGCCGTTGCAATAATTTATAGTTGTCAAAAATGACTATTAAGCTTCCATCTTAGCTAAGACCTTCTTAAGGGTATCAGCTTTGAGGTCATCGACAGTAGCCGAGATACCCATCTTGTTAGCGAGGGCGACTAATTCTACTTCTTTGAGCTTCTTGACATCAGCGACAGATAGGTCGGATTTGCCAAAATCGTGAATTGACTTACCAGCTTTCGCCATCGCTCTTAAGCTATCTGGCACGGTAAATCTGTCACCAAACTTCTTAGTAAAGTCATCACACTCTGCGATGAATGTATCCATGCCTACATAGTCGATATATGACAAGGCACCACCAGTGTATGGCGGGAACCCCCAACCCATCAATGAGCCGATATCTCCATCTACTACTGATCTTAATACACCCTCATCAAGACATCGATAGGCTTCCATCGCCTGGCGATGTAGGAGGCGTTTAGCCACTACTTCATTAGGCATGACATCCATCTTGCTCTTGAAGATGGTCTTAAGCTCTGGCCACAAGAATTTTTTGCCACCCTCTGGGTATTCATAAAATCCTGCACCAGCTTTCTTCCCACCACGACCTAATTCCTCGACCATTTTCTTAGTCAAGTTATAGTTGCGCTGTAGTTCTGCATTGTCCTTAAGTCGTGGATCTGACTCCATGACATGTAGTCCGAGCGTCAGCGATACTTCATCTGTAACTGCTAATGGACCTACGGGCATTCCTTTAGTCTTGGCAATATTTTCAATTACTACTGGCAGTACACCTTCTTCGAGGAGATAAGCTCCCTCAGAAGTATATGTCCCAAAGCAACGAGAAGTATAAAACCCTCTGCTATCATTGACCACGATAGGAACTTTCTTAATAGCCATCGTATAATCTATGGCTGCACCGATAGCTTTATCGTTAGTCTTCTCACCAACGATGATCTCCACGAGTGGCATCTTGTCAACTGGAGAGAAGAAGTGTATACCGATGAAGTTTTCAGGTCTGTCCGATGCCTCTGCGAGCAATGTAATCGGAATAGTAGAAGTATTAGAAGCGTAGATTTTATCCTTGGCTAAGACTACCTCAGTTTCAGCAGTAACCTTTGCTTTGAGGTCTACATTTTCAAATACCGCCTCGATGACCATATCGCACCCTTTCACATCTTTAGGATCAGCAGTTGTCTTGATACGTGCTAACACTTCGTCAGCCTGTTCTTGAGTCATCTTGCCTCTCGATACTCTCTTCTTAAGTAGTGCTCGCGAGTAGTCTTTTCCTTTTTCTGCGCCTTCAAGGGTGACATCTTTGAGCACCACTTCTTGCTTGGCTAAGAACGCCGATACATAGGCTATACCAGCACCCATCATACCTGCTCCGAGGACTCCGAGTTTTTTGATCTCATAGTCTCCAACTCCTTGAGGCTTAGCTATCCCTTTTTTCGCAGCTTGGACTCCGAGAAATCCTGTACGGATCAAGTTTTTAGCCTCCTTGGTATTTTGAACTTGAGTGAAGTATCTCGCTTCGATTTCCAAGGCACGATCTATTTTGACTTGGATGCCATCATGGACAACACTCATGATCGCCTGTGCTGCAGGGTAATTACCGTGCGTCATCTTACGCACATTACCTATTGCGCCCATCATGGTCTGTACACCGTTAGGTGTCATTAAACCACCACCTGGAATCTTATGCTTTTTATTATCCCATGGCTGCATCGGTGTAGGATTGTTAACGATCCATTCCTTAGCAGCTGTTATCATTTCATCTTGTGACGATGCTAAGGCATCAATCAATCCATCCTTATGGGCTTTCTGAGGATTAGCCTGGATGCCTTGTAACATGTACATCAACGCTGTTTGAAGACCCATCAAATATGGCGCCTTAGCAGTACCACCACCACCTGGTAGTAAACCTACTTGTACCTCAGGAAATCCAATTTTGATTTTTGGATTGTCGAGGCATATTCTATGGTGGCATGCCATACATAACTCTAGTCCACCACCTAATGCTACACCATTGATAGCAGCAACGAATGGCTTTCCGCCAGTTTCAATTGCACGCATGCCTTGATGCATTTTCATCATTGACTCCACTTGATCCTCTGCGGATCCGCTTTGCTTTTCTAATTCTCTCAAGTCGGCGCCTGCCATAAACATCCGACGACCAGATGTCAGGATTACTCCTTTGATCTTGTCATCAGCGATTGCTTTATGTGCAGTCGATAGATATTCTTCTATAAATCCATAGCTGAATAAATTAGTCGGATTGTCCTTTTGATCAATCGTAATTACCGCAATACCGTCACTATCTACTTCGTAAGTGAAGAATTTATTACTCAATGTTGTCTCTGCCATTATTCTGTTCTCTTAATTGTTAGTGAGGTATGATTAAACTCTTTCTATTATCGTAGCGATACCCATACCACCACCGATACATAATGTAATTAATCCTGTAGTCTTGTCCTGACGCTCCAACTCATCGATTAGAGTACCAACGAGCATACATCCTGTTGCTCCAAGAGGGTGTCCCAATGCGATTGCTCCACCATTGACATTTATGATGTCATGAGGCACATTGAGCTTATCCATCAATAACATAGGTACTGCAGCGAATGCCTCGTTTACTTCCCAAAGGTCTATATCCGATACTTGCATACCCGCCTTCTTAAGGGCTTTTTCAGAGGCTGGAGCTGGACCTGTCAACATGATAGTTGGATCTGTTCCATATACTGCGACAGATTTCATTATGGCACGAGGCTTCAGGTTCATAGCTTTACCTACCTCTTCGTTACCGATTAAGGCAAGCGCCGCACCGTCTACTATTGCTGATGAGTTACCAGCGTGGTGCACGTGATTGACACGCTCGATTTCTGGATATCTATCTATGGCTACTGCATCAAATCCTGCCATCTCACCCATCATTGCAAATGACGGCTGCAGACCAGCTAAGGTTTCCATAGTTGTGCCAGGACGGATATTTTCATCCGTGTTGAGCATAGTGACGCCATTGACATCTTTCACTGGGATACGAGACTTGAACAGTCCTGCTTTTTCGGCAGCAGCCGCTCTCTTCTGTGATTCTACCGCAAAAGCATCCACATCCGCTCGGCTGTATCCGTACTTACTTGCGATGAGATCCGCAGAAACCCCTTGTGGAATGGCGTGACCGGGCAATGCTACTGCTGGGTCTAACATCAATGCTCCTCCATCACTGCCCATCTTAACACGTGACATGCTCTCTACACCACCAGCAATCAACAGCTGGCTAAATCCACTCTTAACATAAGCTGAGGCTTGATTAATTGACTCTAAGCCTGAACCACAGAATCTATTGAGCGTCACACCACATAGATGATCTCCATAACCAGACTGCTGAGCAGCTGTCTTAGCGATGTTGGCTCCTTGATCCATCACTTGGGTTACACAACCTAAGATGACATCTTCGACCAACTCTGGATCAAAATCGTGCTTCTCTCTTAAGTCTTTTAATAATTCTGATATCAGATGTGTCGGTGTCACTGTATTCAGTGATCCTTTTTTGTTGCCTTTACCTCTGGTGGTCCTGATGGCATCATAGATATACGCTTCCATATTTTTGTGATTTTTTTATTTGAACAATTGCTATTTCTTTAAACTCGCTAAGAACATACTCATCGACTGCTTGACGAATGGGTCATCATAACCCTGTGCAATATCTTCTATCATAGGTTCTATAGGTCTATCTACTATTTTTAATAATGCTTTACGAAAATATTCTTTGGACTTAGCATATACGGGCGAGTAGACACCAACCATTTTCTTTAGGTGTTGCTCCGCACGCTCGAGCACTTGATCTACCTCCACAGATTCATCTACTAATCCAATCTCCAAGGCTTCATCGCTACTGAATAATCTCGCTTGCTGTACGGCTTTCCACGCTGCTTTTTCTCCGAGGTGATAGGCATACACATCACTCATCATCTCTGGTATCAACATAGACAATTTAAATTCATGCATGCCGACCTTGTGTTTATCACCTTTGGCCATCACACGATAGTCGGCGCATAGGGTGATAATCGTAGCGCCCGCAGGGGCATAACCTGTAATAGCGCACACCAGTGGCTTAGGAAATCGAATCATCGTCTGTATCGCACCGAGATAGGCTCTCCAAAAGTTTTTGCCACCTTCTCGATCAGCCTGCGCCAAACTTACAATGTCAAGACCTGCACTAAAACAGTTTGGCCTACCTGCAAGGATGACCCCTTTGACTTCATCGTCTTCGCCAAGCTGACTAAAAGCCTCTATTAGGTCTCTACCCAATGGTTCATTAATAGCATTTACTTTGCCATTGTTTATTTCAACGATGGCATAATTCTTTTTCTTGATGATTTTCAATGTCTCCATATGATTCTAAAATGAGCTTCACATATTAAGTAAATGCTGCCGTAGTTGCTTGATTATATTTAGCGATAAGGCTTTAGACATACAATTAAGCTACCCCCCAATCCTTCAATATTTCCTCAGTATCCTGTCCTGCATATCTCGAGCCAAACCGTACTTCTGACACTGTTCGGCTAAATCTCGGTGCTGGAGCGGGCTGCTTAATGCCATCGAGATCGATGTACGTTTGACGAGCCACATTATGAGGATGTTGTTGTGCCTCGACGAGATCCAGTACGGGAGCGAAGCATATGTCAGTACCTTCCATGATCTCACACCACTCCTCACGAGTCTTCGTTTTAAATACTTCCGCAAGCTTCTCTTTAAGTGCTGGCCATTGAGCAGGGTCTAGCTGAGATCCAAACACCTTAGGGTCTAATTGCGCCTTTTCGACCAGCTGAGCATAAAACTGGGGTTCGATGGAACCGATAGAAATATACTTCCCATCCTCAGTCTCATATACCTCATAGAAGTGTGCACCCGAATCGAGCATATTGTGACCATGAGTGGTACTATGTAGTCCCAAGCCGTGCAGTGTGTTGAATATGGACATCAAGACTGCCGAACCATCTGTCATTGCTGCATCTATAACTTGACCTATACCAGACTTCTGCACCTCAACTAATGCCGCCAATATACCTGTTACTAAGAACATAGCGCCACCGCCGTAATCACCAACAAGATTAAGTGGAGGTACAGGCTTAGAGCCGCTCCTGCCGATGCCTCTGAGAGCGCCGGTCAGTGAGATATAATTGATGTCATGACCTGCAGCATGTGACAAAGGGCCATATTGACCCCAGCCGGTCATGCGGCCTATGATTAGTTTGGGATTTCTCGCATGTAAGACCTCGGGGCCTATCCCCAAGCGCTCAATGACGCCAGGGCGAAACCCTTCGAAGAGGACATCTGCCTTCTCTACTAATCGCAATAGCGTATCGATTTCAGCGCTGTCCTTGAGATTTAGGGCAATGGATTTTTTGCCTCGCCTGTTGCAGTCTGGGGCAGCTTGCTGGTTAGGATCAGCTTTGCGTTCTACCAGGATGACTTCCGCACCTAAATCTGCGAATACCATACCTGCGAATGGCCCAGGACCGAGGCCCGCTATTTCGATTATCTTAAATCCTGCTAATGGTCCCATAGTTTGTGTTCTGTATTATTTACCGATGAACTTAGGCTTGCGCTTTTCTCCAAAGGCCATACAGCCCTCGGCAAAATCCATAGAGCCGCAGCAGACCTTTTGTAGGCTTGCTTCCAGTTGTAAATGTCTTTGCAAGGAGTTTTCATGAGTTTGATTCATCGCAATCTTGAGTGATCTAATGCCAAGAGTAGGGCCATTTGAGAGCCTTGTCGCCAGGGCTTGTGCAGTTGCCATAAGCTCGTCGTCAGGCACACATTTCCAGATCATACCCCAATCTTCAGCTTGCTGAGCTTTGATTTTTTCACCAGTTAGAAACATACCCATTGCTCTGGCTGTGGTTGTCAGACGGGGTAGTAACCATGTGGCACCACCATCGGGCACAATACCGAGATTGGGAACGAATACCTGTATAAAACTCGCCGACTCTGCAGCAAATACCATATCACAGCATAGTGCAAGAGATACGCCATAGCCAGCTGTCACACCGTTAACTGCTGCTATCACTGGCTTGTCCATCTCATGGATGGTCTGTATAATTGGATTATAATATTGGGTCATACCCTGATAGGCGCGCTCACCCTGTTGCAATAGAGCATCTGTATTCTTCTCAGGAGCGTTAGAAATATCGGCTCCAGCGCAGAATGCTTTGCCTGCTCCTGATATCAACACTACTTTGACGGAGTCATCTGCCGCAGATTTAATCACGCAATCGTGCAGTTCGACCAGTATGTCCTTTCCAAGAGCATTGTATCGTTCAGGTTTATTAAGTATGATGGTGGCAACACCATCCTCGATCTTATATTTTACTGTAGAGTAAGCCATGTGTATCTGTTTTGTGAGCATTGTATGACAGTCTGTGAATGTATATATCTCACAACCATAATGATTGACCTGAGCGGGCAATTAATTTACACTCCAGCATACTGTTTTCAATAATGCATGGTTATTGAAAACAGTATGCTACCAGAGAAGCGTGTGTTATAGTACTCTATAGCCCCAGTGAACGCCCGATAATCTCTCGCATGATCTCGTTGGTTCCCCCGAGGATACGCATGATACGGTTACCCGCATAGGCCTTGGCGATTGGATACTCCCACATAAATCCTGCACCACCGTGTAGTTGTAGACATTGATCGATGACTCGATCCGAAAGTTCTGTAGTCCAGTATTTGGCCATGGCTGCTTTTTCATTGGTCAATTTACCTTCGTTTAGCTCCATGATACAGTCATCGATGAATCCTCTGCCGATCGTTATCTCTGTTTGTATTTCGGCCATTCGGAAACGAGAATTTTGAAACTTCCCGATCGGTTTGCCAAATGCTTTTCTCTCTTTTATGAATGTAAGGGTGTCCTCAAAAGCTTTTTCAGCAATTGCCACGGCACCAACTGCTATGGACAAGCGCTCTTGAGGTAAGTTGTGCATGAGATAATAAAAGCCTTTTCCCTCTTCTCCAAGGAGATTTTTGACTGGCACTTTTACATCTTCAAAAAACAACTCAGCAGTATCTTGGGCCTTCAAGCCGATTTTTTCAAGATTTTTCCCTCTTTCAAAGCCTTCCATTCCTCGCTCAACAATGAGTATGCTGATACCTCCATGTCCAGCTTCAGGATCGGTTTTACAACAAACTAATACTATGTCGCTATGGATACCATTAGTAATGTAGGTTTTGGCGCCATTGAGGACATAGTGGTCTCCATTTTTGACCGCAGAGGTTCTCATGCCAGCTAAATCACTTCCTGCATCTGGCTCAGTCATAGCAATGGCAGTGATGATCTCTCCAGATATGATCCCTGGCAACCATTTATCCTTTTGTTCTTTGGTAAAATACTTTTCAAAATATGGAGCCATGATATCATTTTGCAGGGTGAATCCAGGTCCATCAATGCCTAATTTTATCATCTCCTCTTGGAGGATTGTATTGTACCTAAAATCTTGAAGCCCAAGGCCACCATATTCCTCTGGCATATCCATGCATAAGAAGCCCATAGCGCCTGCCTTAGTCCAGATATCGCGATCAACGATGCCTGCCTTTTCCCATTTCTCCGTGTGAGGCACGGCCTCTTTCACCAAAAAGTCTTTAACCGTTTTTTGAAACATGAGGTGTTCCTCGGTAAGTATTTTTTTATCCATTGTTGATCAATTAATATTTCGATAATAAGCTCAAAATAGAATTTTCAGTATCAGAAAATTGTCGTATTGTTCAATTGTATTTGGCGAATTCAGCACATTTATTTAACACTCAGCCAGATCCAATCGTCTATGGAAGCTACTATCTCTTACGCACCAATGCTCATTCTTTTGTTTGGGACACTATGTGTTGTACTCTTTATCGTAGCCTTGAGGCTGCCGGCTTACATCTCCTTGATTTTAGGTGCAATCATCGTTGGAATTTTATCGCCCCATGTTGGAGATGGTAACACTTGGGTATCAGCTGTAGAAACCGCCATGAAGGAATTTGGGATCACAGCAGGCAAGGTGTCATTTGTCATAGCTATAGCCTCAGTATTAGGAGTCGCAATGACGGAAAGTGGTGCGGCCGAACGAATCGTCAATCAACTAATCAAAGCATTTGGTGAGTCGAGGGCTGGGGTAGCCTTATTGGTTGCTGGATTTATCTTATCCATACCCGTATTCTTTGATACCGTATTCTTCCTGTTAATGCCGCTGGCCTTAGTGCTTGCGCAAAAGACGGGTAAGCACTTATTACTATTTGTGATGGCTATATCCTGTGGTGCCGTCATTACGCACTCTATCATTCCACCAACTCCAGGGCCGCTCTTGATGGCCGAGGCGTTTAATATCAATCTGGGATTGGTTATCGTCGCTGGATTAGTATGTGGGATCATTCCGGCTTATGCGGGATATAAGTTTGCCCAGCGTCAGGATAATAAAATCACACTACTTCCTCCAAGCTTAAGCGATGAGGACAGCGTAAAGCCGGTAAAGAACCTCCCTTCTTTTGGTGTGTCAATGCTACCTATAATACTGCCATTGCTACTCATCATCGCAGCGTCGGTGATGACTGTTTATCAACCTAACAGTAATACAGCCGTGGCGAAATCAATTGCTTTTGTTGGCAACAAGAATGTAGCGATGTTCCTTGGCTTGATCGTGGCGCTATACCTCTGGGCTAAGAATCAAGGCTTCTCCTTAAAAGAATTAGGATCGAGAATGGAGCGACCCCTCGAGATAGCCGGACTCATCATCTTGATTACAAGTGCTGGCGGTGCCTTTGGTGCTATGATAAGCAAGACAGGACTGGGAGATATGATCAATGCCATCTCTGCTAATGGATTTAGTATGAACCTGATCGTAGTGGCCTGGGCGATGGCAGTAGTCATTAAGCTTGCTCAGGGATCAGGAACGGTATCGGTGATCACTACAGCAGGTATCATGGCAGCAATAGTTGGCTCAGGGGCAGATCTACCGTATCATCCCATCTATCTATTTATGGCGATTGGATATGGATCTATGGTAGGATCGTGGATGAATGATAGTGGATTTTGGATCGTTGGCAAGCTAAGTGGTATGACAGAACAACAGATCTTCAGGTCTTGGACGATGCTATTGGCGGTCATCGGAACAGTGGGTTTTGTTCAAGCTTTGGTGATGTCTTATATACTGCCACTGAATTAAATAGTAAACTTCATAAATGAACTTAGAAACTGATTACTTAGTCATCGGGAGTGGTGCTGTAGGAATGGCATTTGTCGATGTGTTACTGACCGAGACGGATGCGGATATTATCCTCGTGGATAAGTATGCTAAGCCTGGAGGACACTGGAATCTGGCGTATCCATTCGTCACTTTGCACCAACCCTCTCAGTTTTATGGAGTCAGTTCTAAAGAATTAAGTCGTGGTGAGTTAGATCAGGTTGGCCTTAACAAGGGCTTGTTTGATCTGGCCTCTGGCGCAGAAGTGAGTGCCTACTATGATGAGGTAATGCGAGAGACTTTTTTGCCATCAGGGCGAGTGAGGTATTTTCCATTATGTGAGTATACGGGTGACCATAAGTTCAAGTCCATGATTACGGGTGAGAGCTATGAGGTGAACGTCAACAAGAAGTTGATTAATGCCACCTTTCATACAGCCTCCGTGCCTTCTGCACATACACCCAACTTCACCATAGATGAAGGCGTACAATTTATGCCACTCAATGAACTGCCGACTATCACCGTGCCCCCAGAGGGCTTCGTTGTGATCGGTGGGGGTAAGACGGGCATTGATGCCTGCCTATGGTTGATCGAGCAGCGTGTGCCCTATGATAAGATTACATGGATTGTCTCTCGAGACGGGTGGATGGTAGATCGAGGCACCACACAACCGACTAATGCTTTCTTTGAAAAGACAATCGGCAATCAAGCCAATCAATTTGAAGCAGTGGCGCAGTCGACGTCTATAGAAGATTTATATCAGAGACTCGAAGCCAAAGGGGTACTCGTCAGAATCGATCATACTGTCAAGCCAAAGATGTTTCATGGGGCTACGATCAGTCAGATGGAACTGGCTGAGATGCGTAAGATTAAGAATGTCATCAGGAAGGGCAAGGTTAAGCATATCGTACAAGACCAGATCGTCTTAGAGCATGGCACTATACCTACGAGCCCTCGGGTAGTCCATGTAGATTGCTCGGCAACACCGATTACCAGTAAGGAGATCAAGCCTGTATTTAACGGAGAGGTGATCACACCCCAGATGGTGCGATCTTATCAACCCGTATTTAGTGCAGCCCTGATCGCCTATGTCGAGGCTCACTACGATACTGATAAAGAAAAGAATGCACTGTGCCAAGTCGTGCCCCTGCCAGATTATGATACAGATTGGATGGTTCTATTGGCTGCTCA
The DNA here is from genome assembly GCA_964414425.1 of uncultured Saprospiraceae bacterium. Classification (GTDB taxonomy): domain Bacteria; phylum Bacteroidota; class Bacteroidia; order Chitinophagales; family Saprospiraceae; genus GYS-P2D. The sequence continues at coordinate 25,483 of CAYPWL010000036.1, forward strand.
GATGCGTAATCAATTCACTTGGTCACAAGACCGAAATCTGAAAAGATGGATCAGAGATAACCGCCTGGACGGCTTCGCCAAAATGATTCAAAACGTCGATAGGGATAATCAAGAACACATGGATATCCTTCAGCGGATGAAGGAGAATGCCCTGCCTGCAGTAATGAAGCTGCAACAATATATAACCGAGCTGGAAGCTCAGAATAATACAGATATGAAGCACCCACAATTTCAAGTTAACAAGTCGATGTTTTTTAATGGTCGACTCGCTGAGATGCCAGCCGATGCACTTGCCATAGCGGATGGCGAGATCCTGGTCAAAATAAACAGGTTCGCCTACACGTCTAACAATATCACCTATGCGGTAGCGGCTGATATGGTCGGTTATTGGAAGTTTTTTCCAGCACTCGGTGATCAAGCCGAAGGTCAAGGAGTGATACCTGTATGGGGATTTGCTGATGTAGTAGAATCCAAGACAGATGGCATACCTGTGGGTGATCGGTTGTTTGGGTATTTTCCTCCAGCGAGCCACTTGAAGATGATGCCTACACGGATCAATCAAGGGCGATTGATCGATGGTATGGAGCATCGTGCTAAGCTGCCCGTAGTCTATAACTCATATGTCAGAGTACACAACGAACAGGGCTACACTACCGACAATGATAATGAGCGAATGCTATTCTTCCCGCTGCATATGACATCCTATTGTATCTGGGACTCCTTGCAAGACAAGGATTGGTATGGCGCAGAGCAGATCATAATATTGAGTGCTTCAAGTAAGACGAGCACAGGATTAGGATACGCCCTTCAGGCCGATGCCAATAGTCCCAGTATCATCGGAGTAACCTCAGAAAGAAACCTCGCTACAGTCAAAGACTTTAAAATCTATGATCAATGCGTGACCTATGATACGATAGATCAGATTGACACGGGCATACCTACAGTAATCGTAGATATGTCTGGTAATGCAGATATCCTGGTGACCTTACATAAAGCATTAGGAGATCACATGATGTGGTGTGTCAACGTAGGACTTACCCACTGGAATAAGGCGGCCCCAAAGCCTAAGGATGGTATGATTACGGAGCGAAGTGGATTTTTCTTCGCACCAGGGCATATCGAGCGACGTACTAAGGAGTGGGGTCCAGAGGGATTTGCAGATAAGACCGCCACCTTTATGAGGGAAACTGCTGCTAAGTGTCAGTCCTGGATGACTTACAAAACCGTCGATGGACTCTCGGAATTGGCCAAAATACATCAGACTGTATGCGAAGGTAAGATACCCGCCAATGAGGGCTTGATCGTTGAAGTGTAGGGCTCTTGATTCTTAGGCTTTAGCAAGAATATGGTTGACAACTTCTTCGGATTCTGAAAAGATGACGCCCAAGGCACCACCCAGTACATAGTTGTTAAACCCAACAAAGTATAATCCCTCATGGGTGCTGTCAAAAATAGCTTGACTTGGCAGGCCATCTTGATTAACAAACTCGTCGGCACCATCCATAAAGTCATCGATCTGTGCATAATAGCCAGTAGCTAAGATCACAAGATCGTAAGGTTCGACCGTACCATCGGCAAACGCTACTTCTTGCGCTCCGAAGCGCTGAATAGCAGGCTTAATCTTGATATTCTTTTTTTTGATTTGCTCCAGGGTGCCGATATCTACTACTGGGGTACGACCTGTGACTTTTATCTGTTTAGTAGGGGAGAGCTTTGGAGTTGTAATCCCATATTTGGACAGATCTCCTACCACTATTTTTCTGATGACATTACTGAGGGAGTCCCCTAGCCCAAACGGTATTTTGTTGAGCATAAGTGCCGTCAGTTGAGTGGGGCGTCCATTGATATCTCTCGGCAAGATATAGACTGGACCTCGCAGGGATACATGAGGAGTGTCTCCCTGTCGTGCGAAATGAAGGGCGATTTCTGCACCAGTATTACCCATACCTACAATGAGCACCTTCTTACCTTTATAAGGCTCAGCGTTCTTGTAGGATCTGGCATGGATAATCTCTCCTTCAAACTGTTTTTGACCATCCCATGTCGGCAACTTTGGGATGCGATTGATCCCAGTGGCTACGATGACATTTTGTGTTTTATACACGCCACCTTCCTTCGTTTCGACTTGCCATCCGCTGTCGTTCTGAGCCATTCGGATTACAGTCTGATTGAACACCGGCTTGATGTCAAAAGTCTCGGCATACTGCTGGTAGTAGCTCACCAAGTCCTCTTTGGAGACATATACTGGATAGCCATCTGGAAAAGGCAGATGAGGAAGATGAGATAGTGGATTGACGGTATGGAGATGTAATCCATCATAGTGATTCTGCCAGCTTGGGGCAATAGTACTCGTCTGCTCTAAGAGGGTAAACTCACGCCCTGCTTTTCGCAGTCTGCCTGCAGTCGCCAGGCCTGCGGGTCCAGCGCCTATGATTAGATTTTCTATTTGTTGCAACCTGTATCGTTTTTTATGTAGTGTTATGCAGCGGCAAATATACCTTGAGGATTCTGATGTAAAATCTGATTGATCTGTGTCTGAGTAACCCCAGCTGTTTTCAGGGTCTTGGTCTTGATGTTCGTCAGAGCCTCGTCCCTCTGCTATCCTCCCAGAGTGACATCGCCTTTATACCCAGGATATCCAAACTGTATATGTTCATACATGAGTGTTTTGCCGAGGTCCTGGCTGGTGATAGGGCCTGTGACGGTATTGATCATGGTGATATGAGTTTGAATGGTCTGAGTAAGTGATACATTAATATAAGAAAGGAGAAGACTTTGCCGAAGAGCTAAGAAGAAAATAATAGGCTAATGTGTTAATCCTTGCTTGGATAATTAGATTCTATCTTCAAGAATATAGTTTTCATCAAATGAGTTATCAACGTGAGTGATGATAAAGAAGGCTCTAAAATATAATGCCGTTTTAGTGTTTGTTTATTGATGTGTATGTCTAATCGCCCCCTTCAACCAGACTCTCAGAAATAGATCAATTCAGATTAATTACTTGTCGATGATTCAGGATGATGGATATGATGATGAACTTCAAATAAGATTACATATCGATAACTTTTCTCAGTCTCATAGATTCCTTTCAATGCCGCTTTATCGCCGCTTCGGAGGCGTTCCCATAACATGTCATGTGGCTGTATATCGGACATTGACCTATTTAGCTTATCTCATCTATCAAGATACTAAGCAATCACGCCGCCATATAGCTCGGCCCGTTGATTTTTGAATTTTTCTGATCTGATATACTCATCAAATTTTGTGAGCGTATCAATCGTGCCATTAGGAGTGATCTCAATAATACGATTACAGACCGTATCAAGTAGCTGATGATCATGAGAGGTCATAATCAAGTTGCCAGGGAACTCTGTCAGTGCATTGTTAAGCGCAGTGATCGACTCGAGATCCAGGTGGTTAGTAGGTTCGTCGAGTAATAGGAAGTTAGGATTCTTAAGCATGATCTTGGAGAGCATACAGCGTACTTTCTCTCCTCCCGAGAGTACGCCAGATTTTTTGAATACTTCCTCCCCCGAAAACAACATACGCCCTAAGAAGCTTCTGATAAACTGCTCATCTTTCTCCGTGGAGTACTGGCGCAGCCAATCCATCAGTTCGATATCTTGTTCGGCACTAAAAAATTCGTGATTTTCATTGGGCAGGTAATCATAGGTGATCGTCTGGCCCCATTCTATGGTGCCACTATCTGCCTCAGCCTTACCAGACAATATCTCGTAAAATACCGTAATCGCAGACGAGTCTTTACCGAGCAGGGCTATTTTCTCATTATGATTCAAGACAATGTCTACGTCTTTGAAGAAGTAGCTCCCTTGGTCATTTTTCTTACTCAATCCAGTCACCCGCAGCATCTGATCACCTGGATCACGCTCTGGCTTGAAGTGGATAAATGGATATTTACGAGTTGAGGGTTTGATCTCTTCGATCTTGAGTTTTTCGAGCGCTTTCTTTCTACTGGTCGCTTGCTTAGACTTAGAGGCATTGGCGGAGAATCGCTGGATGAATTCATTCATCTCTTTACGCTTCTGTTCCATCTTCTTATTCTTGTTAGCGAGCTGCTGTGCCATGAGCTGGCTAGACTGATACCAGAAGGTATAGTTACCACTATAGATATTGATCTGGCTTCTATCGATATCCACCATGTGAGTACAGACCATATCCAGGAAGTATCTGTCGTGCGAGACTACAATGACGAGATTCTTAAATTCCGCCAGGAAGTCTGATAACCAAGTCGCTGTTACAGCGTCGAGGTCGTTAGTAGGCTCATCGAGTAATAAGATGTCTGGCTCGCCAAACAGTGCTTGCGCCAGCAGGACCTTTACCTTTTGAGCACCAGTGAGGTCCTTCATCATACCATAGTGGAGGTCTTCTGATATACCCATATTGCTTAGCAGTCCTGCTGCATCACTTTCGGCTTCCCAACCGCCCATCTCACCATATTTGTTTTCGAGCTCTGCCGCTTTCAGACCATCTGCCTCGGTAGCATTAGGATCCATGTAGATGGCATTTTTTTCGATCATGATATCGTACATCTCCTTATGGCCCATCATGACAGTATTGAGTACTTGCTCCTCCTCAAATCCGAAGTGATTTTGACTGAGGACAGCCATACGCTTGCCCGGATCGATGCTCACCGCACCTTGATTAGGATCTAACTCTCCCGAGAGGATCTTGAGAAATGTAGACTTGCCAGCTCCGTTTGCGCCAATGACACCATAGCAATTGCCATTAGTGAACTTGATATTGACATCATCAAAGAGAACTCTCTTGCCAAACTGTAAACCTAAATCTGATACTGTAATCATGAAAAAATATTGTTGCGATACATAGTGACCTAAAAGCCTGCAAAAGTACTGTACTATTTGGACTGGTGGCTGAAAAATAGTGCCCGGATTTATAGAGTCTTTGAGTCTGCTGAGAATTTTTTTTGATTTAGGCGAGTACAAAGCCAAATCACTCGGCTTATAGGGGTGTAACAAAATTCATAAAGTATAGGCCATACAGATTACTTGAATCGCATCTGTTCCAAAGAACCATCTTTTTAAACCTTTTAAAATTTACAATCATGTTTCAAAAAATTGTGAATTCTCCACTTGTTGATTTAGCGTTTGTAGCCTTTGGCCTATTGATCACGTCATGCTCAGATGATGGGTTTAGTATTAATGATGCCGCAGAAGATTTTGTAACCCCCGAAAATTTTGTGAATCAGTCTGTCAGCGACCTTCAGTCTGCAGGAAGTATCGGCAGGACCGGATGTTATGAGTTTGTGTTTCCGCTTGGCCTCATGTATCCTGATGGTACGGATGAGTCTGTAGATAGTTATGAGGCACTACGATCAACATTGACCGCATGGTTTGAAGAAAATGCAGAAACTATCGGACTTGATGTCGACTCTACTGGAGACTTTAACATCAGAGATATTAGAGATATCGACGATGAGTTGTTACCAAGTCTTGCGTTTCCATTGGATGTAGTATCTGAAGATGGAGAGATGATTACGGTTAATGATCAATCAGAACTCTTTGCCCTTAGGAGAGCATGTAAGCAAGCATTTAATGAGGATAGAAGAAATAATAATCGTGACGGTGGCAGAGATAAGTGCTTTAGTCTGGTATTTCCAGTGACAGTAGCGCTACCGGACGGAGAGACTTTTGATGCCGATGATAGAAGAGATCTTAAGTCTCAGTTGAGAGAGTGGAAGGCGGCTAATCCAGATGCCGAAGAGCAACCGATGCTACAGTTTCCGATAACTGTGCAACTCGAGGATGAGTCTACTGTTGAGCGAGCAGATTCTGATGAGTTGTCAGCACTTAAGGATAGCTGCGGCTCTGACTCTTAGAAAAAAGACATATTGCATAGCTACGTTTCTACTGGAAGCCCATGTTCGCAAGGACATGGGCTTCTTTTATTGCAATACCATTTTTAAAGATCAAGTAAAGCTTAAGCCCTCCGTCTGAAAGCTTACCTTTAACTCAATCCAAATGTGAATCTTATGCATCTGATTAGTGAAGGTGGGCCGTTCTTTATGGTGCCACTATTGATATCCTTGATTATCATAGTCGGCTTGTTCTTTATGAGTTTACTAGGCACGGGTAAATCGAACATGGCGGAAACAATCAAACAGATTGGAACTGTAGCCTTAGCATGGGGCTTGATTGGCTCGATTATCGGAGCCATCGGGGCATTTGATGCTATTGAGGCGTCTGGAGGCGCTGCTCCAGCATTAGTTGCTGGCGGACTCAAGGTTACCTTGCTTTCGTCTTTGTTGGGTTTGGTGGTCTTCTTTGTATCAAGGTTGTCCGCCTTGATCTTAAGCTTGCGGGCCTAAATTATGTGCTCTGCACGCAATTTGTCTCTCGCAAAGATGCCAAGGCGCAAAGCGATTAATGATTTCTATCACCCTTTCAGGGTT
>CAYPWL010000037.1:0-30286 GCA_964414425.1 uncultured Saprospiraceae bacterium
GCATCATAACCTCTATCGTTAAGTGCTTGTTGTACTTGTCTGTAGAATGAAGGAGTAATATCCGCACTACAGATAACTTCTCTCCACTCAGTAAATCCACCAGCTTTAACTAAGTTTCTCTTAGTTACAGTGTTGTACTGTGCAGGAATCTCTGAAGTAGATGTTGAAGCAGCAGAAGCTAACTTCTGGAAAGATCTTGTCTCATAAACTTCTGGAATCGGAGCACTATTCACGCTCGCATCAGTAGCTAACTTCTTGTAAGATCTTGTAGTGTACTGTGCAGGAACATCACCAGCATTAACAGAAGCATCTCTTACTAACTTCTGGAATGTTCTTGTCTCATAAGTAGTACAGTCTCCACCTGTATTACTCTCACCTGAAGTGATGAACTCAGTTCTTCTGTTAGTTCTTCTACCAGCAGCAGTTTCGTTAGTAGCGATAGGCTGAGATTCTCCAGCTCCATCATAACTTAATCTTGAAGCAGAAACGCCATCAGCAACTAATGCATCATATACGGCTTTTGCTCTTCTTCTTGATAAATCTTCGTTACTTGCTGATGAACCTTGGTTATCAGTGTGTCCGATAAGTCTTGCAGTAACTCCAGGAGCTGCATCTAATCTTGCTTTCAATCCTGCGATAGCAGCACTTGAGTTAGCAGTTAGTGTAGCTGAACCTGTTTGGAAGTTAATTCCTTGAACTACATTAGACTTACCACAAGGTTTTTCAATAGTAGCAGCATCAGAAGCTAACTTCTTGAATGTTCTTGTAGTGTACTGTGCAGGCACTTCAACAACTGTAGTAGTTGCTGGAGAAGCTAACTTCTTGATAGTTCTTGTAGTGTACTGTGCAGGTACTTCAACAGCAGTTGTGCTTGCTGGAGTGGCAATCTTTCTATATGTTCTTGTAGAGTATTGAGCTGGTACCTGAGTAGTGTAAGTAACAGCAGGGAAGATTAACTTCTTGAAAGTTCTTGTAGTATACTTAGCTGCAACATCATTTTTGTTAGAACCAGCTGCAGAAGTTAATACTTGGTAACTTCTTGTACCATACTGAGCAGGAACCTCTACAGTTCTAATACAATCTTCTCCACTTGAAGTCCATCCAGCGTCACAAGATTGTCTTACTGACTTAGTTACAGTCTTGAATTGTGCAGGCACCTCAACAAGACACCATACTAAACAATCGTTAGGATCTGCAGAAAGACAGTTTCTATCAGCTTTTTTCTTAACCCACTTAGTTGAAGCAGGAGAAGTTTGGATAGTCTCAGTTACTGTTTCGTAACCAGCAGGCTTCTTCTCGATACGAGTACCAGCTTCTTTAGTTAATACTTGATCAGTTCTAGTCTCATACTGTGCAGGGTATGTAGAAAGTGTACTATAAGCTTCTTGGTCTAATACACTCTCAGTATAAGTACCATATACATTACCATAACTATCTGTTGATAAGTTTCTGCTCAATTGAGCACCACTTAATCTTGATCCAGAACCGTCAGTTCTTGCACCACTATCAACAAGTGCTTTAAGTGCATTTAACTCATCATTGTTAAATGTTCTCGTTACACCGTTAGACGTTGTGTAGCTATTGCCACCATCAGCTAACATTTTTAACAAACCTGGCCCATCTGCAATAGCAGGAATCTGACCAGCAGTGCTATAAGCTTCTTTAGTCAAGATTTGCTCAGTTACTGTCTCATAAGTTGCTGGTACAACCTTAAGTGTAGTGTAAGCATCCTGTACTAAAACTTGCTCAGTTACTGTCTCGAACGTTGCAGGTACAACCTTAAGAGTAGTGTAAGCATCTTGTACAAGTACTTGCTCAGTCACTGTTTCGAAAGTTGCAGGTACAACTGATACTCCAGGAGCATCGACGAATTTGATTACTTGCTCAGAAGCAGGCTCAAATACTGCAGGTGAAGTAGAAACCTGCTTTCCTGGGTCTTGAGCTAATACTTGCTCACTAACCGTTTCGAAAGTTGCAGGAGTTACAGACAACGTAGTAGCTGCCTCTTTTGCTAAAACTTGCTCGCTTACAGTTTCAAATGTTGCCGGGATAGTCGCCACTTTAGTGGTAGCTTCTTTTACTAAGACTTGCTCAGTAACCGTTTCATATTGATCTGCAATTAAACACTTAGCATAACATTTACCAGGCTCTGACGGCATACCCGCCTCTGGTTGTGCGTAGACCTCTACCGCTAATAAGCAGATGAAAGTCATCAACAAAAAGTTAAGATTTTTCATAATAATTTTGAAAGCATTTAATTAAATAATATTGAAGTATTAAAATTATGGTCCACAAAAGTAACCATTAAATCTTTATTTCCTTTGGGTATGAAACATAGTTTGTTTGTGCATATGTTCTTGTGGATGAGATCTCTATCATAGGTATGTATTTTTCGATATCTCCCCCCTTGTTAAGGATCATGATGGGCACAGTGTTATCATAAACTTTATGGCTATCCATTCCTACTATAACAGTTTTGCTGGCTTCAGTGGGGCTGATTTTAAGCAAATTCTCAGATTTATGACGCAATGACTCAATAAAGTCACCAGGTATAGATTGTTCGTTAAAAACAGTCCTTAATAATCTCCGATTCAGTATGCCACTGGCCATATATCTACAGATAAAATTCTCATCCTTTACATGAACTTTCAACAAAGTTAGAATGTCATTGTCATCTAATGAAGCAAACTCTTCAATCGAGTCATCTGATATAGATTCTCCTTCCATGATTAGTCTGTCGAGCAAACTCGTGTGCTCATTCAGATTTCTGAGCTTTTCTTGATAAGCACTAAAGAAAGATACCAGCATTGACTCTGCACTTATAGCTGTCTTATGTAAGTAGACTTGACGATACATGAGATGTCTTGACATGAAGAACTTATCCACACTGTAGCGTCCTTTTGCTTCAATAACAAGCTGCCCATGGTGGACATTCATCATTTTAACGATGCGATCATATCCTATGACGCCCTCTACCACGCCAGAATAATAGCTATCTCGGCTTAAGTAATCCATCCTGTCCACATCAAGTTGACTCGATAACATCTGATGCAAGAATGGTCGATTGTATTTATTCTTAAAAATCTCTACTGCGAGTGTAAGCCGACCACCGAACTCATCATTGAGAAGATGCATCATCTTCAATGTGATTTCTTCGTGGCTTACAGGGAGGATTCTTTTCTCAAGTGCGTGAGAGAAGGGCCCATGTCCAATATCATGTAGTAATGCTGCAGCACATGTCGCTTCATATTCTTCATCTGTAATGTCGATACCTTTTATTCTGAGATTAATAATCAATTCAGAACATAGATGAGCGACACCCATAGAATGATGAAATCGGGTATGCACAGCACCGGGGTATACTAACGATGACAGACCAACTTGCGAGATACGCCTTAGACGTTGGAAGTATCTGTGATCTATGAGTTCATAGATTAACTCAGAAGGGAAAGTGATCAACCCATATATGGGGTCATTAAATACTTTGATCTTCGACATCCTGCAATCAACAGTTATTTTCGTACCACAAATTTATCAATGACTCGCAGATAATAGTAATATGCTGAATGATGCTGCCGTTAAAGGTGGGCAAATCAGATGACTTCATAATCTGATTGTTCGAAACATTTTTCTATTTCAAATCACAAAATTACTGGATGAGTAAGATCAGAATCCTTTGGGCAGATGATGAGATTGATATGCTGAAGCCTCAGCTGTTTTTTCTGGAGAAGAAAGGATACGAAGTGATCACTGTAACTAATGGTCATGACGCTATCGAAACTTTTGAAGAAGAGAAGGATATAGATGTGGTTTTCTTGGATGAATCTATGCCAGGGATATCTGGTTTAGAGACCTTAAGTCAGATTAAGACAAGAAATAGTAACATACCTGTAGTAATGATTACTAAAAATGAGGCGGAAAACCTCATGGAAGAAGCTATCGGCTCTCAGATCGATGATTATCTGATTAAACCAGTGAATCCCAATCAGATATTAATGACGCTCAAAAAGCTCATCGATAATGAGAGATTGGTTGAGGAAAAAACGGTTACAGATTATCAAGTTGATTTCAGAAAGATACTCATGGAAATCAATAGTGGTCTCGATATAGAGGGCTGGGTCGATGTCTACAAAAAAATTATCTCTTGGGAGTTAAAGCTCGATGAGTCTAATTCGCAAGAGATGATGGATATCTTGACCATGCAAAAGACCGAGGCGAACTCAGAGTTTAGTAAGTTTGTCATCAAGAATTATCCTGATTGGTTTGTAGGGGATCAAGGGCCTACTATGTCTCACGACTTATTTAAGACTAAACTACTCCCGCATCTCGAGGATAATCAACCTACAGTTGTATTCCTACTTGATAATCTAAGGTTTGATCAGTGGAAGATCATCGAACCCGCCGTATCTAACATGTTTAGGGTGGAGGAAGAGGACTTCTTCTATAGCATATTGCCTACCTGTACTCAATATAGTCGCAACGCCATATTCGCTGGGATGACTCCGGCAGATATCAAAAAGCACTATAGCTCATGGTGGAAGGATGATAGTGACGAAGGAGGGAAAAACCTATACGAGAAACAGCTGTTAGAATCCCAACTGAATAGACTCCTGAGAAAAGAAGTACAATCCCACTACGTCAAGGTAACTAACGTAGCTGCTGCCAGACAGCTTAATGAAAACATACTCAACTTCCTACAAAATGACCTTACGGTCGTAGTTTACAACTTCATAGACATGCTCTCTCACGCTCGTACTGAGATGGAAGTATTAAAAGAATTAGCCTCTGATGAGCGTGCATATCGATCGCTTACGCTGTCGTGGTTCAAAAACTCTCCACTCAGTTCTGCTCTCGAGAAGCTCAAGGATAAGAAGGTTAAAGTCTTTATCACTACTGATCATGGAACGATCCGTGTACATCGACCGAGCAAGGTGGTTGGGGATAAAGATACTACCACCAACCTTAGATATAAGATGGGTAGAAATCTGAATTATGATAAAAAGGATGTCCTCGAGATATCTGATCCGCATACAGTAGGATTACCTAAGAGTAACCTGAGCAGTAGATATATATTCGCTAAAGAGGATAAATTCTTCTTGTATCCCAATAACTATAATCACTACAACAATTTGTACGACAACACTTTTCAACATGGAGGTATCTCATTAGAAGAGATTATCTGCCCATTCGTGAGGTTGTCACCTAAGTAGTAGCGGTTACTTTTCTTGGGCGCGTTTCTTTTCGATGCGCTTGACTGCGATGATGCCGATCTGATATAATCCCATGAGCGGTAGAGCGATGAGGAATTGTGTTATGATGTCAGGCGGCGTGATGATTGCAGCCATAATAAAGATGACAACGATCGCGTGCCTACGAAACTTCTTCATGGTGTCAGATCCAATGATCCCCGCCTTACCGAGGAAATAGGCAACTACGGGAAGTTGAAACACAAATCCTGTAGGTAGTGTAATCATTGTCATATATGATACGTAAGAAGATAGTGTAGACGAGACCTCACTATCGTCTGTCCCAAATTGATATCCAGCTAAAAAGCTTATCGCAAATGGAGCAATAATAAAATATCCGAACAACACACCCAAAAAGAATAGGAGCGTGCAGATCCCAACCATACCTCGAGTGGCTTTCTTCTCATGATCGTACAAGCCTGGTTTCACAAAACGCCAGAACTCCCAGAAGAGATAAGGGAAGCCCAGTATTATGCCGAGCCAAATGGAGGTTTTTAAATGCGTGAAAAAACGCTCGCCGAGGTCTTTATATATCATCTGAAACTGCGGCACCTCACAGAACACATCAAAAGTGCTACAGATGAATCTGTAAGTAGGAAATGTCTTGAACCTTGGAGCAAAAAGAATATCGATAACTAATTGACTCTGCCAAAAAACTAATATTCCTATTACGACTATGGCGAGTACTGATCTGATGATATGCCATCTTAATTCTTCGAGATGGTCAAGGAAGCTCATCTCCTTCTCTGAGCTGGTATTTGAGGTGTCGCCTTTTGAGAGGTTTAGCATCTGACAAAGGTATCATTAACAGAGCGCAAGTATTTTATGTTTTTAGATAATTACAAGTTTTAGCATCAAGTTTTATTTAATCTTTGCACATTCAAAGGTCCTTCCCAATATGTTAAGTGCGATTGTCATATTCATTGTAAGTCTTGCAACACTCATATTCTCCTCTGATCGCTTTATCAGTGCATCAGAAAAGGTAGGATTGGGTTTTGGTATAGCACCATTCGTGATCGGTGTTACGGTTGTAGCCTTTGGGACGAGTCTGCCAGAGCTAATGACCTCGATTATATCTGTATATCAAGGCAGCAGCGAGATCGTCGTCGGTAATGTCGTCGGCAGCAACATCACTAATATATTATTAGTCGTCGGTATTTCTGGAGTTATCTCAGGAGATATGATTATTAAACGTAATCTAATCGGAGAGGATATTCCGATGATGCTGGCGTCTGCGTTATTACTTTGGTTTTGTTTGCAGGATCTCACATTCTCATTCGTTGAGGCGATATTATTCTGTTTCGCATTATTGGTGTTTTTATGGAATTGCATGAAAAGTGACTCCATGGAACAGCCCGATGCAGAAGCCAGGGCAACCTGGAAAGAATTCTTAATCATATTGATTGGGGCAGTAGGGATTTTTTTTGGAGCATCCTACACAGTATCATCTATATCAGAGATGTCTACATTGATGGGAGTTGATCCGGAGATTGTTTCCTTATCAGCTTTAGCATTAGGTACTTCGCTGCCGGAAGTTGTGGTGAGCGTTACAGCATGCAAGCGTGGTATGGCAGATATGGCACTGGGTAATGTGATCGGTTCCAACATATTTAATACGTACGCAGTAATGGCTATACCATCATTCTATGGCAATTTGTTGATTCCTTCTTCTATACTGGAGTTTAGTCTACCTTTCATGGTAGGAGTGTCTCTTCTATTTATGATTATGTGTATTTCTAAGAGAGTCAGCTTTTTTCAGGGGTGTTTGCTTTTGGTGTTTTATGCGTTCTTCCTCACAGAATTATTTACTTAGTTATAGCGTTACAATATCGCATGAAAAAGATTTTTAGTTACGCTCTGATATCTGCTGTTGTATGTATCACGTCAATCTTGCCGCTTTCCTCGCAGGTAAGCCCTGTGGCATCCTACACTATGGACAATTGCTCTCTGGATGATGATATAGGAGGATTTGATGGGTTTATTTTCGGTAATCTATGTACTTGCGGAGCGTCTTCTAACGGTTTAGAGTTCTCTGGAACTGAGTTTGGTGATTTTAACCCCAGGCTGACGGAAGCGTTGGGTTCGGACTATAGTATAAGCTTTTATGCCTCATTTGACCAGACGGTAACCCAATCTATGGATATTCTTTCTGTTGCGGCATCATGTAATAGTGATACAGCATTATTAGTAAGGTATCTTCCCGATTTCAATTTGATCAGGATTCGATTTGCTGATGCTGCGGACAACCGGATAGATTTGAGTGGAGAAGTAGAGCAACCTGGATGTCTAAGCTATGTGGCGTTTACGGTGGAAGGAAGTACAGGACGCTTATATATAGATGGAGACTTAATGGATGAACAGTCTGCAGTATCACCTTTTAACTTTCTATCACCTGACGGTGTGGATCTACGGTTGGCAGACTCCCCATGTAATGACATTGCCGTCGGTGGTGACACTCGCTTTGCAGGTGTAATTGATGAGCTTAGAGTCTATGATAGTGCGCTATCGCAGCGTGAGGTTACGAACCAAGATGTCCGCCCTAATCAGATATTACTCAATGACACGACGATTTTTGAGGGGCAGTCAATTGTACTGACTACGGGACAGTTATGCACCGATATGTTCAGTTGGACACCGACGACGGGACTGGATGATCCTACGTTGAGAGAGCCCGTAGCAGCGCCCTCGCTTGGTACTAACGTGTATACATTAGCGATCAATGATGATGTTTGCATGAGGTCAGATGACGTCGTGATCAATGTGGTTGATAGAGATGTTGTAGGTTGCTCAGATCTCGTATTGCCCAATACATTTACGCCGAACGGTGATGGAGTTAATGATGATTTTGGTATCAGCAATGGCTTCTTAATCGAGCAATTGATTTCATTTGAGATATTTGACAAATGGGGTGGGCGCATATTTCAAACAAACGAAGTCACGGGAACCTGGGATGGCAATCGCTTAGATAGCGGCATCGCTGTTGGTAATAGCTCATATGTCTACAAGGTTGCTTATATCTGCGAAGGGAATCAAGAAGTGGTCACTGGTGTAGTTAATGTGCTTCGTTAATGAGCCTTATAGAAATCTAACTGAGGATTCTTAACTTCGCCTCGATGAAATATTCATTAAGGTCGGTTTTATTGCTTGGCATTATAATTATCTATTCCTGCCAAGGTGCTTCAAATAACACTGGAGCAGATAGTCACAGTGCTAACACTACCACAGCAGAAGAACATGTCGTTGGGGACATTATTTCTACTCAGAAAGAGGATTTTGATGTAGATCAGTTTATCAAAGAAAAGAAAGAAGCTGAAAAGAAAGCTGAACTTGCATCAGTCAGTAACAAGGCGGAGATCAGCGCCCAAAAGGAGAGCGCTCCTGTAGCAGCCAAGCCAAAAAAGAAAGCTAAACCAGTTAAGAAGTATTATCCCGAGATAGAGTTTGTCGAGGAGACCTATCAGGTGGGAGATATAACGGAAGGGGATGTGATTAAGCACATCTTCAAGTTTAAGAATATCGGTAAAGCGCCGTTAAACATAGAGAAGGCAGAAGGAACTTGTGGATGTACGCAACCTTCTTATCCATTTCTCGAAATTGCTCCTGGCGAAGAAGGTGAAATAGGCGTAAACTACCATTCAGTTGGAAAGTCTGGACCTCAGAAGCCTGAGATTATCGTGTACTCTGATGCTAAAAATGAGCCCGTTAAGACATTATTTCTTGAGCTAAACGTTCAGGAGAAACCCAGCGAAAATTCAACAGACACACTTGCACTCAAAGAGGGGTAGGGAGCCACATAGATTACCTAATCAAAGTAACATTACCTCGACGAAGCTCAGGTTCTCCACCATCTATAAATGAGAACTGGACAACATAGACATAGACGCCACTCTCAAGTTCTTGGGTAGGATTATTGTTGAATGTTCCATTCCATGTACCTACACCGGCAAGCGCTATAGGTTGCGATCCTTCTTCAGCATGAACTATGTTGCCATATCGGTCGTAAATCCTTATGAAATCAACGGATGAAACTCCTGAGCCACCAAATACCCTAAATGTCGCATTCCCTGGTACTGTAGCCGTAGGAGAGAAAGCATTTGGTATATATATGTTGCTGGTCCTACGGACACTGATATCGACTTCGTCGGTTGCTACACATCCATTGATATCAGTTACCTCAACGAATAGCGTAGTAGGTCCTACTGGTGAGATCGTAACCTCGGAGCATAGCGAATCTATACACTCTACGATTTCTGCAGGAATCCATCGTACCGAATCTATTGAAGATTCTGCATCTATGTTTGCTCGTATCACTGTGGATTGTCCTAATTCAACCTCTGTATCCTCACCTAAGCTAACACTCAGTTGAGTAGGAGGGAGAACAAGGATCGACGTGTCATACGCACATCCATTCTGATCAAAAACACTGATCGTTATATCTCCAGGTATAATAAATGCCGTATCCATCACTGACACTGCTGGAGCTGTATTGATTTGGAATCGATAGGGACCTCCAACGCCGCCAGAAACATCTCCGATCGTTACAAATCCTTGATCTGAGGAGCATAAAGCTTCCATTACAGTATCAATGGTAGCTACAACAGGATCAGGCTCCATCACCTCAACGGGAAGATCAAATTCACATCCATTGGCATCAGTTACTTGTACCACATATGAGCCTGCAGCTAAATTAGAAGCCGTGAAACCGGTAGATATGGGCTGGTTATTTTCGTCTACCCAGACTATACTATAGTTGGGTGTACCACCTGTGACCTCAACCACTAATTCTGTATTGCTATCTCCTCCACAACGAGCAAAAATACTATTAGTAGAGTCTATAGCGACTTCTATCTGTGTAGGTTGCTCTATAACGATAGAGTCTATGATTACGCAAGTTCCGATGGACAATTCTATTGGATATACTCCTGCCGGAAGTCCTACTCGCGAATTACTTGTGGTGACACCATCATCGAGCCAAAGTATGTCGACTGTGTTGGGACCATCTATGGCTAAGTTCACTGTCGCGCCCGTCTGAAAATCGTCATCTCCAAAGCATGCAATCTCAGTCATAGTAGTATTCGCACGATCAATAGAGAACGGTATTGCTTCAGGAATCTCAACAAAAACAGTGTCAAAGACACACGCCCCTTGGCTGTATATTATAAAATTATCATCACCTGATGGGAAGTTCGTGCCTAAGAAGTTGTTAGGCGTGCTTCTTTGTCCTGTTGAACTTTCGAAAGAAAAAGGGCCACCAAAGTCTGGTGATGGCGTGATATTGAGCACTGCCGTACCACTATTGTCACCAGGACAGCTCGGGGCCATGATATTAGATAGGTTGGCCGTAGGTGCTATTCTATCTTCTAATGTAAATGAGGCTGCTCCGAAACATCCATTTAAATCTGTCACTTCAACGGAATAATCTCCAGCAGGTAAATCTGTTCTCAAGCCATTATTAGTAAATAGGCTATCATGGAGCCACAAGAAGGTGTTATTTCCATCACCCCCGGTTACCTCTGCCAAGATGCTGCCTGTACCACCGGGACATTCGATAGCTGTTTCTTCATCTAAACTTACGGTAAGTGCAGCTGGGTCTACCAGTAGGAATTCGAGCATTTGTACTGCACCGGATTGATCTGACACAGTCAGTGTGTATGGTCCGCTTGCTAATCCTCCGATAGAGTCGACGTCAGCTCCCATATCACCTGTAGACCAGACAAATAGAAGTGGAGGAGAATCAGTCATGATATCTACCGTGATGAACCCGTCCATAGCGCCAAAGCAAGTTGGATTAACCGCCATGCTGTCTGTTAAGTCTAACGTTGATCCTTGACCTAATACAAGTTCGAGCGTATTACTACAACCATTAGCATCTTGTAATAATGTGGTATATGTCCCAGGTTGAAGACATCCTGCGTCCACGCTGCTATCCATAGTCGTATCATCAAATACCGTGTTACCCGTTGAGTCAATGAGTTGCACATTGAATGGTGTCGCAATAGGCATCTGGGTGCTATTTAGATCCAAAATTGCCGGAGATAGACCGGCACCACAATTATTGGCAGGATCAACCTCTTGAAATTCTGCGCCTATCTCTCGTTGTACGCCAACTTCAAAGGGGGTCACAGTTGCACACATCTGTAGAAAATCTACCGAGTCAGTAGCCGTTATCTCATACATGCCTGGCAGAAGCGAGGTGAAATCTTGAGTGAAGCTCCTCTGTACAGGAGATCCAACAGGAGTTCGTGTGCCGTCCGCCTCTATTAGTTCAATATTCCAATTATATCCATCAGAAAAAGGGCCGCCACCGGCACCAACAACTGACAATGCGCCATCAGAAATACCCGAACATAGCGCATCAACTGTGTTAGTTGGCATTACCTCGATGCCCTCACGATTCAGCTCATAGGTCTCATTTTGGCGACAGCCTAATGAATCAGTCACTACAAGAGTGTACTGACCATTAGCTAAGTTTCTTAATTCATTTTGCCCTAAGCCGATCTGTTGAGATCCCCAATCAAAAAAATATTCTCCATTACCAAACGGTCGACCTCCATCAATTACAACTTCTATGCGACCATCTACACTTGTAGGGCAACTCGGCATTCTCAGTGTTGTTAGATCGATGGTAAAGGCGGGATCCTGAGTAATCTCAACCGTAATCTCTGTACTGGATAGACCTACCTCATCAACTGCCATAAATGTGTGTGTGCCGAGGGGGACGTTATCAAAGACAAATACATCTTGATCATTTGTCCCAACTAAATTATCGACATTACTTACTATAGTGTAGTTCGGCGTGCCAAAGAAAACTTTTAGCTCAACTATACCGTCATCTATGCCAGTAGCCGTCCCACATTGACCAGTAGAGAATATCTGTGGTTCTGTCGACGGGGGCGGTACGATAGAGATCCTCCCGCTATTGGGATCTGGGTTACAGGATGTAAGAACCTCTGGTGGATTAGCTGGTTCTTGAGCGGGTGTAAGGAATTCAGATGGCGCATTGAGCCCTGTATCGTTAAAGAATATCTGGGCTTCGCTTCCTGGTGTACCAATAACTGTAAAACAGAGTTCCAACAGGGCGTCTCCATCTGGTATTGAGTTCGGAGCTAAATTAGGGTCCGTCCATAATACTCTAATAATATCAGGATCAACCTGGGGACGATACTGTATGCTGTTAGCTGTAAACCCTGGGAGCCCACTCACGGTAGGATCCCAACTGTCTAATTGGAGAACGGTAGAGTTGAAATTAACGACAAACAATGCTAAGATTACATCTTCGAAGTTGTTAACATCTATCGTAATACAAAACGAATCTCCAGGTTGTGCCTCGAGACCTGTCGGTAACAATAACTCAACGTCACAGTCTTGGTTTTGGGCATCAACATAAGTTGGAATAGAAAAGAAAAATAATCCACAAATGCAAAGTGTGAGTAGTCTTAACTGTACAATATCGTTCATAAAAACTGGGCTGCTCTACTATCTAAAAATCAACTGACATAAAACGACTGTATACGTCTTATATTGCAAAAGTAGTGAGGACTATTGAGACCAGTATGATATCTATATAAATATTAGGGAAAGTACCTATATATGACAAAAAAAGGCTTCGCTGATTACTATCAATAAAGCCTCCCTCCTATGAGCTTTTATTTCCTAATAGTATAAATAGGATTTGATCTTATATTTTTCTAATAATTCAGTCTTATATATTTCCGCCTCTGTTGTGTTGGCAAAGTTGCCAGTAAGAACTCGATAGATAATATTACTGCCTTTATAATCATGGAGTACGATAATCTGATCATCAATAACCTTTGAGATATTGTTGAAGTACTCCAGTGTTGAGGCATAGTCAGTAAATGTGCCGAGTTGCAATTTATATCGGGTGACGCTTGACGGAGATGATAGTTCAGGCTCCAAGTTAAATTCCAAAGACTCAGGATTGGTATTGGGCGTATGAACTATATTTTTTACATCACCTCTATTGCGATCAAGGATGACATTCATCTTTGCTGGTGGAATAGTCTCTTCTACACGTTCGATTACCTTTCCGTTATTGTCTATGATGATAACAGTAGGGAGTACAGTAACTCCATAATGCTCCTTTAGAGCGTATCCATCAAAATCGTCGATGTTGATTTTTACAGTGACGTAATCGCTGTTCATTTTCTTAATAACTGTCGGATCTGCAAATGTGGTTTGATCCATCCATTTGCATGGGGCACACCAATCGGCATAAAAATCGACTAAAAGCATTTTTCCTTCTGCTTGTGCTCTATTCTTAGCAGCGTCAAA
Source organism: uncultured Saprospiraceae bacterium (assembly GCA_964414425.1). Lineage (GTDB taxonomy): Bacteria > Bacteroidota > Bacteroidia > Chitinophagales > Saprospiraceae > GYS-P2D. The sequence continues at coordinate 13,539 of CAYPWL010000037.1, forward strand.
TCCTTCTTGGACATAGTTGATAGATGCGGCCGATGCCAGGTGTGCAGATAAGGTCAGCAGTACAATTAGGATGGTGTTTACGATTCTCATATTATATATTATCTAATAGTTGATAAATAATAGTTATACATAAAGTGCTGATATAGCACAGGTAACATATTACAAGATGTGTGCCAATGTAAAATAGAGACAGACAGGACTTGGGATTAAGTACGGAGTAGAAGTAGTATATGTAGGAGGTTTTTATACCTTCGTGCTCTTAATGTTTATGACATATGCCTAAAGCCGCTATTACCGCCGTAGGAGGCTACGTATCGGATCAAGTACTGTCTAACCGTGATCTGGAAAAAATCATGGAGACCAACGATGAGTGGATCACCAGTCGTACAGGTATAAAAGAAAGACGTGTACTACCTAAAGACCAGGCTGTATCAGATATTGGCGTCCAAGTGGTTAAGCAGCTGCTTGAAAAATCCAATACAGCTAAAGAGGAAATTGATCTATTGATCTGTGCCACATGTACAGGAGATTATATCATACCAGATACAGCTAATAATATATGTTACAAAGCTGGCCTCACAAATACATTTGGTTATGATCTCAATGCAGCTTGTAGCGGGTTTTTATTTGCTCTATTTACTGGCGCACAGTTTATAGAGACTGGTCGCTACAAAAAGATTATCGTAATTGGTGGCGAGAAGATGACCTCATACATGAACTATGACGATCGTACGACAAGTATTTTGTTTGGTGATGGGGGTGGTGGAGTTTTACTCGAGCCATCAGAAGAGTACGGGGTAATAGACGCTATATTAAGAGGTGACGGAGTTGGGTGCGAGATGCTCAGAGTGGATGCTGGCGGATCTCTCAATCCGATAACAGAAGAGCGGATTAAAAATAAAGAGCAGTTTGTTCGGCAGGATGGTAAACAAGTCTTCAAGCGTGCGGTTACAGGAATGTCTGAGACAGTTAAGCAAGTTATGAATCGTCATAATCTCGATGTGTCTGACATTAATTGGGTTGTACCTCATCAAGCTAATGAACGTATCATTTCATCCGTGGCAAGACAATTAGAGTTTCCTATGGAGAGAGTGATGCTCAATATTGCCAAGTATGGGAACACATCTGCAGGGACGATTCCATTATGTTTATGGGAATATGAGAGTAAATTAAAACAAGGAGACAACGTGATTCTTACAGCATTCGGTGGAGGTTTCACATGGGGTTCGCTATATTTAAAGTGGGCCTATTAGTTTATAATTAAAGTTAATTGAGCTATGGCAAATACCTCAGAAATTAGAAATGGATTGTGTTTAAACCATAACAACGATATCTACAGTGTTGTAGAGTTTTTGCACGTTAAACCAGGCAAAGGTCCAGCCTTCGTCAGAACAAAGCTTAAGAGTCTGACTAATGGAAAAGTAATTGATAATACTTGGCCGTCAAGTCATAAGATTGACATCGTGAGAGTTGAGAGACGCAAGTTTCAATATTTATATAACGACGCTGAAGGATATCACTGCATGGATATGGAGAGCTATGAGCAGATCGCCATACAAGGAGAAATGATTACTAATCCTCAGTTCTTAAAGGAAAGCATGGAGATAGAAATACTCTTTCATGCAGAAAAGGATATGCCTCTCACTATTGATATCCCTCAATATGTCGAAGTGCAAATCACGTATACTGAACCAGGTGTAAAGGGAGATACAGCAACAAATGTTACTAAACCAGCGAAAATAGAAACAGGCGCAGAAATAAGAGTTCCTATATTTATCAATGAAGGTGATATGGTAAAGATAGATACCAAAACAGGTAGCTATATGGAACGTGTAAAAAAATAAGCTATGACTACCAAAGAAATCAAAGACTTAATCAAATTAGTTAGCGAATCCGAAATCAAAGAATTTAAGCTAAGCAAGGAAAATTTTGAAATCAAGATACGCACAACCAAAGATCAAGGGGATCCTACATATGTGGCTGCACCAGCATTGGCTGCAGCTCCAGCGGTTGCTCCGGCAGCAGCAGCTTCGGCAGTGGCGCCTGCAGTAACAGCAGACATTAGCACCGCTCAAGATACGTCTCATGATATTGGCAATTTAGTCGAGGTCAAATCCCCAATGGTGGGTACATTCTATAGATCTCCATCACCAGATAAAGATTCTTATGTGTTGATTGGAGATTCTGTTAAGGAAGGCGATGTGGTATGTATCATTGAGGCAATGAAGTTATTCAATGAGATAGAATCCGAAGTATCAGGCAAAATCGTAAAGGTTCTTGTTGATGATGCTTCTCCAGTAGAATACGATCAACCTTTATTTTTAGTAGATCCTAAAGGATAATTGTCCTTGCCTCAAAACACTATCTCTATGTTTAAGAAAGTACTCATTGCTAATAGAGGAGAAATAGCTCTGCGTGTCATCAGGACATGCAAGGAGATGAATATAAAGACTGTAGCGGTATACAGTACGGCTGACAAGGAAGGACTCCACGTGAGATTTGCTGATGAGGCGGTATGTATAGGCCCTCCAAGTGGTACGGAGTCATATTTAAGTATTGCCCGGATTATGGCTGCAGTAGAAATCACCAATGCGGATGCCGTTCACCCTGGATATGGATTCTTAGCAGAGAATGCGGACTTTGCCCAGGTATGTGGAGAGTACAATATAAAGTTTATCGGTCCAAGCCCTGATATGATCAAAAATATGGGCGATAAAGTTACCGCAAAGGAAACAATGATCAAGGCAGGGGTACCTGTTGTACCTGGCTCCGAAGGACTCGTCAAAAATGTAAAAGACGGGAAAAAGATCTCGGAAGAGATAGGATATCCCGTAATCATAAAAGCGACCGCTGGTGGTGGTGGAAAAGGAATGCGGATAGTATGGAGCGAAGACGAGTTTGAGAGTCAGTGGAATATGGCTCGAAATGAAGCCAAGGCTTCGTTTGGTAATGATGGTATTTATATCGAGAAGTTCATTGAAGAACCACGTCACATAGAAATCCAAATCATCGGGGATCAACATGGTAACGTGGTGCATCTCTCGGAGAGGGATTGCTCTATACAGCGACGTCACCAAAAGTTAGTAGAAGAGTGCCCATCACCATTTATGACTGATGAGCTACGAGAAAAAATGGGAGAAGCTGCTATCCTTGCTGGTAAATGCATCAACTATGAAGGTGTTGGTACGGTAGAGTTCTTAGTGGATAAGTATCGCAATTTCTATTTTATGGAGATGAATACTCGGATCCAGGTAGAGCATCCTGTTACGGAGGAAGTTATAGGGCGAGATCTCATTAAGGAGCAGATTAAAGTAGCAGCAGGGGATAAGTTGTCAGGAGTGAACTACTTTCCTGAGTTACACTGTATAGAGTGTCGTATTAATGCTGAGGATCCGTATCAAGATTTCAGACCGAGCCCAGGGCATATAAAGCAATTTCATAGTCCTAAAGGACATGGTGTAAGGGTAGATACTCATGCCTACGCAGGATATACCGTACCGCCGTACTATGACTCTATGATAGCCAAGCTCATCTGTCGAGCAGAGACTCGAGAGGAGTGTATCACTAAAATGGTGCGAGCGCTCGATGAATTTGTAATAGAAGGGGTTAAGACCACGGTGCCTTTTCACCGTCAATTGATGCAAGATGAGAGATTTCGGAATGGAGATTTTCATACAGGTTTTCTCAATGAGTTTGACCTAAAATAGGTCTGCTCATCAATCAGCTATGAGAAGCATCTGGTATTTGCTGGCACAGTTCAGGCCGTATAAGAGATATATCAGTCTCTCTATTTTTTTTCAGTTGCTGACAGCGTTATTGACACTCGTCAGTATTCCACTGGTGATACCCTTTTTTCAGATCTTATTTGATGTAAGTCCGTCTGATTATAGCGCTCCTGATAACTGGTATGACATAGAACAGACCCTTACTTACGGATTTAGTAGATTAATTGCTATCAGTGATAAACGAAATGCATTAGCATTAGTCTGTTTTCTGATTATAGGTGTCGTGTTTCTTCGTAATGTAACCAGATATTTTTCGAGCTACTTTCTGATACCAGCCCGTAACGGCGTGCTCCATGATTTACGCAAGAATTTATTCAAGTCTTTTGAGGACATGTCGCTGTCTCAGCGTTATCAGTATAAGAAGGGGCAGCTACTGTCATCATTGAGTTACGATATGAGCGAGATAGATCACGGCTTACTTAAGGCCACAGAACTCATAGTCAAAACACCTTTAATTATATTGGGCTGCATCATATTTATGCTATCGATAAGTGTTAAACTGACTATGATATCTGTAGGGTTGTCGATAGTGATTTTCTTGGTAATCGCCTTAGGCAGTAATTTCCTCAAGCGTAAGTCACCAAAGCTTCATAGTCTGTATGGAGAGCTAAATGTGAGAGCCGACGAGTATCTCAGTGCCAAGAAACTCATCGAGTCCTACAATGCACAAGATTTTTTCAAGACCAAGACTTATAACGTAATCGATGAGCATCACTCATTAAGTAATCGGATGCTTAGGAGGAGAGATTTGGCATCACCGATTTCAGAATGTCTACTCGTTGCGGTAACAGTCTTAATTCTGTACGTCGCATCCTATATGGTATTTGACAGAGCCTTACAGCCAGAAACATTTTTTGCTTTCATTTTTGCATTTTTTAGCATTATCGATCCTGCTAAGAACTTTTCAAGAGAGTATTATAATGTACAGCGTAGCAGTGGATCTTTACAACGTGTTAAGGAGATCATCGATTCACCTCTGAGTGCTCCAACTGTCGCTAATACTGGGGGAGGCAGTGCTACATTCAAGTTTAAAGATGTCATTGAGTTTAAGTCGATAGATTTTGGATATGACGTCGATAGTAAGGTCTTAGATTCATTTTCGCTGACGATCAACAACGCTGAAAAACTGGCTATAGTCGGTACGACTGGAGAGGGAAAAACTACGATTATCGATTTACTACTCAGGTTTTATAATCCAGATACTGGAACAATTACTGTTGATGGCGTTGATATACTCCGATTTGATTTAGCAGATTACAGAGATCAGTTTGCTATGGTCACACAGGATCACATCGTATTCAATATGTCTTTGGGCGAGAATTTGTCCTTTTCTGAGCAATCTGATGAAGTACGATTGAAAGAGGTTTTGAATCAGGCACAACTGAATCCTCACATATTTGAGACAGGCATGGAACTTGTCGACCAAGGAGCCAATCTGAGCGGAGGCGAAAAACAACGAATAACAATAGCTCGAGCACTGTATAAGGATGCAGACATCCTTATCTTTGATGAGCCGACGAGCAATCTTGATTATCGTACTGCTCAGCAGTTAATCGAGAATGTGGTGAATATAAAGGACAAAACTATCATTGTAATCAGTCATGATCTTAGACTTCTCTCAAAAATGGACCGTGTTGTCCTTATGAAGGAAGGAAATATCATTGATTCTGGATCATTTTGGGAATTAAAACAACAAATAGAGACCATACATAAGTTATAATGATGTTATTACAACAGCCGTCAATCAATACTTGTATTTGATAGATGAGATACTATCTGATCATATTACTACTCTTTCTGCAGATAACTGGGTTTTCTCAGTTATCTCCGCTTATGTTGTACAATCAGGAAGCGGGTTCTATATTCTATCAATACGATGATTCTCCATCCTACAAAATACAAAATGGGTCCAGTAGGTGGTTAATGAATCAACTTAGATCTCCATTCAACTATGAGTTCATCTTGGAAGAGTTGTCAGAGAGATTTGATATTCCCGAGGCTATGAATACAGCAGATGCTGTAATCAGCAACTCTATTGATCATGAGCTATACATCCAGCGTAGTGGGAGCAACGTGAGATTAGTGGGAGAAAGGTTTGTAAAAAACGATGTCACTTTTATTAAAAAGTATAAAAGCGATTCATCGCCATTTAAGTTATTAATGCATGATGAGAGCTCCAGAAAAATAGATTTAAAGGTGAACTTATCTGTAGAAGGCATCGAGGGATCTTCAATCGACTATGTTGAATCGTTTTCTGTAACTGATCATAAGCATGGGACGCTCTATCTACCCTCATTAGTGATAGACGCTCTCAGCAATGTCGTAACCATCAATAGGAGTTATGTAGGCGGCAAAGTTCCTCAAGGAGTAGACCCGGCTTTGCTTGACAGAATCTTTAGACAAGATCGCTTTCAAGTATTTATAGATCCTGAAAATGATCAGGTCTTGGCGGTAATAGAGATATCATCAGAAGGCGAAACAGAATCAATCTTATACCGCTCCAAAAGCAATGACGTACCGGTGTATGACCCATCTATGAAGGAGCAGTTCGTAGTCTATCCGACCATCTCTTATGGCGATGTCGGTGTTCAATTTTTTGGATTCAAAGAGGGCTCTTATAAGTTGGAGTTGTATTCCATATTAGGATCCAAAATTTGGACTCAGACATTTTACGTTAATGGGAATGCCTCATATTCTGCTGATTTATCTTTTCTTCCAAAAGGAAACTATCAATATTCTCTTATCGACCCTAATGGTTATAGAGTACTCTCCAAGAGATTAGGTATAATCAAGTATTGATGTCGCTGCGTGATAAGCTTAGATTGTCAACACCAATAGAGCTACTCGATTCTAATTATCTCAAGAAACAAGTTAAGCTACTTATCAAACGAGACGACCTGATCCATCCATGGATTAATGGCAACAAGTGGCGTAAACTCCAGGGACACTTGGATCACTACGAGGCACATGACTATAATGGAATCATTACATATGGTGGTGCTAATAGTAATCATCTTGTAGCAGTTGCTTGTGCATGTTATCATCTCAATATACCTGCTATTGGAATCGTAAGGACCTATAAACTCGATGAGAAGAGCCCGATCATCCGTAAACTGAGATCATGGCATATGCTCTTAATAGCCATCTCACCATCAGAATATAGGCAGAAGGATTCCTCAGCATCAATACGAGACATTATCAATGAATATCCTAACCACATGATTATCCCTGAGGGAGGCACCTCAGAACACGCTATGATAGGACTCAAGAATCTGGCTAACGAGATTGTTGTTGATCCACTTTATGAAGCTGGTATGGATATACTGATATCCGTAGGAACGGGAGGAATGCTTGCGGGTTTATATCGCGCTTTACCAGATAGTCACCAGTTTAAGGTTATATCACCATTCAAGGATAATGTTACTCATGTCAAGGGACTGGATCTATTGCATGAGTTAACTACTGATCGAATTCAATTTGACTCTATGACCGGAGGTAAGAGGTTTGGGGCTTATGATCCCGAGTCAGTTAAAGTAATCAATGAATTTTACGACACCTATGGTATGCTTTTAGACCCGATCTATACGGTAAAGGCTGTGCGATGGTTAATCAACCAAGTCGCCACACAAGAAAACATAAAGGGTAAGTCAATACTGTTCATCCATTCTGGGGGATTACCAGGGATTATGGCTTACAACTATGTGTACGAGTCAAAGCCTATTCAAGTGACAGTGCCTCCAGAGTATAATCACTTGCAGTAAGCCGCAACAACTCTTGGGAAGAAATGATGCTCAAGTTTTAAGACTTTACCAGCGATCACTTCGGGCGTATCTGACGGATCAAGTTTAGTTTTGGTCTGTAATAGAACTCTCCCTTTATCATATTCTTCATTAACAAGATGTATTGTGATTCCGGAGTATGAGTCACCTTGATCCTTGACGGCTCGATGGACATACATACCATACATCCCCTTGCCGCCATATTTAGGTAGGAGTGAAGGGTGAATATTAATGATCCTATCTGAATATGTCTGAATCAAATTATCAGGGATAAGCCACAGGAATCCGGCTAAAATCAGATAGTCAATCTGGCGACCCCTTAAAAATTGAAGTACTGTATCTGTATCATAAAACTCGTTACGCTTGAAAACCAGATAGGGAAGATCCATCTTATGCGCAGATTCGACGATTCCACTTTCTTGTTTGTTGGAGAGTATAGCTGAGACGGTTACATCCTCACTGTTGTTTACGTAATCTATAATTTTGAGTGCATTAGATCCACGACCTGATGCGAATATGGCGATACGTGTCATTTGAAAAAAAGCTCTTAATTGTTAGTTTCTCTTGGCTCAATAGAGGCTAATCGAACTCTATTCGAGGTTACGTTATAATGAGGAAGATTAATAATTGATTCGAGCACAAATTTAGTCGCCATTTTGATTTTACGCCTATGTGACCCCTCATATCTGTAGATGAAATCTGGAGCCATTTCGAGTACTTCTGTATAAACCAGTTCCTTCATTTTATTAGTAATATATGGTTCTGACGCCATACCAGTGATCGTCATTCTATTCGTTATGATGAAGCGTCGATCTTGATGCTTGTAGAGGAGCGTGTCTCCAGACTTATCATAAAGCTCTAAGTATCCACTGGTACGTGATGCACCTAATGTTTTAGTGAGGGTCGTATCGTTCAAGCTATAATCAAAGTCCTCAAAACAAACTTTCAATAGATAGTCTGGCGTCTTGATTACGCTTTCCTCCTCATCAATGCTGACGGCGGTGTCATATGAGTCTACTAAATAATTCAAATCTCTAGCGAGTCGCTGATCATAATGGTCATTAAGGATGAACGCTCCATCCTCCCATAGGACATTGGCCTTTACTTGATCCCATTCATATGTGCCGCCATGGTAGTTGTACGATTGTATGGTAACCTTACGATCGTAGGCTTTAATATTTGTGAGATGAATACTCACCAGCCCTAATGCGGATGCTAATATGGCTCCAGCTAATACAATCGATGCGATGTTAACAAGCCTATTCACTCCATTAAAATATCAGAAATTTCTTGATTATTTTAGGAGTCAGTGACTATTAGTATTTCATTAAGAACTCGAGCCTACTTAAGCGTCCAAGTATTGTATCACCGATCGCTCAATGATATCACAACAATCTTCTATCTGATTTTTGGTGATCACGAGGGGAGGGGCAAACCTGATAATATTACCATGAGTAGGCTTTGCTAACAACCCATTATCGGCCATAATTAGGCAGATGTCCCAAGCTGTAGTACTCTCAGGAGTATCATTGATTAATAGGGCGTTGAGTAGTCCTCGGCCTCTAACACTCTTGAGTACCGCATACTTCTCGCACAGTTCATTCATCTTCGAGCGGAAGATTTTACCCATGTTACGAGCATTGACCATAAGCTTTTCTTCAATGAGCACATCCATAGCTGCCATAGCGATATGACAGGCTAATGGGTTACCCCCATAAGTACTACCATGTTGGCCAGGTTTGAGTACATCCATAATCTCGTTGTCTGCTAACACTGCGGATACGGGATATGCGCCTCCAGAGAGCGCTTTGCCTAAGATTAATATATCTGGTTTGATATAAGTCGCAGGATTACGCTCACATGTGGTTGAGCAATCACAATCACCACAAATAGCCAACATACTACCAGTTCTGGCAAGACCAGTTTGTATTTCATCAGCGATGAATAGGATATTGTGATCCTTGCATAGTTTAGCTGACTGCTCAATAAAATCTGCATCAGGGACATTAACGCCTGCTTCACCTTGGATCGGTTCAACAAGGAACCCAGCTATACTCGAACTGTGTGCTTCTATTACTTTAGTCAAAGCTTCAATATCATTGTAAGGAACACTGATAAATCCAGGAGTATATGGTCCGAAGTTACCTTTAGCATCGGGATCACTCGAAAACGAAATTATACTGATGGTTCTTCCATGGAAGTTTTTGCCGCATACTACAATCTTAGCTTCACCATTTTTGATACCCTTTTTTTCATAGCCCCATTTACGACATATCTTGATGGCACTCTCAACAGCTTCAGCTCCACTATTCATAGGGAGTAATTTGTCGAGTCCAAATGTTTCTGTCATGAACTTCTCGTAAGGACCTAACTGGCTATTATGAAATGCCCTTGAGGTTAAACAGAGTTGCGAACTTTGATTATGCAAAGCTGCTACTATTTTTGGATGACAATGCCCTTGGTTGACTGCGCTATATGCTGATAAGAAGTCATAGTACTTTTTACCATCTACATCCCAGACATATACGCCCTCGCCACGATCGAGGACTACAGGTAGGGGATGGTAATTGTGAGCCCCATGTTGATCTTCTAAGTCTATATACTTCTGAGAATTGTCCATATCAGTTGAATTTTTTGTTCCTCTGGTCGAAAGTATCACTTCATAAGATTATAAAAGCCGAAATTTGCTTCTTTATAGAGTGATTTATCAATATGATTGGCGAAGTATAGCCGACAATCATATTATAAGATGAATCAATCTTAAACCGATACTTTCGTTCCTCATTTATATGTAGACTGTTGTCTATTCAAAATTGATTTTTTGTCAAGTTCTATCGATACACTTCAACCGATACATTCTAAGCGACACACCTTAGGAGTTGACTCATTTTCTTATAGCTATCATTTAGCTATCGATGAAATAGCAGATTTGTGGGACTCGCTATCGATAGAAGAAAACTTTGCCCAGTCTCGCTACTTACAAGTGCTGGAGGATGATGCACCAGATCATATTCAGTCGATCTATGTCATCGTCTATGATAAGGATACGCCCATAGGCGCCATTTTGCTACAACATCTCATATTGAAGCTCAGCAGTGCACTGCGTTATAAGAATTACTCTAAGTCTTCATCGTCGATTATGCGATGGTTTCAGGGGATAAGACAATGGATTGTGAGCAAGTTTCAGTTTAGACTGCTTAATGTGGGTAATCTCTATTTGACAGGGGAGTACGGCTTTTACTTTAATGACCAAGCGCTTGATTTTCAAGAGCAATTCTCAATAGTTGATTCTATAGTCATGGATCTGAAGAAAAAGCTTAGACCTACTGCTCAAAAATTCAGTGCTGTTCTCTATAAGGACTTTTTCGATGAGCATTTATACCTCAAGCATTATGAGTCTCGAATGCATCCTTTTCAGATAGATCCTAATATGATCTTGTCGCTTCATCCATCATGGACGAGCTTTGAGGACTACTTAGGAGCCATGCGCTCTAAGTATCGCATCAGAATGAAGAATGCAATAAAAAAATTTGACCCCGTCCATAAGAGAGTACTGAGCTTAGATGACGTGCGTAGATATAATGACGATATGTATCACTTATACTGCGACATACTTTCCGGTTCAGGATTTGTTCTGATTAAGAGTCAGCAAGATTATTTCAAGTTGCTTAAGGAGGCTTTCCAGGATGAGATACAGGTGGTAGGCTATTTTTTAAAGGATGAGTTAGTGGCCTTTTATACCTGGACGATAGACGGTGATAGGATGGATTCGCACTTTATAGGTGTGAGCTCGCAGTATAATCTAAAGTATCAACTCTATCTCAATATACTCCTTGATTTAGTCCGTGATGCAATCAGTAACCGAGCTCAGCAACTTCTATATTTTAGAACAGCCTTAGAAATCAAAAGCTCAGTAGGCGCAATACCATATGATATGACGGTTTACATCAGACACAACAACCGGTTTCTTGCAATGATCACACCGACGATTTTTAAGTATTTCGTTCCTAAACAATCTTGGGCCCAGCGTCATCCTTTTAAAAAACCATCCTTATAGACGATATCCACTAATGTTGGCATTAGGTTTATGGTCGTGGTGTTGATTACTGGGTGAGGATCATAAGTGAGTTCTTCCAACTCATAATTGGTATCCTGGGGACGTCCGATGAGTATCATGGCTATCACAATTAGTGCAGCGGCAACCCCACCGATGTACTTATATACCTTGAGGCTTGTAATTTTTGCTGTGCCGAGTTCGTGACTCATTCGGTCCTTTAGATATTGATTGACTTTCAACTCTTTTTGATGCTCACCTTCTCTAAACAGTCCATCTATTTTATTCTCGCTATTCATTTACTGTTGTCTTTTTTATAATCATAGCCTTGAGCTTTTTTCTTGCCAGGATTAATTGTGATTTTGATGTGTTTATGCTGATTCCAAGGAGTTCAGCGATTTCTCGATGTTTATATCCTTCGATAGCATAGAGATTAAATATTGTCCGATAACCATGAGGTAATCGGTCCAACAATTTTATAATGTCTTCATATTCCAATCTATCATTGATCATTACATGGCCATAAGGTTTTGACTCAATAGGGACATGACTCTGATATTTTTTGTCTTTGCGGATGATCATGAGACATTCATTGACAATGATCCGCTTAACCCATCCTTCAAATGACCCTTCTCCACTGTAACTATTCAGGTGATCAAATACTTTTTTAAAGCCTTTGATTACGGCGTCTTCTGCTCTTTGGTGATCTGGGAGGTATCGCTTGCATATAGATAACATAGTTGGTGCATAGCATTCGAAGAGCTCATTTTGAGCTTTTCGGTTGTTGTTTTTACACTTCGATATGATATCTACATGATCACGGCTCACATAGCTAAGATGACTCTTTTGCAAGAAAAGTTGTGTGACCGAAAAAAAAGTTGTGACCGATTTAAATGCCTCCCGTCTTAAGGATGTATTTTTTGGTATTTTAAGGTAAGACAAGTCCATACTTCGGTGTGGGCTTTTTTTGTTTAGCATACTATCTAATCCTCTGCGTGCTATCTTTAAGGCATGCTATACATCTACTATATTCTTTTAGGCCTTCAAGCTCTCTTTTATATTTACGCAGGCTACAGCCATTTCAAGAAGAGTTGGTTCTTTTATAAAATCACGCCACCCGTACTACATCCATATAAGAAATCCATCAATGTCATCGTCGGAGTTGCAGAAATCTTAGGTGGAGTAGGGTTGTTGATTCCACAGACTCGGATTGCGGCAGCATGGGGTATCATAGCATTATTGATTGCAGTATTCCCGGCTAATATTTACATGCTGACCTCTGGTGGAGCAGGAATGAAAATTTCAAAAACCTTCTTATGGATTAGGCTTCCATTACAATTTGTACTTATTGCGTTAGCGTATTATGTGATCTCTGCTACTTGATTTGGTGTGATATATTTATTTGTGGAGGTGTAAAGATTAATAATGTTACTTTTAGGCGAGCACGAAACTATCTACCGCATAAATGAATAATAACACACCTTTATTCTCCAAACGATACAAGGGTTATGTTCTACTAATTCTGACTGGTGTCTACACCTTCAATTTTATCGATCGTCAGATTTTGGTAATCCTCCAAGAGTCTATAAAAGGGGAGTTGGGCTTAAGCGACACTCAATTAGGTCTCTTGACGGGTCTTTCTTTTGCTTTGTTTTACGTCAGCCTCGGTATTCCGATAGCCAGATTAGCCGACCGTAGTAATAGAAGGAATATTGTCTCAGCCTCATTAGCAGTATGGAGTTTAATGACGGCTGTGTCAGGGTTTGCTCAAAACTTCGTTCAGCTTTTACTTGCCCGTATAGGTGTTGGTATTGGAGAGGCAGGAGGGAGTCCTCCTGCACACAGTATTATCTCCGACTATTTTCCTGCCGAACAGAGAGGGACAGCCTTGTCTATATATTCTATGGGTATATATTTTGGAATCCTCCTTGGATATATAGGTGGTGGAATGTTAGATGAGTACGTGGGGTGGAGGTATGCTCTTATGATATTAGGGCTGCCGGGTATTATATATGCTCTTGTCTTACTATTTACGGTAAAAGAACCTCCACGTGGGCTCTCTGATAATAAGATCGAAGAAGAAGCTCCTGATGAATCTTTTGGAGATGTTCTTAAGGTTCTCCTTTCTAAGAAGACATTTGTGTTTCTGGCATTAGCTTGTGGTATACATACTATAGGTAATTATGGAGTGGGTAACTTCTTTGCTCCTTTTTTGGCGAGAATCCATGGGATGACAGCGGGAGAGATCGGAACTTGGATGGGATTAAGTGCGGGTATTGGTGGTATGGCAGGAACCTTTCTGGGCGGATTTTTAGGGGATAAATTGGCTAAGATTGATATTAGATGGTACATCTGGTTAGCAGTAATCGCTGAGCTGGTCAACTTTATTCCCCACGCAGGGGCAATATTCCTTTCTAATACGTCCTTGGTGTTATTCTTCTATTTCATCTCCGCATTTCTTACAGCTATCTACCTTGGTCCTTGCTTAGCAGTAACCCATAGCCTGGTTGATGCACACAAACGGGCACTTGCTTCTGCTATACTCTTTTTGGTTTTGAATCTGATAGGCTTGGGAGGAGGGCCATTATTAGTTGGAGCAATAAGTGATTACCTCAGTGTTGATTATGGTGCTGAGTCCTTGAGATATGCATTTTGTGTAACTTTCTTCACGGGCGCTATAGCACTATTTTTATTCTACATGGCTTCTACATACTACCCACAGGAAAAGATGGAATTAGACCAAAATTAGATGTTAATATTCTCTTGTTATTAAATAAGTAGTCATTTGTAAGTATTTAATAATCAATGATATATGACGTAATCTTCACTTCGTCGTCCACTTGTCAATTCTGAAATAGACTAATTATATAGGGGGTTAGTTGTCTTTTAATGTCTTAAGAGTACAGCATAACCCCAAATGAAAACAATTGAACCAGTAGCCCCGCTATGGAGCTCGACACCTATGTTATCTAAAGAGATCAGACTCTTGCAAGAGTCTTGTGAGGATCTCGCCTGCCTACCATTATTCCTATTATGCTTATTTAATTCAATTGTTTCTCTTTCGGAGTTGTGCTATAACCCTTTTAAGAAATACTTTTTGAATTAGAATCATGATGAAACATCTGATCGTACTTTGCTTTTCCATTGCGCTTTTTATGGTCTGCACTGCAGACTTATCAGCACAGATAAAAATGGGAGATAATCCTAATGCTATCGATCCAGCTTCTCTATTAGAGTTGGAGAGTACAGATAAAGGATTCCTTTGGCCGCGCTTGACAGTTGTTCAACGGGACAATATCAATTTTCCACCTAAGGGATTAACAATTTATAATGTTGATCGCAATTGTGTGGAAGTTAATGTTGGTACCAAAGCCGCCCCTGATTGGCTTTGTCTCGGTGAGGATAGCGATGATCAGACTATTTCTGATTTTACTTTAAATGGTAATGTATTGACAATCTCACTTGAGGGAGGTAATACACAGACAGTAGATCTATCGTCTATACAAGGTCAAGACAGTGATCAACAGCAGATCCAAGACTTTAGTCTTGCTGGCCCAATCTTAACAATCACATTAGAAAATGGGGGGTCGCAGAGTGTTGACCTTTCTTCATTTGATGGATTTCAAGGTCCAGAAGGTCCTCAAGGTCAGACAGGTGCAGACGGATTATCAGCATATCAAGTATGGTTAGGGTTAGGAAATACAGGTACTGAGCAAAACTTCATGGACAGCTTAAAAGGAGCAGATGGGGTAGTTGGTTCTAATGGAGTAGATGGTCAAGCAGGTACTGATGGTTTATCAGCTTACCAAATCTGGCTTAATGCGGGTAATGTAGGAACAGAACAAGATTTTTTAGAAAGTCTTATAGGAGCTGATGGTCAGATAGGTGCGGATGGTGCGAGAGGACCAGCAGGAGTCGAGGGCCAAGCAGGAAGAAGTATTGTTAATAGCTTCCACAACCCTAATGGATCTGTGACATTTGAATACTCAGATGGAGATAGTTATACTACACCAAGTCTTACTGGACCAAGAGGGGCCAACGGTATAGACGGAACTAATGGTGTAGATGGTGTCGGAATTGTAGGAACTATAGACAATGGAGATGGAACATTTACAATAAACTACTCAGATGGTACAACATTTACTACATCAGATTTATCAGGACCAGCAGGCGCAACAGGAGCAGATGGTGCAAGAGGGGCCGATGGTGCAGTGGGACCGCAAGGTGAAACAGGAGTAGGAGTAATTAATACAATAAATAATACGGACGGCACAGTCACTTTTGAATATAGTGATGGAAGCAGTTTTACTACGTCAAGTTTAATAGGTCCAAGAGGAGGCAACGGTGCCGACGGAACAAACGGAATTGATGGTGTAGGTATAGACAGCACTATAGACAATGGTGATGGTACATTTACTATTACATATACAGACGGATCAACATTTACTACGGCGGATCTGACTGGTCCAGCTGGTGCAGATGGTCAAAATGGAATTGATGGCTCAGAGGGCCTTTCTGCATATCAAGTATGGCTCGCCGCTGGTAATGTCGGCACCGAGCAAGAATTCTTAGATAGTCTAATTGGAGCAGATGGTATACCAGGAGCAACAGGTCCAAGAGGACCAGAAGGTGCTGAGGGTGAAGCAGGAAGAAGTATTCTTAATACCTTCCATAACCCTAATGGCACAGTCACTTTTGAATATTCTGATGGAGATAGCTACACTACACCAAGTCTTACTGGTCCGAGAGGAGCGAATGGTATTGATGGCATTGATGGAGAAGATGGAGTAGGTGTTGCTGGAGTTACAGAAAATGGTGATGGAACATTTACAATCAATTTTACAGATGGGACAGAATTTACGACTATTGATCTTACGGGACCAGCAGGAGACCCAGCAAGCGATGATCAGCAGTTTACTCAGTTTGAAATTGATCCGACTACAAATGAATTAACTATAAATATCGAAAATGCAACAGCACAAGTAGTAGACTTAACGCCATACTTAGATAATACAGATGATCAGCAGATCACAGATTTCACTATTGATCCTACGACAAACATCTTAACGCTTACATTAGAAGATGGTGGTACCCAGATGGTAGACTTGAGTGGCTTAAACAACGCTGGAT
>CAYPWL010000038.1:0-28908 GCA_964414425.1 uncultured Saprospiraceae bacterium
ACGCCCAAAACATACCCGTAAACAAGAACTGACGAGCAATGATCTTATGATCTAAGCTGAAAATATACTTGAATATGAAGCTGGACTTGTACTTGTCCTCATGATGGTGCTCATGAAAATGGTCATCATACCCTTGCTCTTCAATTAATACTTCCTCGTTAAATGTTTTTACCTCTGACATTGGTAGACTTTTAAAGATTTTGAGAAATAATTTTCATTTCAATACGGCGATTATTTTGTCGCCCTTCTTCAGTGTCGTTAGTGTCTGATGGTTGGGTTTGACCATATCCAACCGGTCGTAATCTATTAGAAGCTACCCCTTGATCTACAAGGTAGGCGGCCACAGCGTCTGCTCTACTCTGAGATAATACAACATTGGCGTTAGCATCACCAGAGTTATCGGTGTGTCCAGATAACTCTACAGTTATATCGTTGTACTCAGACATGATCTTAGCGACATTATCTAATTCATATTTAGAGTCATCTTTAAGCTCGGCAGAACCTACGTTAAAGAAGACGTTTGTAAGGTTTATAGAAATTGAAGATGGATCATCTTCAATTAAGGCCGCCTCGACATCTGCAAGTAACTCTTCTGCTCTTGCTGCTGCCTCATAGGCTAACAACTGTCCTTTATAAGGGTCTGCATCAGTATTACGCACATTTTGCTCATAATAACTGGTTTGACTTGCAGCCCACTCGTCGTATTCCTCTTGTGTTACGATTCGGACAATTCTACGCATCGAATAGTGGCCTTTACCACATAGCTCAGCACATGCCAACTCATAATCAAACTGCTCCCATCTTTTAGGACCATTTGGATTATCTGGATCAGCTGGCACTTGCCACTCAGGATACTCACTTAATCTCTCACGATACTCCTCAGTTGTAATTGTAGGAGTGAATATGAAGTAAGTTGGAAGACCTGGTATGGCATCCATCTTCATTCTGAAATGTGGCAAATAGAAATTATGCAATACATCCTTTGCTGTAATTCTCACCCTAATCTTCTGATTGACAGGTAAGTATATCTCAGTTGGATGAAAGTCATCAAGATTCTTCGTATCTGTCCAATCTTGGCCCAAGATGTTATTTCCTGTATTTATTAATCTGAAGTTCTTAGTACCTAACTTTCCATCAGGACCTGGAAAACGCAACTCCCATTGAAACTGCGATCCTGTTGCCTCAAACTCAAAGACTTCTTCCGAAGGATCAACATCTGGCATTACTTCATTCCAGACTACAAGTCCATTGGTTACTAAAAATACCATAACGATAGCGGGTACTATCGTCCAGATGATCTCCAACTTGTTACTGTGTGAGAAGAACACACCTACTCTACCCTCTTTACTGCGATACTTATAGGTAAACCAAAATAATGCGATATGCGTCAGTACGAACACGATACCTGTAAAGAATAGTGTGGTATTAAATAGACTATCGATATCACTGCCATGTGCTGAGGCAGAGACCCAAGGTCCATATCCTAACATATAATTTTTGTAGTATATGGCTGAGACTACACAGAAGATCAAGAATCCTGCACAGAATACAAGACCCCAAAACGCTTGGCGATTGGTGATTTTCTGATTAGTTGCCTCCTCTCCTCTAATTTTAGAGGTAAGGTCAGAGACTCTACCGATCTGTACTACAACGACCGCAAAGAGTAATATTATTCCGACTATTAATAGACCGATCATATTAAATTTTTATACGTGGTGATGTAAACTTTCAGATAAATAAGGATCATTCTTAGGTACAAGTTTAGACTTGCCTAATGTTGCATAGAAAAAATATAAAAATGCACACAAGAATCCTATCATAGTGCCTATCTCAAGGAATCCTGGCAATGAGAATCCAATCTCAAAAGCAGATGCCGCATGATGACCAGCTTCAGCTGCTCCGTGAGCTGCATCTCCTGCATGATCTGTTGCATCTTTTATCAATGTAGCCGCATGTCCTCCTTGATCACCGTGGCCAGCACCATGATCATGTCCATGTCCTAATACTTCATGAGCTGTATGCAATGCTCCTGGCTTGATCATCAAAAAGAAATCTAACCAGTGACCAAAAATCACTAATAAAGCTACGAATATGAGTGTTCCAAATTTTCTCTTAGTATCGTTTCTCATTAAGATGAAAAACGGAAGGATGAAGTTGATCACGAGATTAGCATAAAACAATACTGGATAGTGATCCTGACGTGTCTTAAAGTAAACCGTTTCCTCACCTACGTTAGCATACCAAATCAACATATACTGTGAGAACCATAGGTATGTCCAGAAAATACTAAAGGCAAACATAAACTTACCCAAATCATGAAAATGCTCTAAACTGACATTTGGGTAGTAGCCTTTTGACTTTAAGAAGATCAAAATCAAGATGGTCATAGCAATCATGGACACGAATAAGCTCGCTCCTGAATACCATGCAAACATTGTACTGTACCAGTGCGCATCTATAGACATCACCCACTGCCAGATAACAAGACATAGTGAGAATCCTGCTATAGGCAAGAATGTCGCTGTCCAAAATCTATTCTTAAAGTGTTTAGTATAATCTTTATCTCGCTGCTGATCCTCACTTATTGAGGTCTGTCTAATCTTATAGGCGAAGAAGAACCATACTCCTACAATAACTACACTGACGATATACCAGAAGTTATTCAAGAAGCTCGACTTGTGCTGGAGGATCTTATCATCTGCAACAGAAGAACTATCTGCCCAATGGTACAAATGATGTATATCAAATACGGTCCCTACTGCTAATAATGCCATCAGTCCAAGGCCCACAATCAAAAACATACTCATAGACTCCCAGACTCGCTTAAATACGATGAACCAGCCTCCCCATGCAGTAGTACATACCGAATAGAAGAATATAGCCATCAACGATATACCTGTAAAGAATACAGAGTTATGTAGGAAGTTAGTCCAAAATCGAGTGTGTAGTGCATCATCACCAATCCATGTAAGCACCATACTCACCACACCCACCACGATACCAGCGAGGAGTAAGTTTCTTTGCTTATTAGATACTGTATATGTTGTCATCTGCATGTCTAGTAATCTTTAGTGTGAATGATCGTGATCATCTGTAACATGATGTCCATCTGCCTCATGATGATCATCCGATCCATGATGAGACATATCTTCTTTTGCCATAGCATCTACTAATGATGCTCCTGGTACATCAATATTATTGAGTGTATTGATCTCTTCGTTGTATTCCAGTTTCAGCTCCTTGGCTTGTAATGATCTGATATAGTGAATCACCTGCCATCTTTCTTCGTAAGACAGTTTGTCTTTGTATGCCCCCATTAGATTCTTCCCTTGCATGATAGCATGGTAATATCTTCCATTGGATGCATTCAGAAACTCTTCTAATAGGAAGTTAGCTGGCTGTACTGGATAAGCACTACCGTCTCTTACTAAGTATCCTGCTCCACCTCCTTTTTCTCCATGGCATATGCCACAGAACACGTTGTACAGTTCTTTAGCATCAGCTAAACCTGCATTGGTAATCGGATAAGGATTTTTGATTAGCTCTGCTGTCGCTCTTGCACGCTCCTCCTCTGTATTACCATAGTGGTAGACAGGATCTCCTTTAGTAGTCCTACGAGGTACTGTGCCTGCTACAGGTAATCCTGGCTTAGCTCTCTCGTAATACTCATCTTCTGAGCCCCAAGTATTTTGGTAGTAGTAATTATAGTAGTTCGCTTCATAAGCAATACTATGGCCCATATCAGGCATATATTCACTACCTGTACTATTCTTTCCTGGTTGCTGACACGCAAAGAGCAGTACCAAAGAGAAGTATAGGATGATATATTTTATATTCTTCATGATATTCTTCTCTTAGATAATTTTGTTTGAAATTTCTGTAGCACCCGTGGCTTTCAAGAACTTCTCTGCGTCAGCGCTTGAAATATCGTGCGTATCAAAAGCGATACAGAACTTATCATCAGTGATACGATCGTGTAGAATTGGATTCTGTACACCAGGACCTAATCCACATACTGTGTAAAATGTAACGACCATACCTATAGCGGAAAACAATACGGTCAACTCGAATGTAATCGGAATAAACGCCGGTACTGACCAATAAGGCTTACCACCAAAAATGATCGGCCAATCCTGTGTGAAGATCCATGTCATCCCTAAGAACGCCGTTAATGTTCCAATAGCACCATAAATGAATCCAGCAATGTGTAATCGAGACTCCTCTAATCCTAAGATAGGATCCAGACCATGCACTGGAAACGGTGTATATACATCATATATATCGAGATGATCTTTGTTAGCGACTTTGATGGCATCCATCAAGTCCTCTTCATCGTCGTATAGTCCAAATATTACTTCTCTACTCTTGTTCATAATTAGTGATGTTCTGAATGAGCGTGATGATGAGCATCGTATACTTTACCCTGAGCTTCTGCTTCTTGGTAATCGTCTATTATTCCATCATGGTGATGCGTATGTCCTGCTAAGTACTGATCTCCTGAAGATTTCAATATTGACTTAATCTCCGCAACGGCAACCACTGGTGCTACCCTCGTAAAGAGTAAGTACAATACACCAAAAAATCCTATTGATCCAACGAAGATTCCGATCTCAACCCATGTTGGCACATAGTATGACCAACTTGATGGTAAGTAGTCTCTCGCAAGCGTCGTCGCAATAATTACGAAACGCTCAAACCACATACCGATATTGATAAAGATTGACATAAAGAATGTCACCCAAATATTACGTCTTAGCTTACCAGACCAGAATAATTGTGGCGATACTACATTACAGAACATCATACCAAAGTATGACCAGTAGTAAGGCCCTACAGCTCTATTAAAGAATGCAAATTGCTCGTAGATATATCCGGAGTACCAAGCAATGAATAGCTCTGTTAAATAAGCTACACCCACGATAGTACCCGTAACAAGGATTACCTTATTCATAGATTCGATGTGACCTATGGTGATATAGTTCTCGAGGCTAAGTAGCTTACGAGTAATCAACATCAGCGTCTGTACCATTGCGAATCCAGAGAATACCGCCCCTGCCACGAAGTATGGCGGAAATATGGTTGTATGCCATCCAGGTATTACAGATGTGGCGAAATCAAAACTTACAATTGTGTGTACTGATAATACTAACGGTGTAGCTAATCCAGCTAATACTAATGAGAGTGCCTCCCATCGTTGCCAGTGCTTAGCGGATCCTGTCCAACCAAAACTAAGAAAACCATATATACGCTTACGTATACCTGATGCACGATCTCTCATCGTAGCAAAATCAGGAACTAAACCTGTATACCAGAATAGTATAGAAACTGTGAAATAAGTACTGATCGCAAATACATCCCATAAGAGCGGCGAGTTAAAGTTCGGCCATAAAGATCCTCTCGTATTAGGATAAGGGAATATGAAGATGGCTAACCAGATCCGTCCCATGTGTATCAGCGGATAAAGTCCCGCACACATCACGGCAAATATAGTCATGGCCTCTGCTGCTCTGTTTACACCAGTACGCCACTTCTGTCTGAAGAGTAGTAAGATTGCTGATATCAGCGTACCTGCGTGACCGATACCGATCCACCATACGAAGTTGGTAATATCCCAACCCCAGCCGATAGTTCTGTTCAGATCCCAAGTACCGATACCGTGCCATACGGTCCATACGATACAGAATACCATAACACCAGCCAATACTGCTGATATACCAAATATGGTTAACCACGCAGCACCTGGAGCTTGCTCTGTTGGGCTGATTAAGTCCTCGGTAATATCGTGATACGACTTATTACCTTGTACTAATGGTTCTCTTAATGGACTTACTGTTGCACTCATAGGTTCAACTCTATATTTTTAAGATAATTCTAATGATTCGTCTCTGTTATTCACCTTCATAGTGTATGTCACAGAGGATCTCACATTAATTTCTTCCAAAACAATCATATTCAACGGTGACTCTAACTTATCGTGGAAATCACCTTCCTTCATGTTCGTATCTCCAAAAGTCAACGCTCCTGTCGGACATGCCATCTGACAAGCAGACTTGATATCTCCATCTCTAAGCTGTCTACCTTCGACTTTAGCCGTCAACTTACCTTCTTGTATTTTCTGCACGCAGAAGCTACACTTCTCGATTACTCCTCTTGATCTAACCGTTACGTCAGGATTAAGGACCATACGAGTTAAGTTGTCCGCACCAAATGGTACACTTTCTTCATTGACATCAACTTGGTTAGCTGGGAACAAATCCGCAGTAGTATAATCTAACCAGTTAAATCGTCTCACTTTATAAGGACAGTTGTTCGCACAATATCTCGTACCGATACATCTGTTATAAGTCATCTGATTGAGTCCCTCACTACTATGATTCGTTGCATTTACCGGACATACGTTCTCACATGGTGCATTATCACAGTGCTGGCACATCATCGGTTGATAGACCACGTTAGGATTAGTTACATCACCATAGTAGTATCTATCGATACGTAACCATGCCATCTCTTGGTGTCGAGCTACTTGCTTCTTACCTACTACAGGGATGTTATTCTCAGCCATACAGGCTATAGTACATGCTCCACAGCCCGTACAAGCATTAAGATCTACGTGTAATCCCCAGTGGTGGCCTACTTCGTATTTATCCTTACGATACTCATCATATGGATATAATGTCTCCGCATTAAGCCCTTGGTGATGCTCACGCTCATGGATCAACTCCTCAACAGCATGCTCGATATTATCAACATGTGTCTTTCTGATGATCGAACGACCTACGAGAGATCCTTGATAACCAGCAAAGATGTTCCCATAACCTTCTGCTAAAGCTGCTTCATCGGCGTTAATCTCTTCACCTTTCTTATTCTCTGCAGTGACACCCATTGTGTTGTGATACTGCACACTGCTGTACCACTGTTCTTTACCGACCTTCTTAGATACGGTAACATCTGCAGCGTGATATGATGCTCTGCCGTCAACCATTCCTATTGAACCATTGACATTGACTCCTATGTTTTTTCCTGCACCTCCAACTTTATCACGACCATAGCCTAATGCTATGGATA
The DNA here is from genome assembly GCA_964414425.1 of uncultured Saprospiraceae bacterium. GTDB lineage: Bacteria > Bacteroidota > Bacteroidia > Chitinophagales > Saprospiraceae > GYS-P2D. Next base: position 7,066 of record CAYPWL010000038.1, read on the forward strand.
CGGTACCCGGCATCTGTCCAAATTGCTGAACAACAGGCAATGTATATGTAGCACCTCCGATCGTAACCTTAGCTAGATCACCATCCGAAAGGCCATTGAAACCTTTAAACTTCTTGACTCCATCAAAGCCCACTGGTACTGTCAGGTAATTACCCCAAGCACATCTCGTTACTGGATCTGGCATCTCATGTAACCAAGGGTTGTTGGCGTGCGTACCGTTACCAATCGTGATCGGCTCAGTGAATGATATTTCTATCTCGCTGCTGGCTGCTTTGCCTATAGATCTAATCGCTGCAGCGCCGTCAAAAGTAAACTCTCCAGCTGAGCTACCGCCACCATAAGAGAACACACCATCGCTCAGTGACTGATCCCAGAAACTATTGAAACTCAAGTATTTACTCTGACCACCAAAGAATGTGGACTGCCATGAAGACTTGAGGTACTCATAGTAAGGCTGATCTCCCTCAGGTGCTGCACCTGCCCATGTCAATAATGACAGTTCTCCCTGTCGAGTATCGAATAGTTGACTTATAGTAGGTTGTACTACACTCACTTGACCACGCTTAGCCTCGACATCACCCCAACTCTCTAAGTAGTGATTAGTCGGTGCGACAGCATCACACAGAGAAGTCGTATCATTGATATCGTATGATAGCGCTACTGAAGTTTTAACTCCGTCAATTGCTTCTGTTAATCCGCTTAAGAATGAATATTCGAATACTGGATTACAATTATTAAAGATAACGGCATCAACTGCACCACTCTTGATCTCTTGTACAAGCTTAAGGAGTCCTTTTTCATCCCCTTGTCGCTGCAATGAAGCATTGTTAAAAGATATAGTAGATCCGTAACTACCTACAGCACTATTGATCGCATTGATCAATAATTGCTCTGATGTTATGTTACTGGCACTAACAACAAGAGACTTGCCAGTATGGCTCTTCAATTGTGCTGCGAGGCCGTCAAGAGACTTCTTAACACCTGCATCTAATGCGCTTGAGCCCGCGCTTGCTCCAGTTACTTTACCGTATAGATATTTGATTGCCTCACCTTGTTGTGATGGCTTTACTAATATTCTGTTATCTGCGTTAGAGCCTGTCATAGACATCTGAGACTCTATCTGTACATGCTTAGAAAGATGTGCATGATGTACATCGTCTACAACTCTGTTCTTTGCGTACTGGTGTGCATACTCAACAGGTGAAATCCATGTACCTAAGAAATCCGCATTGAAACTGACGATTAAGTCCGCTTTGTCAAAGTGATAGTTAGGAATGACTCTATCTCCAAAAGATTTCTCGTTCGCTTCGAGTATAGCTGCTGATGATACTGCATCGTACTCTACTAATTCGACATTGCCATATTTAGCAGCAAAGTCGGCCATAGCTCGGCGCCCTGTTGGACTGATTACCGTATGTGATACCACTCTGATCCCTCGTGCTGAGCTTAACGCAGACATTACTTTACTATCAAGATCATCCCATGACACTGCTTGGCCTCCTATAGTAGGATTCTTAAGCCTGTTAGTATCATATAAACTTAGGACAGATGCTTGAACTCTTGCTGATGTACCACCATGAGTGATGGGCGACATATCATTACCTTCAACTTTGATCGGTCTACCCTCTCTCGTTTTCACGAGTACTGGGCAAGACTCTCCTCCGCTGACATATGTCGAAGCATAGTACGTAGCTACACCAGGAACAATCTCCTCTGGCTTAATTACATAAGGGATTGCCCGCTTCACTGGGATATCACAGCCAGCCGCTACCGTAGCAGCACCAACTCCAAATCCCAACATTTTTAGGAAATCTCTTCTGTTTCCTCCCATGTCTTGTACAGCCTCGGACTCGCCAAGACTTTCTACTAAAGATGGATTTTGGATTTCATTTTGGGCGCTCTTGATAAAGTCTTCATCTCTATTCAAGTCTTTCTCTCCTACCCAAATATCACCGAACTCTTGTTTCATACTCATGATCTACTCTGATATATGATTGTTAATAGTGGCATTTCTGACATTCCAATCCACCGATATCTTCCACTGTAATTTTCTCTTTTTCTCCAGATGCTAGTTGCTCATGATAGAGCTCATAATTAGCATAATACTCATTGCCTTCGAAGTTCACCTCTGTCTCTCTATGGCAGTTGATACACCAGCCCATACTCAACGGAGCGTATTGAGCCACGACCTCCATCTCTTCTACTTTTCCATGGCACGTCTGACATTCTACCTGTCCAGCTACTACGTGCTGCGCATGATTAAAGTATACGTGATCAGGAAGGTTGTGTATTCTTTCCCACTCTATTGGCCCTTGTATTTTCTTCTTTTGTTCGTTAGTCAGGGAACTGATAAGACCCTCTATCTGGCGAGTGACCTCTCTTGTACCTTTTCTATCAAGCTCATCGATTTCATTATCAGATAGATATTGATCCGTAATCCACTTGGTGTATAGTTCTTTTACATCCTCTTGAGACATCTCGTCATAATCTTCGATGTAACTATTTTTAGATGGATCGTAACCTACTGAGGCGTAGATCTTAGTTAGCTCTTCTGTACCGAAGTATCTTCCATTTTTGATTGCACTGTGACAATTCATACAGGTATTAGTAGCTGGAATTACTGCGTGTTTAGACCTTCTGGCCCCGTCATGACAATACTGACAGTCGATCTTATTCTCTCCTGCATGTATAGCGTGAGAGAAGTTGATAGGTTGATCTGGCTCATATCCTTGTTGTCTACCTAAGTGAATGGCATTAGTTACTGTAGTATATCCTCCAAATATTACCGCAGCTAAAATCAACAAGCTTACTACTGGCTTAGAGAATATTCTTCTTAGTAGTGGTTTTTCAACATATACTTCATTGCCTTTAGCAGCAGCGAGCTTATTAAGACCACTGATGTAATTCATCAAGATCAATGCCAAAGCACCTAACGCTGCGAAGAGTATCCAGTATAACCATGTGTAGTTGCCTCCACCGCCGCTCGAACCACCTGGCCCTACATCACCGGCTGGTCCTGATGCTGTTGGTACGGCATTCGCTACTGCGTCAATATAAAGTAATATGGACTCTATGTCATCATCAGTAAGATTAGGCCAAGACGTCATAACGGTTGGCTTCCACTCACTCCATAGCTCTAAAGCTCTCGGATGACCTGCATTGATCATGGCTTGACTATTTCTGATCCAACCATATAGGTCTTCTCTTGGATAGTCCGCCCACCGCTCTTGTGTCCCCGCTAACGCTGGTCCTGTACCAGCAGTCTTCATATTTTTAGCGTGACATGTAGCGCAGTAATTCTTGAATAGTGTCTTACCCGAATCAGCAGATGGCTGTGCCCATGTTAATTGGAAACAAAGCAAAAAACATCCGATTAAACCGACCTTTATATGTTTTAGACTCATTGTTTATCTTTTTCTACTGTTAGAGGGCATTATCATCTAAAATTTCCCGCAAAATTAACCCTCGAACCCTATATATTACAACATCCACGATTCACCATTTTTATTCAGACTCAATACAAATAACTTATACCGACACCGCCGCTTTGATATGAGGATGAGGATCATAGTTTACCAACTCGAAATCTTCATATCTAAAGTCCTCAATGTTCTGCACCTCAGGATTTATTTTCATCTGAGGCAAAGGTCGAGAGTCCCTTGTCAGCTGTGTGCGTGCTTGATCTAAATGATTATTATATAAGTGCACATCTCCAAAAGAATGTACAAACTCACCATACTTTAGGTCGCATACCTGTGCAATCATCATTGTCAACAGAGCATATGAAGCTATGTTAAATGGTACGCCTAGAAAGGTATCTGCCGATCGCTGATACAATTGGCATGACAGCTTACCATCCGCCACATAAAACTGAAAGAGACAGTGACATGGCATCAAAGCCATATCATCTAACTCACCTACGTTCCAAGCGCTAACAATCATCCTACGAGAGTTAGGATTATGCTTAATCATGTCTATAACCTGATTGAGCTGATCAACCACTCTACCATCTGTGGTCTCCCATCTACGCCACTGCTTACCATATACTGGGCCAAGATCTCCATCCTCTCGAGCCCACTCGTCCCATATCTTAACCCTATTATCTTGAAGATACTTAACATTAGTATCCCCCTTGATAAACCATAAGAGCTCATGTATAATAGATCGAAGATGTAATTTTTTAGTTGTGAGAAGGGGAAAGCCTTGCTGCAGATCAAATCTCATCTGATAGCCAAAACAGCTGATAGTACCAGTGCCGGTTCTATCGCCTTTAGAAATACCATTATCCAGGATATGCCTCAAGAGGTCATGATACTGTTTCATTCTCACGGTTGTTGCCACAAATATGATATAAATTAATTACATATATGTTCTATTTCATATGTATTCATGCTACATTATACCAACATTAATTATCGTCCATCATTTTTTAGTAATTTCAGTTTACACAATCGATAAATTTTGTTTTCACGCTTAGCTATATGTCTGGGGTTAGTCATCTTGACGCAACTGAGCCTGGCGCAGCCTATCGTAAGGTGTGGCAGTCATGCGCCAGAGACAATAGATGAAGGTGCCCGTCATGCAGATCAGGCGTTCACTAGGAATGAAATCATTATTCCTATTGTCTTCCATGTGGTATGGAATAGCCCCGAAGAAAATATTGCTGAGGAACTCTTAAGTAGCCAACTGCAGGTAATCAATGATGACTTTAATCGGCTTAACCCAGATCTCATCAATGTACCAAGGCGATTTCAAGACGATGTAAGTAGTATCGGTATAAGATTCTGCTTGGCACAGCAAGATCCTAACGGCAATCCGCATACCGGAGTCATCAGGGTACAAACCGATGTATCGTCGATCGGAGGGCAAAGAGAATCAGAAAGCAATCTAAGCTTGATTAAAAACTCATCTCTCGGCGGTTCAGATGCTTGGGATCCGGAGAGATACCTCAATGTATGGATAGGTGCACGTGATGATGGTATAGCGGGCATAGCCACATTTCCTACGGCATTAGAGGCTGGCACGCCAGAAGATGGGATAGAACTTGACTATACCGTTGTAGGCATACGTAATGACACTTCTGCATTTAACCTCGGACGGACGCTCACCCATGAGATCGGACATTATCTAAATCTGGAGCATCCTTGGGGTAGCACGGTGAGTTGCATAAATGGTGATGATTTTGTCGATGACACCCCGGACCAAGGAGAGATCTACTTTGGCTGTATTGTCGATGAACGTCGTAGTTGTGGATCCGTAGACATGGTCAATAACTTTATGAACTTCTTAGATGATGGCTGTCTATGGTTCTTTACTAATGGTCAGCGAGATCGGATGATCGATGCACTCTTTAGATTAAGGTTTGGATTGATTTCTTCTGGTATATGTGCAGACACAAGACCAGTCCCACCAAGGCCTCTTGATATTGCTGTGCTACGTCAGATTCCATTTGGATATCAGATCGACCTCTCATTCTTGCCTGAACTTGACTATCGATTGGAACTATATGATATCACGGGTAGGTTGATGTGGACAGAAAATCAGAATGGTCTATCAACTCACTTAATAGATCTTACGAGGTTTAACACAGGAGTATATGTCGTCAGGTTTGTAGCCGATGATATAGAGCAGGCTGCCAAGATATTTATTAGAAATTAGTAAAGTTGGACTGGAATGCGGACCTCCCATTCTCATACTTTAAGAAATCACTAAATGGTGCCGACGAGACTCCAATAAAGAATGTAAATGTATCTGCAGACGGTTGCCAGCTCAATCGCATATTCCAACAATGCAACTGCCGATTGAGGGAAAATGATGGATAGACAAACTGCTTATCAACAAAATTATAAGATAAGTTGCCCACAGACATTCCCCACTTATCGGTCAATGGGATATTTCCAGTAGTCATCTGTATACTATGAGTCTGCACCCCCCAGTCATTGTCATTGACCGTTCCTCTATTACCGAAGACAAATGAGTGCCTTATGCGAGCATTCTCAAACCAAGAGAACAACTCCGGATCTTTGTGAGGATCCCTTTTAGCCTCTCTCTTATTCTTAGGAGGCTCTCCCCCATATAAAATGAGATCTCTCAAATCACTCAAAGAAAAGTTAGTTGCCAAGTTGATTGAGAAGTTTTCAACTCGTACAAGTCGTTTACGATCAGACCACACAGTGGTATTGATACGATTACCTTGCTCATTCTCAAGATATGGATCGAGAGTACCTCGTATTGATAGAGTAGTAATATTCTTAAATATGTTGGTATTAGCGGTGAGGCTGGCCGTAGACCACTGCAGGCTATCGGCTTGTAGGTTGTAGCTACCGGATAGATTGAGTGAATTAAATATTTTAAACTTCTTCTCAGTGCTATCCCTCTTGCTATAATACTTCCCTTCAACCGTATTGGCAAAGTTATAGGTTACCCGTGCACCTCCTTGTTGAAGGTTACCTACGGCGAATAAATTTTCATTCTCTATGTCATTGAAATTTGCAATATTTTCTCGACCGTTAAAGGGGTTAAAGGCAATTTGCTCGTCTACCGATATATCTGGATTGGGATCAAAAACTATACGTCGATCCTCCGTCGATGGCGAAAAGCTTAATCCTAAGGATGGTCTCAGTTGATGTCTAAAACCACGAAAGAAACCTTTTTTGAATTGTATCGTACTAAATATGTTAGTGGTCAACCCTGCACTTACTGATAGATTACGCAATGGTTCAAATCCCGATCGAACACCACTGACTACCTCTCCGTCATCATCAAGGTTCAACTCACGCTGCTGCAAAAACCATAACTCTTCGTAATCAATACTGGTATTAAAATTAAAATGCTCAAATAAACTGTATGATGCTGCCACATCTACATCGTGCGAAAATCCTCCCCTAAACAAATCAAGTGTTTGAGAAGAAAACAAGGTTGTATCTGTCGTCACAAGAGTATTCTCAAATTGACCATCATACTGGACATTAATCTTTTCGAACCACTTGTCATTAGCCGATGTGGTCTTAGGTGAGTTAAATGGAAATATCCTGCTCATCCTCAATTGCACATCAGGCAGCGTAAAGGATATACTCCGGTTGAGCGTATTCTGACTGTGCCTTATCGCAGAGGTGAAAGTCCAATTGTCTGACAGCCTATATGCATAACTAAAGTTAGAATTGATCTGACTATTCAATTGAGACTGTGCATCCTCATTAGTCCGTCTATCGTGATCATTGAGCGTAAATCGCAATGACCCGCCTATAGTCCTATACGGGTGCGCCTTAGTATCCTGTCTATGATTAATAGCAAAACTGAACGATGATTGAACATTGGGATTCAACTCATTGAAAACATCAATCAGTTGACGAGAATATTCAAAATCCACCACCCCGCTATACTTGTAACGCTTCCTATAATTAGAATTAAGATTGAGCACCCAAGAGCCTCGGGCATACAACTCTGACCTCACTGCCAAGTCTACATAATCGTTAATAGCGAAGTAGTACCCCAGCCCTCTTATCCCCAACCCCAATCTCGGATCTCTCCGAATCGGATCTTCGGGATATATGAGTCCTGATGAGGCATTGTTGAGATTCAAGAGTGGTACAAATGCAAATGGCGCAACTACAGGTGTGGGTATTCCAGCCAGCTCTAAATTAGCTGGACCGATAACCGCCAGTCGGTTAGGGATAAACTTAAGTTTCGTAGTACGGATGCCCCAGTGCGGATGCTCCAGATTACAACTGGTGATCAGTGCATTACGGTTATAGATCACATCGTCGATATGGAGGCTGTCATTCTCTCCTTTGACAAACTTAGTGACAGCGCCGTGGATGTAGAGATCATTTTGGACGATGTTAGCACCGTATATTAGACCTTTCTGACTCTCCGTATTGAATAGAATTTCATCTGCTGCTGCATTTTGCTCTCCAGATTTAAACTGCGCTTTTGGTGATTTCTTATCTCTTCGAAATGCACGAATGTTATTCGTATTGAAGTTCAGGATGATATAATCTGCGGTGACTTCATAGTCGGTGTACTTCACATAAGCTTGGCCGTATAGATGAGCCTCCTGATGGACTATATCAAGAAAATTAGAATCCACGGAGCCATACTCTATCAATTCTGAAGAACCTGAGGCATTGGGCGTAGGACTACTGGGATTGAAAATATCCGCCTCAAAATCATCTATAATTTCTTCGTACTCGCTCTCTTCATCAATTCTGAGATCTGGCGTACCATTAGTGTCAATGACTGCGCTGTTTGGAAGAGTATCATTAATCACCTTTAGGACCGTTGTAGTATCAACAGATTGTGCGTTTAAAAACGCGGGCGCCCCAACGGCACAACCGATTATCATCACGATATATCTTAATAAAGATCCTTCAAACATTACTGAGTAATACGATTCTTAGCAGCCGTCGTCTATACCACCATAAAAGTGGCTCATTTTAAATGCCAATCTAAAAAACACACTGTTATTAGCACGATATTAACGAATACGACATCAGGCCCGTTGCTTTGTACAAAGATATGAGACAATTTCTGAGCCATATTGCACTAAAAACGACCACATGCGTTCTATCGATATGAACCCCGATAATCTTTTCATGTTGATTCTGTGTATTCGAGATAGAATACATGGACCTATAAGGCGGACTGATCATAAATAATATTATCAACAGCAATCGGTTAGTTTCGAAAAATTAATTTTGCACCTCAATTCAGAAGGATATGTCTAAAGAGCTAATTATTGGAGCAGTAAGTATCATCGCAATAGCATTGTTTTTGTGGGGCTATCAGTTCGTAAAGGGCAAAAATATCCTGGGTAAGGTTCAAACCTTTCATACCACCTATGATAACGTGGAAGGATTGAAAATGGCCGCACCGGTCGAAATCAATGGATATGTCGTAGGGTCAGTCTCTAAAATAGAAATGAACCCTCAGGAGGCAAAGAGCATGATGATCTCATTTGACGTGCAGGGTGATTGGAAGTTGCCGAGCAACACTATTGCAAGGCTATCAGCCGATAATAGCTTAGTAGGGTCTAAAAAAATCATTTTAGATTTCGATGAAATTTGCACGACCGATTGTGCTCAGTCAGGCGACTATATGGAACCAGGATATCGAGGGATGTTAGAGTCCATCATAGGGACTGATGATCTCCGTCAAAAGATGTCCGTAATCCGTGAAGAATCTTCACCTATCCTCGACTCTGTATTATATACTTTGACGGATCCTAATTCGGATAATGTAGTGAGCAATAGCCTCACCAACCTCGAAAGCACACTCGATAACATGAATCGTATGACCAATACGATGAATCGGCTTATGGCCGCATCTTATGACAATCTCAGTCAGACTGTCCAGAACATGGCTATCGTAACTGGCTCTCTGGCTAATACTAATGATGATCTCGAGCTTATGATCAGTAACATGGCCTCTCTTTCGCAGCAGATAGTAGACGCTGATTTAGGAAGCACTCTGGGGCGGACTTCAGAAACGTTTGACAATACCAACAAACTGCTCTTAAGCCTGGATTCCACTGTTACTAAGGCAAGCGGATCTTTTGATAAGATTGATGGTTTATTACAATCTGTAGAAAGTGGCGATGGCTCAATTGCTAAACTGCTCAATGATCCTGGCATCTATGATAACCTCGACAATACGACCAAAAATCTATCTCTATTGCTCCAGGATATGAGATTGAATCCTAAGCGCTATGTTCGACTCTCAGTATTTGGCAGAAAAGGAAATCAATACACCTCACCTGAGGAAGATCCAGCGTTCGAATTGGAGCAGACCCCTAAAAACTAAAGTACTCTACAATCCCTGCCTCTGTAGGGACACCAGTCCGAATAATGAGTGTGCTGTTCATCTTCTGCTGATGTAAGCACAAAAGTCTACGCCGCTTCAGACAGTTGGGCGGTCAGGTTATACTTATACCAAATCACCATGAGCTTCATTGGGATCTGTATAGCATCTTTGGCGCCTAATCGAGAGTCATCAACGTGTACCCATCTTGCTAATGGCTGCTCATAGATATGATTCATCACATTGTCTGGGCTATAGAATCTCTTAAGCCTTATAAATATCTCAACATCAAATAACCACTTAGTCTGAAATGGCACTGCAAATGCTGTTGAGATTACACTCTTTCTAAAAACCTTAGCCCCACATTGCGTATCCTCTATCGGCAACCTTAATATCATATAGATAAATGCCTTTACGATATTAGAAAAAATAGATCTTAAGAAATTCCTATCAATACCTTCGCCTTCACCCTTGTTTCTTGATCCATATACTACATCGAGTTTATTATCTGAATAAAGTTTTTCAGTTATTGATTTGAAGTCTTCAAAGTCTGTCGAAAGGTCTGCATCTATGAAACCAATAAACTCTGCATGGTTTTCTGATGAGGTCAAAATCACCGTTGGTATATATCGCAAATCAACATCTGATCGCATCATTGACAAAAAATCCATTCCATCGAATCGGGGCATATTCAGATCTAATAATATAAGCTCTGGGAGTCTAATATTCTTATCTCTAAGGTAGCTTATTGCTTGCTCTCCATCTTTGACGAACTCAAATTGATGATTCAACTTTAGATTGTCCGTGACAACCTTAAATTTCAACAATTCAATCTCATCATCCTCCACGACGAGTATATTCAACACTGATGACATACGATATAATTAAAGCCAATAAGCAAAATACATCATACCTCTAAGATTTAAACTATACCACCCTCGTTATAATAGACACCGAATAGGATAATCTTCCCTTGATTACAACATAATAACATAGTCATAAATTCAGCTGTATCGGCGAGCGTGCTCAAAAAATCCTTCCATACAGCAATAGGGATAGACGACTGTATAACTATTGAAAGATGTTTACCTCTCTTTCTAAATTGATACCATAGCGGTCAAATACCTTAGCTTGTATAGTAGCCGAAAAATCAAGGATATCTTGACCTCGTTGAGCCCCATGATTGACAATCACCAAAGCCTGAGCGACATGTGTCCCGACATCCCCTACTCGATACCCTTTTAACCCAGATCTGTCAATGAGCCAACCCGCAGGTATTTTTACAAGGGCTTCATCTGTGAGCGGATAATGTGGCATATCTGGATGACGCTGCGCTAAGGAATTGTATAAATCTTGGGTGATTATGGGGTTTTTAAAAAAGCTTCCCACATTGGGTAACACTGCTGGATCAGGCAGCTTTGATTGTCGGATCTTTATGACCGCAGCACTCACATCGGCTATGGTTACATCTTGAACACCTGCTTGTTCTAATTCATCTCGTATGCTCCCATACGACAGCATAAATTTGTGATGTCCTTGTTTGCTGAGTCGCAAGACTAAGTCCGTGATAATTACTTGGTCCTTAAGTTCTCTTTTGAATATACTATCGCGATAACCCAGCTGACACTCCTCAGCACTGAGGACATGTTTCTTTTGGGTTTGTTTATCTACAGTATGCACTTCCACTAATACATCTGACAACTCTACCCCGTAAGCCCCGATATTTTGCATAGGAGCAGCTCCGCATTTACCTGGTATAAGACTGAGGTTTTCTATCCCACCGTATCCTTGGGAGATAGACCACATCACGAGTTGATGCCAGTTCTCGCCTGCAGCCACCTTGAGCATAACAGATGAATCATCATTACCAACAATTGCGATACCCTTAGTGTCTATTATGATTACTGGTCGATCTAAATCCTGCGTGATTAAGATATTGCTACCACCTCCGATTACCCAACTATTAGGATCTGCTGACAAGGCAGAGATTAGAGTGGATTGATCTGTAGCTACGTACAACTGAGGGCAGCTGTGCGCGAGCTGCATCGTGTTATACTCTTTCAGATTTTGTTGATTCACGAGAGACTAAAATTCTGAGTTTGCTCGCTCTTTGAGTCGCGGGATATTGAAGTCATAACCTATACCTACACTGATCGTATTGGCGTCAGTATCAGGATCAAAACCATATCTCACTAAGCCATGTATCGTAAATCCACTTGCTCCAAATCCAAAATCTGCCTCTATGATGTAGGTTCTAAAATAGTTACGCTCTACACCTAAATCCTCAAATTCATTAGTGACTCCAAACAACTCGGTACGGCTATATTGTATGCCTCCTCCGAGTGCAAAACCGAACTTGTTATCTACGAAACTACTGAGACCACCAAACTGAAATTTAACCATCAGAGGAAATGAAACCGCACCAATCCCTTTAAAAACTCCAGTGCTCAATGCAAAAGGAGAAATGACCGCAGCAGCCTCTGGCGAAATTGCAAAGTTCTTACCGCCAAACCAAAGCTTTGGACCAAGGCCAAAATTGGCCAAGGCACTGCCAGCTGATCTAGAAGCAATACCATCAGAAGGGTTTGCATATCGTGTATAGAGTTCAGTCTTCATGGTTAATCCATAGGCAACTTGGGCCGATATATCATATATCCCAAGAAAGATAAGAACAGTTATCCATATCAGTTTTTTCATATTGTTACTTATGACGCTTTAAGATTGAACTGCAGATTTGCGAGATTCTTGTAAATCCCTTGATCTTTTTGAATCAGTTCATCATGTGATCCAGACTCAGCAACTTGACCATCCTCAAGGACATAGATCTTGTCGACATCTCGGATCGTAGCTAATCTATGGGCTACGATGATCGCAGTTCGATCTTGCATCAAGTTATTGATAGCATCCTGTACCACCTTCTCCGATCCTGCATCGAGTGAAGATGTCGCCTCATCAAGTAATAATATTTTCGGGTCTTTTAGGATTGTTCGAGCGATCGCCACCCGTTGCTTCTGTCCTCCAGATAGCTTCACCCCACGCTCACCTACGACTGTATCTAAGCCCTCTTGAAATGTGCTGATAAACTCCCAACAGTTGGCCTTCTTCGCCGCTTCAATTATCTCATCTTCTGAGGCCTCAGAGTTACCATAGAGTAGATTTTCTCTTATGCTCCCCCCAAACAATATGATCTCTTGTGGAACCAATCCAATGGCGGTCCTAAAAGTCGTCAAATCGAAATCTCTGATATCTGTACCATCAACAGAGATACTGCCCTCTTGGACATCATAAAAACGCATCAACAATTTGATCAGCGTGGACTTACCTCCTCCACTCTGCCCGACAATCGCCACTTTCTGACCTTTCTCGATTTTAATATTGATGCCGTCTAAGATCACACTATCAGGTCTCGATGGATAAGTAAATTTTACTCGATCAAAAATGACATCACCGTGGATTTCTTTTTTAGTCTTAGTATCGGACTGGTCATTGATAGCGACTTCAACAGGTCGATATAAGATCTCCTTAACTCGCTCTGTAGCACCGAGTGCGCCGGCTATTGTCGTATACAGACTCCCTAATCCTGCAATCGCTCCTCCTATCATAACGGTATAGATCACAAATGACAAGAGACTACCAGCCTCCATAGAACCGCTCTGCACCATATATGCCCCTCGCCAAAGGATAAATAGTATGCTACCAAAAAGTAGAAAGATGATAAAAGCAAAGAACAGCCCTCTAACCTTAGCATAACTCAATGAGATCCCAACCATCTTCTCTACACTCTCGCTAAAGCGCTTTGACTCAAAAACCTCATTAGCGAATGCTTTGACGATCTGAAAATTTTGTAAGGTCTCCTCAACTATTACATTTGTCTTCGCTAATTGGTCTTGACGTTTCTTAGACAGTTTTCTGATGTAGCGACCGAATACCATTGCTAACACTACGACTACAGGTATCACTAACATCATCACCAGAAACAGTCTGGGCATGAGATAAGCAAGTACAGCTATCCCAAAAATTAATATCATGATCTGTCTGACAAACTCAGCCAGTGTCACCGAAAACACAGATTGTAACTGCTCCACATCTGCTGTTATCCTACTGGTTAACTCCCCTACCCTGTATTGTTCAAAATAATCCATAGGTTGGCCGATTAACTTATTGTATAAGTCACGCCTTACATCTGCCATAGCTCTCTCACTGACATTGGCAAACAAGATGGTCTGCACAAAAGATAACAGTGCTCGCAAGGCCAACGCAATAAACATGATCATACCCCACTGATTTAGGGTTAAATCGAATCGTGCCTTCTCACCAGTTGCTCGATTAACCATCTCGCCAGGTATGCCCATAATCACCATCATCAACAAACTCCCGATGACGAGCAAAGTCAATGCTCCGATGAAGTAACCCTTATACCTGGTTATGTATTTAAAAATGCTCAAGGCATTTCTCAATCCTTCTTTAGTGATTTTCTTTTTTGCTTTTTCTGACGCAGACATCCTTATTTCAACTTGTGAGCAAATATTGCTTAATATCCTCCATACTTGTAAAGTTTATTGCCCCTGATTCCAGGAGAACTTTTTCATTGTTAGGATTGAAGGCTATTGTGTCAACCTTAGCATTCAGTCCTGCTAACACACCCGAGATGGTATCTTCAATCAGTACGGCCTTATCTTCTGAGGTCTTCATCTTGGTAAGAGCATAATTAATGAGAGCGGGATCAGGTTTCCACTTTTGGACATCATAGGCACTAAATATGTGATTGGGTTGGAACAGTTTATCAATCCCAGTAGCACTTAGCGACAAGTTCATTTTCCTATGTGGTCCATTAGATGCTATGCATTTCGCAACAGGAATCGAATGAATCAAATCTACAACACCTGGTATAGCTTGTAGTTCCTTTTGAAATAGAGAAACACATCTCTGACGATATTCCTCTTCAAATGCTGTGGTATCAAAAGGTCCAATATGACTTTTTATCAGATCCGTGATCGCCTTCATACTCTTACCAGCGAAGTTTTCTAAGAGCTTCTCGTAATCCTCCTGTACTCCTATGTCGAGCATCATCTTAGCAAGGAGTTGCATAGTTAGCGGTTCGCTATCTACCAGAGTTCCATCACAATCAAATATGACTAAATCGTAATTCATAAGCAATCTATGACATAAAGGTAGACCTATAGTTTGAGAGCTCCTTGTACAAAAGGAGGATTCTCAATCTTACCCTATCTAAGATTGCCTGAGACCATCATGGTAAAATATGATTTTAGACTACCGGTGTTTGGCGCTACATTGTATTAAGGTGTCAATTATTTATGAGGGTTGCACTACCGATCCCCAAAATAGGGGATCATATATTATGACAATCTAATTGTAACTCATATTTTACCCCCTTAATATAACTAACAACGATCTTACTATTGTCTAACTAAAGTGTAAATGAATTTTCCGACAAGTGTCAGATCAAATCCTATTTTTCTTAAAAAAAGATTATTCTGTATGAAAAGAACTAACTTTCTGAAGAAACTATCTGGTTTCTTATGTCTCATGTTTTTTACCGCTCAATTGGCCTTTTCACAAGGCACAGTAAGTGGTACAATAACGGACGACACGGGCGAGCCTTTAATCGGGGCCAATGTCTTAATACAAAATACCACAGATGGAAACATTACAGATTTTGATGGTAACTATAATGTTACTACTACTGCAAGTTTTCCACTAACCATGGTTGTAAGTTTCACAGGGTACACTACCCAAGAAATAACAGTTAATGCGCCGACGAATGGTTTAGATGTAGTCATGTCCCAAGGTATATTATTGGGAGAGGACATCATCATCTCAGCATCTCGACGCCGAGAGAAAGTACAAGATGCACCAGCATCTGTATCAGTCTTGACGGCAAGAAAGCTTGAAGCTACTCCTAATGATAATGCCGCCAGAGCCATTATCAATGAGCCAGGTGTATTTGTACAACAACAAGGTGCAGGTCGTGTAAACATTCAATTGAGAGGTGACGGTGGGCTCTTTGGTTCTGCTTCATTCCCAATTTTGGATAACAGATCACTATCTGGACCTGGATTAGGTACGTTTGACAACTTGAACTCTCCATTAAATAATATTGATATTGAGAGAATTGAAGTGGTACGTGGTCCTGCATCGGCACTATATGGTCCTGGTGTGACATCAGGGGTAGTGCACTTCATCAGTAAGAAGCCAATTGATCATCCTGGTACGACGATTGAGTTAATCGGTGGTGAATTGAGCACGTTTGGTGCATCACTGAGACATGCAACCAAAGTATCTGATAAGTTCGGATTCAAAGTCAATGCAGTTGTTAAGAGAGGTAATGAGTTCGTTTATGATCCTAATCAAGAAGGTGAAGACGGTGTTATCGATGCAGCTCAAATTGCACTAACTCAAAGTCAAGTAAGACGGCCGACTATCGCTAATGGAATAGTTGACGTAACCTCACCAGGAACTATATTACTAGATGCAAGCGACCTCGATTCAGATGGTGATGGAAATCCGATCCAAGATGATTGGAGACAGTTCGTATTGACAGGAACGTTAGAATTTAGACCACAAGACGATCTATCAGTTATACTTTCTGGTGGTACGAATAGCGCTTCTGCCGTATTTTATAATTCACAAGGTGTAGGATTATCTCAAGCAACAGAAGGATGGGCACAAGCACAGGTACAAAAAGGTGGATTCTTCGCCCAGACATTCTGGTTGACTAATAATGGTGGCACCGATGAGAATCCAACATTCTTATATAACACGGGTAATTCAACTGGAATCGCAAGAACTCAGTTCGAAGCTCAAGTACAGCAAAACTTTGATACACCGAGTTTCCTAAATGCCAATTGGACTGCGGGTATTGACTACAGACTTTCCGTAGCTGACACTAACAACGAGGTATATGGAAGACAAGAAGATGATGATGACTTCGGGATCATAGGTGGATATGTACAGACTAAGCTTGCCTTAGCTGATAAGCTCGACTTAGTAGTTGCCGGTAGAGTTGATAGATTTAACTTCTTAGATGAGACAGCATTCTCTCCGAGAGCGGTATTTGTTTATAAGCCAAGTCCTAAGCATACATTCCGTGCTGGATTTAACCGTGCTGTAGGAGCTCCGTCTCAGTTAGAGGTTAATATTGATTTCCCTGTTACAACATTCAACGTACCTGGTGTAGGCGCCGTAGGATCTGCATGGTTGTTAGGTAATAGTGGACAACAGACTTTTGGTGACAACCCAGAGATCGTATGGAATACCGTCCTTCAAGGATTAGGTGTTCCTAACCTTCCAGTTGGCACTCCTGGTTTGCCAAATGCTATACCTTACGGCTTAGCTACTCAAGGATTGTTACCAGACTTGCTACCAGCATTAGTTGCGGGCTTAACAGCCCAGGGCGTGCCTGCTGACTTAGCAGCTACAACAGCTAATAATTTGGCAGGATTCTTAGGCAATCCTGCAAACTTCCCAGGAGGATTCACGGGTGAATTTGAAGGATTCAATCTATTTAATGGAGAACCTCTTGGATTAATCGATGCTCCTGCCGCAGCTCTTAGAACCGAGGATACATGGGAGATTGGATATAAAGGATTGATTGGAGATAAATTAGGGGTATCGTTAGATCTATATAACAGATCGATTGATGGTGCTACTTTATTCACAGGTATTAGTCCAACATACAGATTGAACAATCTTAATATCGCTGGCGACCTTGTTGCCAATATAGACGGTGCAGGGATACAAGGATTTTTGGCTAATGAATTAGCTGCTCTTGGTCCTGATGCGGCAGCAGCTCTTGCTGCTGGCCTTACTCCGGTTATCCTTGGAGGTTACCAAGCTGCTGCAGCTGGGGCTGAGGCGGCATTACTTCCAGCACTTCAAGGCTTTGGAGATGCAGGCGTATTAGCTTGGACTCCGACACAAGAGTTACCACAAGGAATCGGTCCACTCTACGCAGCAGGATATAGAACATTTGAGGAGTTTAGTTATACTGGTTTAGACTTAGGCCTAAACTACTTCTTGACTAATGATCTATCATTCTTTGGTAACTATTCTTGGACATCTGCCAACGTATTCAATCCTCAGATCCAAGGTGTAGACGGTACAGAACAGACGACGATCGCTCAACCGACTAACAGATTCAGACTTGGTGCTAACTTAGTACCTGAGTATGGGTGGAGAGCTAACGTGGCGTATCAGTATGATCCAAGTTACGAGGTATTCTTAGGACAGTTCTCAGGAGATACTGATGTAAAAAGCTTAATTGATGCGGGTGTAGGTTATAAGTGGGATAATGGTTTATCATTAGCCGTTACAGCACAGAACTTGTTTAACAATGAGTACAGAGCATTCCCTCAGTTCCCTCAGATCGGAAGAAGGGTACTCGGTACATTGACATATACATTTGGTGATGGAGGAGCTCCTGATGCTGATGGTGACGGTGTTCCCGATAGAAAAGATGCTTGTCCTAACATAGCTGGATTAGAGGCATTTGATGGTTGCCCAGATAGCGATGGTGACGGTATCATCGATAGCCAAGATAACTGTCCTACTAACGCTGGCTCTGCTGCTAATGGCGGATGTCCTGATAGCGATGGTGACGGTGTACTTGACAAAGACGACAGATGTCCTAACGATGCAGGTACACTTAACGGATGTCCTGATAGTGATGGTGACGGTGTAGCTGACAGAAATGATGATTGTCCTAATGCTGCTGGAACACTCCGTGGATGTCCAGATAGTGATGGCGACGGTGTAGCTGACAGAAATGATGATTGTCCTAACGCTGCAGGTACCTTAAGAGGATGTCCTGATAGTGATGGTGACGGTGTTGCTGACAAAGACGATGACTGTCCTACTGTAGCTGGTGATGCTGCTAATGGTTGTGCATCAGATAGCGATGGTGACGGTGTGAATGATGATGTTGATGCATGTCCTAATGTAGCAGGAGACGTAAACGGTTGCCCTGATAGCGATGGCGACGGTGTAGTAGATAAGGATGACAAGTGTCCTAATATCGGCGGAATTGTAGGACCTGATGGTTGTGCAAAGAAGGTTCCTACTGCTGCGACAGAGGTATTCACAAGAGCAATTAGAGGAATCAACTTTAACTCTGGATCAGGTGTGATCACAAAAGAGTCTTATGCTATCCTTGATGAAGTGGCTGGTATCATGAATCAATACCCTAACTTGAATGTGTCTATTGAAGGACACACTGATGCTCAAGGTAATGATGCTAAGAACTTACAGTTATCATCTAATAGAGCACAGGCTGTACAAGCTTACTTAATGCAGAAAGGCATCAGCGCTTCTCGATTGAGAGCTGTAGGCTACGGAGAAACTGCTCCAGTAGCTGATAATGCAACTGCCGCAGGTAGAGCACAGAATAGAAGAGTTGAGTTGAAGGGAAGCTACTAAGAGTAATTAGTAGTCAATCAAACAGCTAAACAAAACGAAAAGGCCTCTCGAAGTAATTCGAGGGGCCTTTCTTATTACGTTTAATTCGAGATTCTAATCAGGAGCGATATGGCTTTACCCCATTTAGCTGAGATTGCAATAACTTTAGTTTAGCAGTAATAGATCACATAGTCGTTATCATATCCTCCTTCAAATGAGGAAGCGTATTGAATGACTGCAAGCTCAATCTATTACCCGAAAACAAAACTTCAGAAATAGCTGTATTCAGCATGACCAAATTGAAACCTATTGCTTTACTGGGATCCTCGACACCCATGACTTTAGCCAACATAGCCGCGATACATCCTCCAGATGAAAAGGCTGCAATAGTTTTTCCTTTTTCGTTTCCATTCAAGACTGTATCTAATCCCACCTCGGCAGTCTTTCTGAAGTCCGCAAAGGATTGTGTGCCTGCCGGAAGATGAAAGCCCAAAGTGTCAGTTGACCACATCCGTAGATAGGCAAGGGTCATTTTCATTTTAGTCTTATGACTGGGTTGTTGATCCATTTCCTCAAACCATTGCTTAAAGTTAGCATGATGTTGGGTCAGCTCCTCTCTAACAAGATCCATGGTATGCATTCCTTTATACTCTCTGAGCTCTTCGACCTCAATTGCGTCTGGAAACGGGATGCTTCGCTTCTCGTAAGCTTCTCTCACCCGATCATAGGTCTGACGTTGTCGCTTCAATGGGCCAACATACACTTTATCAATATGGATCGGCTTACTAACCAAATAATCTCCTAAGACCTGAGATTGCCGATGACCATGCTCTGAAAGATTATCATAGTCCTCCGCTAAAAAAGATGCCTGCGCATGTCGTATCAAATATAGTTTGCTCATTATGCTATTTTATGCCTCGATCAGATCGATTAATCTGTTCCTCGAAGGTAGTTTATATAGGAGGCTCGGTCAGTGATTTATTTGTCACTTCGACACATTTCATGGCTCTCCTTAATGCTCTCGCCTATTAGGCCATATCTGCTCGATCGGTAACGTCTACGATACGTGTCATTCCATCGCCACCTTGATCTTTGACTTGATGGAAGATAGATTGCAGATTTTCTTCTCTGATGTCTAAGAGTGCCACCCTGGCTCCTTGGGCGGATAATTGCAATGCCAACTCCTTGCCGAGGCCCGAGCCACCGCCTGTAATCACGGCTACTTTATTTTTGAGATTCTTCATGCTTTTCTTTAGTTAGGATTTAACTTTTTTATGATTGTTAGATAGCTTGATTAGCCTACACCAGTTAGGTTTCCGTTAATTCTCTTTTCATCAAACTATTAATGATGAACCTGGGCAGTGTCTTATTAAGTGGTTTCAATCGACGTAGTTTTGCTCCTATGACGATGTAGTCTTTTCCATTTTTGAAACCCTTCCAGACATCGTCTGCTACTTCATCTTTGGTAGTGGATGTTATACCATCGAAGAGTTTCACCTTTTCCATTTTTGCCGCTATCGGGAATTTAGTATCTGAAATAGGTGCAGGACAAACAGTAATCACCTTGACTTTAGAATTTAATTCCTTCAATTCCTCACTCAAGGCTTGACTATAGTGAGCAATAAAAGCCTTGGTTGCTGCATAGGTCGCCATTCTGGGTACAGGTTGAAAGGAGCTACTGGAACTGATATTGATAATGGCTCCTTCATCGTTAGCGATCATCTCTGTTAGGAATAATCGGGTCATTTTGTATAGGCTTATGACATTCAACTCAATCATGTTCACTTCCTTATCCATATCTATAGTAGGACTCAACCCATGGGTGCCAAAGCCAGCGTTATTGATTAATACATCGACACTCCTATTGTTACTTTTTACCCAATCATAGGTTTTCTTGGGAGCGCCGGGCAGTGATAAATCTTGTATCAGATAAGTTATAACCGCTTGGGGAAACTCTTCTAATAGTTGCTTTTTTGCTAATTAAGCTTCCTCCTCTGACAAAGTCACCCAACTGATCCAATAACCGTTTTGAATAAACCGTTTGGTCATTGATAAACCAATACCACTCGAACCTCCTGTAATTAGTGCAATTTTCATGTTTATAAATGAAAATATTGTGTGTCGATATCCTCTTGCCTAGCGGCACGTTTTAATAAATTTTGTCCCAACTGGTTAGCATGCGCCTCCTCTGGATCATCGGCAAATCGCATAGTCCTCGTATGGGCATACATGGCAGCTTATTAGTTAGAGCGTCACGCCACCATCAATAACCAAATGTTGCCCCGTAACATATGCTGCTAAGGGTGATGCTAAAAACAAAGCTCCCCCCGCCATATCTTGCGGCGTTCCAGATCGCTGAATTGGGCATGTTCTTTTAAATGCTGCTTCTTGTTCCGCTCCTGCTTGATTGGCAGTTAATTTAGTGGGTACCATACCTGGGGCTATTTCATTGACTCTGATCCCTTTTCGCCCCCATTTCATGGCTAAGCCTTTTGTGAGTTGTTTAAGCCTTGCTTTACTTGCAGTATAGGCCGGATTATTGATGGCAGGCCTTATGGTAACAACTGAATCCAGATTTATGATATTTCCACCACTTATCTCTAAATGAGGATAAAAAGCTATACACAAATG
>CAYPWL010000039.1:0-3744 GCA_964414425.1 uncultured Saprospiraceae bacterium
AGCAGAGGAAAGATAAATGATGGCTTTTGTGTTTGCACACAAGGCTTTTTTTATGCCCATAAATGAGGTCTTAATCTTTCGAACCTGAATTAATAGAAACAAAACAGAAGATGATATAAACTCCTCAATATCTTCCGCATTAATTATAGGCAATGGAGAGTTATAACAATGCTCAGAAAATTAAGATTGAATTGGTATTCATTTTGCTTGCTGTAATAATTGCAGGCATAGTCGTCTTACCCATAATTAATGCGGAGATCAAGTTTTATTTGCTGATCTACAATTTTATATATGTGATTATAGCATTGACATTTATAAGATGGCTGGTTCGCTGGGATCTACATCCATTGAGCGACTCCAAGGTTGGAAAGGTCTTGATCATTTTTATGACTCCGATATTGTTCTTCCCATTGTTAGAAGGGATCCATTCCTTTGTGGAGTTTAAAGACCAAGTGGGGCTTGAAGCGATCATGACACACCTCAGTCATAAACAGCAACAGTTCTATTCGGCCTATATGAGAAATGAGTATCTCTTCTTTGCCGTAGGGAGCTTCATAACTTCCTTTTTATTGATATTCAAGATGTTACGCTCTTTATGGAGACAATACAAGTATGCCGATAAAAGCAAACTAAAAGAAGGCTAAGACAATTATAGTGAGCCCAATTGATACAGCTACTCCTGCGACGAAAGTCTGAAACGCCTTTTTCATCAGTATGTACTTCCTGCCCAGATTACGACCTACGAGGTAGTGATCTTGTAAGATATATTCACTGAGGAGATCTTTGTCCTTCAAAGACTCCTTGACAAATGGGATATAGTCTTTGCTATCAATGTTGTAGAAATTTTCGAAGAAAAAAGGACTGTACTTCAAGCCAGCATGCTTCTCAATTTTCATAGTGTTGAGATCTACAGGCCTGAGAACTGTGGAGCAGAGGATAATGGTCATCAACAGTGTGCTCGCAAGTACAATTAACGGGATATAGAGGTGTTCGCTAACTATGATATCTTGATATGAGAATAGCATCGGGATCAATGCCGTAAACATGATGCCATTAATACTTAGCAAGATGTTGGCCTTGTTGTCGGCTATATTCACTAATTCTACATTATTCCTACTCGTAGTACGAATGATGTTAAGTGCTTTTTTGCTAAGCTTAATTGGTTTCTGATTCTCTTGCATGTCCCTATAAAGGTATGAACTTAGTTTCGTATTGATTGTGTCATGATTGCATCAACAATTTGGATAATATCTCTCTCATTTCAAGCTATATTTGCGTCTTATTAAGACTACATATAGGTCTTAGGTCAATTTGATATATCCATATGAAGACTTCGTTAAACTGGTTGAAAGATTATATAGACATCAAGGACTCTCCTTCTGAGTTGTCCGAGATATTGACTAATCTCGGATTAGAAGTAGAGGGAGAAGATACTATAGAGAGCGTAAAAGGTGGGTTGCGAGGTTTGATCGTCGGTCATGTGACTGAATGTATAAAACATCCAAATGCTGACAAGCTATCACTTACTAAAGTGAATGTTGGAGGAGCTGAGGACTTACAGATAGTATGCGGTGCACCTAATGTAGCTGCGGGCCAAAAAGTAGTCGTTGCCCAAGTTGGCACTGAGCTGTATTCAACAGATGGAGAACATTTCACTATTAAGAAAGGTAAAATCAGGGGTGAGACATCAGAGGGCATGATCTGTGCTGAGGATGAGATTGGGATAGGTACTGATCACGATGGTATCATAGTGCTTCCTGAAGATACGGCAGTAGGACGTCCCGTTGCTGAGATCTATGAAGTCTCAGAAGATATGGTGTATGACATTGGGTTGACGCCTAATAGATCTGACGCTACCAGTCACATAGGAGTAGCAGAGGACTTATGTGCTTACTATAACTTTCATGGAGAAGGGAAGGCACAAGTAAGAGTACCAGAAACCTTAACGATAGATAAGATTTCCGGCAGTGATGATATAAAGGTCACCGTTGCGGATTCGGCAGCTTGTCCAAGATACTCGGGGATATGCCTGTCAGATATAAAAATTGGACCTGCCCCACAATGGATGCAGGATCGTCTCAAAGCGATCGATGTGAGACCCATCAATAACGTAGTCGATATCACCAACTATGTATTACATGAATACGGTCAGCCACTTCATGCTTTCGATAGAAGACAGATAACAGGAGACCAAATAAAAGTTCAATTCTTAAAGAAGGGAACCGTATTTCAGTGTTTGGATGAAGTGGATAGGAAGCTGTCTGATAAAGACCTTATGATCTGTGATGGACAAGATAATGGGATGTGTATTGGAGGCGTATTCGGAGGGTTAAAGAGTGGGGTAAAAGATGATACGACCAATATTTTTCTTGAGTCAGCTCACTTTGAGTCACAGGGGATACGCAAGACAAGTACTCACCATAACTTGCGCACAGATGCTGCGAAGTGC
The DNA here is from genome assembly GCA_964414425.1 of uncultured Saprospiraceae bacterium. Classification (GTDB taxonomy): domain Bacteria; phylum Bacteroidota; class Bacteroidia; order Chitinophagales; family Saprospiraceae; genus GYS-P2D. The sequence continues at coordinate 2,450 of CAYPWL010000039.1, forward strand.
TTTGAGAAAGGCTCAGATCCAAATGTAACGGTCAAGGCGCTGATGAGAGCTGTTTATCTCTTGCAGGAACATGCGGGCGGCAAGGTAACATCGAACCTTGTTGATATCTATCCCGATAAGATTGAGCCTAAAGAAATTACTGTCAGAAGATCAGCTGTAGGCAGACTGATCGGCAATGATTTTAGCCATGAACAGCTTATGGTGATTTATAAGTCTCTCAATTTTGATCCATCAACGACTGATGGAGAGCATTACGATCTAAAGATTCCAACGAATAAAGCAGATGTTACTCGTGAAGTTGATGTCATAGAGGAGGTGCTCCGCATCTACGGATACAACAGCGTGACAGTAAGTAATACGATCAAGGCGGCATTACAAGTAGCCGATCCAGTCACTATACAAGGATTACGAGATAAGCTGAGCGAGCGTCTAATCGGTAAGGGCTACCATGAGATCATGGGCTTAAGTTTAGTAACTGCTCATCAAGCGGATATACTCACTCGTACGCCAGGTTTGGATCATGTCGCTGTGAATAATACGAGCAATGTCGATCTCAATATTATGAGACCTGATATGCTTCTATCGATGCTTAACACAGTCAGTTATAACTTCAATAGGCAGCAAAATGACTTGAAGCTGTTTGAGTTTGGTAAGACTTATCATAAGACAGAGGACTATAAGGAAACTGAGTATCTCTCAATGATCCAAACTGGTGTCATTCATACCAAAGCGTGGCAGGGAGAAGATGAGCATTCTGATATCTACAGTTTGAAGCAATTGGTTAATGAAGTCTTATCAAGCTGTGGTATGACTAAGTATCAAGTTAGAAAGATCGATGACGATCGATTTGCCACAGGATTACAATATCATCAAGGTGATAATGTTATCGCAAGTTTTGGTGTGGTATCGGAGGGTATGAAGGAGTCAGCAGAAGTGAAGAATGATATCTTATATGCCGAGATATCAGTCAAGTCCCTTTTGCGTAAGCTGAAGAAAACAAAAATCAAGGTAGGGGATATCTCTAAGTTCCCAGAGTCTAAGAGGGATATTGCTTTAGTAGTTGATGATAAGGTTACTTATCAAGAGATAGAGGCTATCATCAAAAAGACCGGCAAGAATAGTATCACAGATGTCAATTTATTCGATGTCTATAGAGATGATAATATGACTGCAGAAGGTAAAAAATCCTACGCAGTAAGTATGACTTTCGTGAGTCACGCCAAGAGTCTCAGTGATAAGGAGATTAATAAAATAATGAATAAGATTATCGAGAGCGCCAAGCGTCAGTTAGGGGC
>CAYPWL010000039.1:3844-27619 GCA_964414425.1 uncultured Saprospiraceae bacterium
AGATTAATAAAATAATGAATAAGATTATCGAGAGCGCCAAGCGTCAGTTAGGGGCAGAGTTGAGATAGTTTCTAATAGCTACTTCTCCAACTGGAATTTATGTACCTTATATTTAATTGAGTAGGTTATGTCGAGCAATATATTCAGAAATAAAAGAATCATTAATACGGGAAACGTCGTGGTTTTCACTCTCGGCCTATTGTTGTGCATTAACTTCCTTTTTGACGTGTATGAAGTGCCAAGATTTTTCATAAATTTCTTTTTCGGAATGGCTCTTTTTCAAGGTCTAAGCACGGTTATTCAAGAGGCGCTTTCAAAAAATCAGGGGTAAGAACAAAGGCTCAGTTGAGGCGAACTAGAGCATTATTAGGTTTCCGTATAAATTGAGCTCAGCTCATCCGATATTCGTCGATTTTACAATTTAATAGTCTAAACAAATATTAACTTAGAGATTTTACCGTTGTAAAAGAACACTAACAACGATCAGGATATAATCTTCGTGAAAAATGGTTGAGCTGTAAGCGAAGAGAGGATAGATGAATAGTGGTGGAAGGATTGAGGGGAGAATAGAGAAATAGTTATTAATAAACCTAACGGACAGTGTCCAAAGGATAATACATATAAAGGAATGATACTGATTACAACCTTCAGTATTGTATCAATAGCCATGACTATGATGTCCTTTTTCTCGTGTCTTTAGTAGTTATAAGATATAGATTCGAGTCAGATCCCTCTACAAATTTTATATCCCATATTAAATATTTCTGGTCGGTTAGCTGAGTATGCTCCACAAGGGAGGATACCTATTAATTAAACCGTTGATAAAATATATACGAGTATGGACTTTGGACTATTGGAAGGAGTGATTGGAGTAGTTAGTTTGGCGATTGGGTTCGTAATTGCCAGTTTAAGAGGAAAGAATACAAATTCAGTTAAGCTTGAGGAAGCTAATCAAAAAGCAGATCTAACACTAAAGGAAGCCAAACTTACGGCTAAAAGGCTAATTGATGAAGCTGAAACTAAAGCGGATAAAATAGTTTCTAAAGCTGAAAGCAAAAACGAATCAATCAAGCAAAAGAAGATTCAAGAGGCTAAGCAGAAGTTCGCCAACTTCAAGGCAGACTTTGAAACGTACAAAGCGGATAAAACCGTGTCGCTCAAAGAGCGTGAGATGGAGATCAAATCTCTTGAGTCAGATCTCAAAAATAAGGAGAAGAACTTCAAATCAGAAATAGAGTCAATCGAAAACCGAGAGGCGGAAGTTAAGGCCATCAGAGAGAATCTTGACAAGCAGCTTAAGATCGTCAGCAAAAAGAGAGAAGAGCTCGACAAGAGCAACGAGAAATTTATCAAAGAGCTTGAGGTCGTATCCAAGATGAGTGAAGCTGAGGCTCGCGAGCAATTAGTCGAGGCCGTCAAGGCTAAAGCGGCTACTGAGGCACTATCAATAGAAAAAGAAATACTGGAGGAAGCCCGAGCAGGTGCTAACAAGCAGGCCAAGAAGGTGATCATTCAAACCATCCAACGGATGTGTGCAGAGGTGACTATAGAGAATACGGTTTCAGTATTTAACCTTGACTCAGACGATATCAAAGGTCAGATCATAGGTCGAGAAGGAAGGAATATACGTGCTATAGAAGCAGCGACAGGAGCGGAGCTTGTAGTCGATGATACTCCAGAAGCAATTGTAATCTCGAGCTTTGACCCTATCCGTCGTGAGATCTGTAGGCTATCACTGAAGAGATTAGTAGCAGATGGACGTATACACCCTGCTAAGATCGAAGAGGTGGTTAATAAGGTTAAGAAGCAGCTGACAGAGCAGATCGTAGAAATCGGGGAGCGCACCGTGATCGATCTTGATATACATGGCTTACATCCATATCTCATCAAGATGGTCGGCCGGATGAGATTTAGATCATCATATGGACAGAACTTATTGAAGCACTCTATTGAGACGGCACACTTATGTGCAGCTATGGCTGCTGAGATCGGGATGTCTAAGAAGCAAATAAGCATGGCCAAGCGTGCTGGCTTACTTCACGATATTGGAAAGGTATCAGAAGAGGATTCTGACCTGCCGCATGCACTACTGGGCATGGAGATCTGTAAGAAGCATAAAGAACATCCAATTGTGCTAAATGCCATCGGAGCTCACCACGATGAAATCGAGATGACTAATATGATTTCGCCAGTGGTTCAGGCTTGTGATGCCATATCCGGTGCAAGACCTGGGGCACGTAGAGAGATCTTAGAAAGTTACCTCAAGAGAATCGGTGAGCTTGAAGAGCTTGCGATGTCTCATGATGGAGTAGAGAAAGCTTACGCAATACAAGCCGGAAGAGAGCTCAGAGTAATGGTAGAAAGTGACAAGGTTACTGACGAGTATGCGGAAGACTTATCATTTATGATTTCTCAAAAGATACAGGATGAAATGCAGTATCCGGGCCAAGTAAAAGTTACGGTTATACGAGAAAAGCGAGCGACCAGTTTCGCACGATAAGAGAGGATAGAGACAGAATATAGAAGCCCCATTTTATGGGGCTTTTTTTATGCGATCTGTTTAGATGGTCAATAAATAAAAAAATGATCTTCCCAGATGCGTTACTTCTGTTAATATATATACCTTTGCCGCGATTTTAAAGACGTAGAACCGTGATAATACGCTGTAGCATTAAGTTTTTACTTTATTTTACTCTTATCAGTTTGAGCATTGCTGCAGCTGCGCAAAATCATCATCATGATCATGGCGATAATGATCATGGACATCATCATGATGAGCAAGGACACCATGCCTGCGGCGAACATCATGGGGCAGGACACTATGATCCAACAGCTACTGCGATGCATCACATCTCAGATGCCAACGTCTACACAATATTTGATTGGTTACGAATTCCGCTCCCTTGTATAGTATACTCTAAGGATGTTGGATGGGACTTCTTTATGAGTTCTGTATTTGCACCAGGACATCATGATGATGGACACTATGCACACCATGGCTATGTCATGCATATGGGAAGTATCAAAAGAGTGGTCGGTGAGGGTTTTCCAAAAGATGAGCATCATCTTGCTGTTGGAGGATTTATGACGGAGGATATAGAAGAAGATGGAAAGACTAAGCAGATCACCAAGGTTTGTTTCAATGAAGAAAAATTCTTAGTAGAACCAAGATCAACGCTCGACGGTGGGATCATGGGCGGAGGAATTACTTCGTTCTATGACTTTTCTATTACTAAGAATGTAATGACCATGATTCTGGTCAGTCTGTTACTGTTTTTCTTATTGAGAAAAGCGGCAGTCGGATACGCTAAGAGAGAAGGGCAAGCACCTAAAGGAGTTCAATCTTTATTGGAGCCTGTAGTTGTGTATATAAGGGATGAAGTAGCAGTACCTTTCATAGGGGCGCACAGGTATAAAGAGTTTATGCCTTTGTTACTTTCTATATTCTTTTTCATATTGGGATTGAACCTGTGGGGTCAAGTTCCATTCTTAGGAGGACCTAACGTGACGGGTAACTTAGCAGTTACCATGGTACTTGCTGTTATCGTGTTCTTTGTCACCAACTTCAATGGCAATAAGCACTATTGGGAGCACATCTTCTGGATGCCTGGTGTGCCTACGTTTGTTAAGCCATTATTGGCATTGATCGAAGGAATGTCCCTGTTTATTAAGCCGTTGACATTGATGCTTCGTTTAGCAGGAAACATCACGGCAGGACACATTGCTATATTGAGCTTTATCGGATTGATATTCATATTTGGTGAGTCTGGTAAGTTCTTTACGGGAGGGGTGATTGGAGCGGTACTATCTACTGTGTTGACCATCTTTATGATGGCTATAGAATTATTAGTTGCATTTATTCAAGCTTTTGTCTTTACGCTTTTGACAGCATCTTATATAGGAGCTGCTACAGAAGAACACGGGCATGAGCATCATTAATACTCATAAATTTTAAAATTATGACTGGAACATTAGCGGCAATCGGAGTTGGCTTATCAGTATTAGGAGCAGGTTTAGGCATCGGCCAAATCGGTGGAAAATCTGTTGAAGCTATTGCAAGACAACCGGAAGCTTCTGGAGATATCAGAGGCGCAATGATTCTAACGGCGGCATTAATTGAGGGCGCGGCACTTATCGGTATCGTGATCAGCTTTCTTATGGCGTAAAAAAGTGAATTCAGGACTATATCCTTAGCGATTGGCTACGGGTATAGTCCGTTTTTTAAAAATCAAATTATGATGTTCTACCTTACTTTGTTCGCACCATTTCAACCAACACCAGGTCTTGCAATCTGGTCGGCTATCATATTTATCCTATTCTGGGTAATCTTTGGAAAGTTCGCATTTAAGCCAATCGTTCAAGGATTAGAGGCACGTGAGAATGATATCCAAAGTGCGCTTGATGAAGCCAAAAAGGCTAAAGAAGAGATGGCTAACTTAAAGTCAGAGAATGAAGTACTACTCCAGCAGGCAAGAGAAGAAAGAGCTGCGATGTTAGTAGAGGCAAAAGAAACAAAGAATAGTATTATTTCCGAAGCAAAAGATAAGGCTAAGGCTGAAGCCAATAAGATTATCGTCGATGCCAAGAGCGAGATCGAGAATCAGAAGAAAGCTGCATTAGCAGAGGTGAAGAGCGAAGTGGGTGTAATGGCACTTCAGATCGCTGAAAAGATCATGAAGAAAGACTTACAAGGAGATAGTAATCAGATAGATTTAGTTAACAAGTTAGTCGCTGAGGTTAATCAGAACTAATTGTTAAAAGAAGGAGATACATGTCGTCAATAAGAATTGCATCGAGATACGCTAAGTCGCTTTTAGACCTGGCAAAGGATACTAACAAGGTTGAGCAGATCAAAACTGATTTTGCCTTGTTTTCTGATGCACTCAAGAGTAGAGACCTTCAACTCCTCATCAAGAGTCCTATTATCAAGCCCGACAAGAAGCGCGGTATCTTCAAAGCAATCTTTGATGGAAAGATTGACGAGGTAACCTCATCATTTTTTGAAATAGTTATAAAGAAGGGTAGAGAGTCGTTGTTGCCAGATATCGCCAAGGCCTTTCTGGAGCAGTATAATACGCTCAACAAGATTACTTCAGCAACAATCACTACAGCTCAAGAAGTAAGTGAAGATGTAATCAATGACATCAAGAAGTCGATCCCAAGCATGGGCGGAACTAATGAAAATGTCGTTGTAACTAAGAAAATTGACCCAAGTATTATTGGGGGATATATCCTCCAAGTTGGGGATAAACTCATAGATGCCAGCGTGAAAGCGAGTCTGGCAAAAGTGGAACAAGAGATAGTTGACAAAACATATATAAAATCTATATAAAACAATAAACATGGTTGGTATCAAGCCCGATGAAATTTCTGCAATATTAAAGCAACAACTTACTGGTGTAAGTACTGCAGCAGAGTTAGAAGAAGTGGGAACCGTCCTCCAGGTTGGTGATGGTATTGCTCGTATATATGGACTCACAGGTGTACAAGCTGGAGAGCTTGTAGCATTTGAAAATGGAGTTAGAGCAATCGCCCTTAACCTTGAGGAAGATAACGTGGGTGTTGTACTCTTAGGAGCAAGCGAAGGTATCAAAGAAGGTTCTACCGTTAAGCGTACCAAGACTATCGCCTCAGTAGATGTCGGTGACGGATTCGTAGGTAGAGTAGTTAACCCTCTTGGTCAGCCTATCGACGGTAAAGGTCCAATCGAAGGAGCTAAGTATGCGATGCCACTTGAGCGTAAAGCTCCGGGTGTAATCTACAGACAACCAGTAAGTGAGCCACTACAGACAGGTATCAAGGCAATTGATGCCATGATTCCGATCGGTAGAGGCCAGCGTGAGTTGATCATCGGTGATAGACAGACGGGTAAGACTGCTATTGCAATTGATACAATCATTAACCAGAAGGAGTTTTACGATAGAGGAGAGCCTGTATTCTGTATATATGTTGCGTCAGGGCAGAAGTCTTCGACAGTTGCTCAAGTAGCTAAGTCTCTTGAGGAGAATGGCGCTATGGCATACACAGTGATTGTGTCTGCATCAGCAGCTGATCCTGCGCCATTACAGTTTTATGCACCATTTGCAGGGGCTGCTATTGGAGAGTTCTTCCGTGATACAGGTAGACCAGCATTGATCATCTATGATGATTTATCTAAACAAGCGGTTGCCTATAGAGAGGTATCACTCTTATTGAAGCGTCCTCCGGGTCGTGAGGCATACCCAGGTGATGTATTCTACCTTCACTCAAGATTACTTGAGAGAGCGGCGAAGATCATCGACAATGATGGCATCGCTAATGATATGAACGATCTACCTGAAAGTCTGAAGAGCGCAGGTATCGTAAAAGGTGGAGGTTCCCTTACGGCACTACCAATAATTGAGACACAGGCAGGTGATGTATCTGCTTATATCCCGACTAACGTAATCTCGATTACGGATGGTCAGATATTCTTGGAGTCGAACTTATTTAATGCGGGTGTAAGACCGGCGATTAATGTAGGTATCTCTGTATCACGTGTAGGGGGATCAGCTCAGATTAAATCAATGAAGAAAGTAGCTGGTACACTTAAGTTGGATCAGGCACAGTATAGATCTCTTGAGGCATTTGCTAAGTTTGGATCAGACCTTGATCCGGCGACTATGGCAGTACTTGAAAAGGGTAAAAGAAATGTGGAAATATTGAAGCAAGCTCAATATTCACCAGTATCTGTTGAGAAGCAGGTTGCAATGATCTACCTCGGTACTAAAGGTTTGTTGAAAGATGTACCTGTAAATAAGGTAAAGGAGTTTGAAGAGTTGTTCTTGACAACGCTTGAAGCTAAAGCTCCTGATGCATTGGAAACATTGAGAAAAGGAAAGTTAGCCGATGAGGCCATAGATGCTGTAAAGACAATAGCAGCTGATCTCGTAGGACAATTCAAATAGATTTAATTACGCCACTATAGATGTCTGGACAATTAAAAGAAGTTAGAGAGCGGATCTCATCGGTAAAGAATACTCAACAGATCACTAAAGCCATGAAGATGGTTTCTGCTGCGAAACTCCGTAGAGCACAACAGGCGATCACTGAGATGCGCCCATATGCCGATCGCTTAAATAAAATATTAGCTAATATCTTGTCTAATATCTCTGCCGATGAGGCAGGTTCTTCTTTTGGTGTAGAGAGAGAAATTCAAAAATCTCTTGTGGTAGTTATTACTTCTAATAGAGGTCTGGCAGGTGCCTTTAATACAAATATCATCAAGGCGGCACTTGCCAAAATTGAGGAGTTGGGAGGAGTTGACTCACCAGGAGTCAATGTCCTATGTATCGGTAAGAAAGGAGCTGATGTGATGTCTAAGAAGATGTCTGCTGATCGCTTGAATCTCGATTATGTGACACTATTTGATGATCTCTCTTTTGAGAATGTAGCACAAGTGTCTCAGTTGGCTATGGATGGCTTTGAGTCCTTAGAGTATGATGCAGTATATGTATCCTACAGTAAGTTTAAAAATGCTGCGGTACAGTTTGCCATAGCAGACCAGTTTCTGCCAGTTAAGCAAGACAAGAACGAAGGGTCAGACAAGAGCACTGAGAGTAGTACGAAGTCGGATTATTTGTTCGAGCCAAGTAAGGAAGAACTACTTGAGGAATTAATTCCTACGATACTACAGACTACTTTTCAAAAGTATATCCTCGATACCCATGCTTCCGAGCATGGTGCACGTATGACGGCGATGGATAAAGCCACAGAGAATGCTGACGAGATGCTCAAGGATCTCAAGATCACATACAACAAGGCACGTCAGGAGGCCATCACTAAGGAGCTATCAGAGATAGTAGGTGGTGCAGCCGCATTGTCGTAATACTGTCATCCATGCGAATAAGTGCATGATCTAAGGCCTTCTTAGTTACATTCTGATTTTATTTTCGGATTAATATCTTGAGATCATTCTCATTTTTGCCTTGCTCAAGCGATGGGGTAAATATTTTTTCATACCATTGCTTAGACACTATGGAGACCTAAGACAATTGATATGAAAGCTATAGTACCTGTTGCAGGTGCGGGTGTAAGATTGCGACCACATACGTACACCCAGCCCAAACCACTCATACTCGTCGCTGGCAAGCCTATCATCTCGTTTATCATTGATCAACTGATAGAGGGGGGCGTCGATGAGTTTGTATTTGTATTGGGATATCTCGGCGAAAAGATCAAAGACTATCTTGAAAAGGCCTATCCTAATCTCAATAGAACCTACGTATACCAATCTGTTAGGCGCGGCTTGGGCGATGCGATTCTGCATACTCGTGATGAGGTGATCGATGAGAAAGAATTAATAGTGCTACTAGGTGATACAATAGTTGACCTTGACATGAAGAAGTTCATGAGTCACAATGGTTCATCTATTGCGATTCAGAAAGTAGACGACCCAAGGCAATTTGGAGTAGTCGAAGAAGGGTCCAATAATGAGATAGTCAAAGTGGTTGAAAAACCCTCTATACCAAAGTCTAATTTGGCAATTGTGGGTTTGTATAAGTTCACCGAGGTACCAGAATTATTCAAGGCATTAGAGGCTGTGAAGGCCGAGACCGAAGAGAATGGCAAGGAAATTCACCTAACCAATGGGATGATGAAGATGATCGAGAATGGAGTGAGCTTTACTTCCTATGAGGTCAATAATTGGTATGACTGTGGAAAGAAGGAGATATTGCTCGAAACGAACAAAGTCTTACTCAACCGCAACGTCAATGACGTCGGCACACAATTCGTGTTTGATCACAGTATAATTATCCCTCCTGTTGTTTTTGGGAAGTCTTGTTCATTTGAGAATGCGATCATTGGCCCCAATGTAACCCTCGGAGATAATGTCAAGATCTCTAATTCTCTTCTAAAGAACTCTATTTTAGGAGACTATGTAGAAATCAAGGGGGCTGTTCTCACTGATTCAGTCATAGGAAACGACGCCATAATCAAAGGCTTGTCTCAGAGCCTAAACATTGGAGATAATAACGAGATTGATTTTACGAAGTGATGTGGAGTCTATGAGGCCTCTATGATACTTTGAATAACTTCAAAACCTCCTCCCGATAACTAGCCCCAATAGGAATTTTCTCTTCCCCGATATGTACCATGTTTCCTTCAAGGGTAGAGGCCTTTGCTTTCGAAATAATATAAGACTTATGGATTCTAAGAAACTGGCTTTGGGGTAAATCCACTTCCAATTTTTTTAGAGAACCAAGAGAAAGAACTTTGCCATTAGGCGTAAAGTATGCCACATATTCTCGCATACTTCGTATATACTGAATGTCGTCATAAGAAATACGATGGACCTTATGTTCGGACTTCACTAATATATAATTATGTGCTGTCGTTGTAGTCTTAGACGGAATAGCAAAATCAATTGATATGCCATTTGTTGATTTCGCTAAATCACATGCCTTATTGACGGCTTTCATAAACCGCTCAAATGGAAAGGGTTTTAATAAGTAATCAACTACATTGAGCTCATAACCTTCCAAGGCATACTCAGAATAAGCCGTTGTGAATACAACCAAAGGCTTTTGAGAAAGGGATTTCAAAAAATCTGTTCCGATCATTTCTGGCATTTGAATGTCCAGAAAAATTAAGTCGACAGAGTGATTTTGTAATGATTGAAGTGCCTCTATAGGATTGGAGCATTTATCGACCAATTTCAAATAAGGCAATCTACTGATATAATTTTCTAAAAGCGTTCGTGCAAGTTCTTCATCATCAACAATTAAGCACCTTAATTCATTCATGTCAGATCAAGTTTTAAATGAACAGAATATGTCTTTCCGCTATCCGAAATACTAAGAAGATGTTTATTGGGATAAAGTAATTCCAAACGTTGTATGGTATTCGTCAAACCAATGCCTCCAATCTTATCCTTTTTGAAAACCACATTAGGAATACTGTTTTCAATAGAGAACTCTATTTGGTCATTACTGGTCTTTAGGTTGATATTAATGTATCCATTATTGAGGTCTTCTATTTTGCTATGTTTAAATGCGTTCTCTACAAAAGGAATAAATAGCAATGGGACAACTTTTAAGTCAGGATGACTTTTATCCAATTCAACTGCTACTTTAAGACCTCTACTATCTTTAAGCAAAGCCAAGCTGATATAATTTTCCAAGTAATCAATCTCTTTATGCAGTGGTACGTTTCCATCATTTGAATCGTAAAGCATGTACCTCAACATTTCTGATAACCGCATTAAATTATCAGGTGCTTTATCAGATTTAATGACGGTCAAGGTATAAATGTTATTCAATGCATTGAATAAAAAATGTGGATTGATTTGAGATTTTAAAAACTTCATCTCTGTATCCAATTTTTCCTTTTCTATAGATATAGCTGCTTTTTCTTTCTTATTGGCAAATAGAGTTAACTCAATCAATGTACTTCCAACGAATGATATTAATAATGGAATAAAATATCTTAACCAAGTACCTACCTGTGTTCTGTTTTGTTCAAAGAGTTTTTCACGGACGATGTATTCTTCAGCCAACTCTGAAAATATGAGCAGCTCATTATTTAACATCCATATTATACCAGTGAAGAGAATTAAACTAATTATCAAATAGAGGCCAATTTTTCTTTTGAAATATAGCTTGGGAAGCAAATAGATCAAATTTATGGAAATAAGAGTTATTAGACATGCTATCAAAGGCAAGCCCCTATATATAAAGCGAAGAGGGTCTTCCCAGCCTTCGGCAAAAAATAGTAAAAGCAAAAACCAAGCGACCCCCCATGATAGGATATGTTTGATCACTCTATATTTTTCATTTTTCGCCATAACACAAAATGCGTGAAAACAACGTCTTCTCCAATTTTACCCAACGAATCTGCTGGTTTCATCAATGAACAAGTGGAGTTTATCAATTTGATGTGAAAATCAGTACAAACACAATGATCTAAGGTTTCATTGATTTTAAATAGTTGTTCGTTGAGTTTATTTTTTTAAAGAACTCCAACTACTACATTTTTGTCTCAAACAATTAAAGTAATTTTTAAATCTAATAAATGTTGAATCATTATGAACTTAATAAAAATTGTGTCTTTCATATTTGTTTTATTCTTATTCGTGGTCAACACAACATTTGCTCAATCCAGAGCAACAGATTTGTCAGAGGAGCAAAAGGAAGAAATAAGGAATAATATTGAAGAGTATGCAGTTGCACTCGATCTTTCTGAAGATCAACGGCCGCAATTCGAGGAAATCACCAAGAAATATGCACAACAGATGAAAGCCGTAAAAGACGGTGGCGGTAGACGAATGGATAAATTCAAGATGGTAAAAGCGATACGAGACAGTAAAGATGCCGAAATGAAATCTCTACTCTCCAAAGATCAATATAGAGTCTACTTAGATAAACGGGAGGAACTAAATAAAAGAATTATGAAAAGAAGAGGATAGCTGATTCTGAATGGCGACGTAGTATCACTTTGAAAACTTATTTAAAAGAATGACGAAAATTCATGAAATGAGACCTATTACATTTATTTTATTCTTAATAGTAAGCCTTAACAGCTTTGGACAGGCTAATTCCTGTAATGTTATGTGCGATTATAAAGATGTATCGATCGAAGTGGCTTTAGACAGATGGAAAGCATGGTGTAAATATTCATTCGTTTATGATCCTAATGACCTGGCTAAGCTTAGAGTTAGTGGCGATCATGGATATATAACACTAAAGAGGGCGTTAGATACTGCATTAGGAGATAGTAGTCTAGGTTGGTATGAGATAGATGATGAAACGATAAAAATTATGCCTAAGAGCAAAATGTCGCGCTATGTTGTGGTTTCGAATAAATTCCAAGGAACTTCTTTAAACAAGGTATTTAATATATGGAAGTTTAATTATGAACTTGATATTAAATATAAGCAAGAGGATATAGCAGGGATTGAAATTTATGGAAATCTTAAAGGTGCAAATCTTGAGGAGGCTTTACAGAAAGTTTTATATAACACGCCTTTGGACTTTAAGATTTTTAAAGAACGAAGAATAGAGATATTTAAAGCAAAAGGAAAAAAGGAAGAACAAAAGCTATATACTAAGATTTCAAAAAATGTAACACTGAGTGGAAAAGTTATAGATGACCTTGCAGGTGAAACTCTTCCATATGCTAATGTTATTGTTCAGAATTCACAAATAGGAACACAGTCAAATGTTGATGGTCATTTCTCCTTATTTGGAATACCATCGGATACTTCAACTTTAGAAATCTCATTTCTGGGATATGAGTCAGAATCAATCAAATTAAACCCTGAGTTAGTTAAAAGTAATATTGAAGTTGGTTTGACTCCTAATAATTTGATCGTAGATGAGATAACGATCACGGCGACTAAGAAAGAACAAATGATGAAAGCTTCAACGGGGATTAGTCGTATTGGATTGTCACCTGCAGCCTTATCTCAATTACCGAGTTATGGTGAGAAAGATATTTTTCGCTCCTTGCAATTGCTGCCTGGAATTAGTGGGTCAAATGAAAGCTCATCAGGCTTATTCGTTAGGGGAGGCACACCTGATCAGAATCTTGTTTTATTTGATGGCTTTACGGTCTATCACGTTGACCATTTGTTTGGATTCTTTAGTGCTTTTAATACGAATGCAGTCAAAGATGTTCAATTGTACAAGGGTGGTTTTGATGCAAAGTACGGTGGTAGATTATCCAGTGTTGTAGAGTTAACAGGTAAGGACGGTAACGCTAAAGATTTCAATATGGGAGTTGGAATTAGTTTGTTAAGTATACATGCTTTTGCAGAAGCTCCATTTGCCAATGGTAAAGGATCTTTCTTAGTGGCTGGAAGACGATCATTCCAAAGCTCTTTTTACAACAATATTTTTGGAGCTTATACAGAGAGCAACGAAGCTGAAACTAATGACGATCAAAGTCCTATTATTAGTCGTTTTGGTCAGCAAGATGTACAGCCCAATACTTTTTTCTACGATCTGAATGCCAAAGCCACTTACCGTCCAAATGATCGAGATGTTTTTAGCATTAGTTTTTATAATGGGAAAGATGACCTAGATAATTCTAGGAATATCGACCAATCTGCTTTTGCAAATAGATTTGTCAATATTAATTTTTCTTTTGAGCAACAGAGTACTGACTTAACGGAATGGGGGAATTGGGGGGCGAGTGCAAAATGGTCTAGAAAATGGGGAGACCGTTTTTATTCAAATGCAAACTTGTCATACTCTAACTACTTCAGTCGTAGGGACAGGACAGATAATTTAGCAATCACAAGGGCAGACACGACCATTACCATAAATACTGGCTCTTTTGAAGAAAACGATCTGAAAGACATTAGCCTCAAAATAGATAATGAGTTTAAAATTTCTCAAAATAACCAGTTGGATTTTGGTTTACAGTCTACTTGGAATAACATCGATTATAATTTTACACAAAACGATTCCATTACAATTCTTGACAGATTAGACGAAGGGCAGACCACGACTTTCTACATTCAAGATAAGCATACAGTTGGAAATAGATTGATTTTGAGGGGAGGATTAAGAACAACTCATTATAGCCCAACTGATCAACTTTATTTGGAGCCAAGAGCCTCATTCAGTTTTCTGATAACTGACAAAATAAAGTTAAAAGGAGCTTTGGGCAAATATTACCAATTTGCCAATCGAATTGTCCGAGAAGATATTGAGCAAGGAAGTCGTGATTTTTGGTTGTTGGCAGATGATGACAGTGTACCTGTAAGTTCGGCTCTTCACCATATTGCGGGTATAAGCTACGAAACAGAAAAGTGGTTGTTTGATATTGAAGCTTTTTATAAAAACTTAGATGGGCTTTCAGAATTTTCGACGCGATTTACGCTCCAAGGTGTTGGTATGGATCGTGTCCTAAACTTTGAGGAATTTTTCTTTACAGGTACGGGAATAGCGAAGGGTATCGAAGTTTTAGCTCAAAGAAAAGTTGGGAAGCTAACTGGTTGGGCTAGTTATACAATAGGAGAAGTAAAATATGATTTCGAAGCTTTCGGAGATGAACCGTTCTTTGCCAATCAAGACGTGACGCATGAACTCAAGATGGTAGGGAATTATAAGCTTGGTAATTTCTCAATCGGTACTACATTCGTCTACGCTACTGGACGGCCATTTACCGCTCCTACGGGCTTTTTTCAAGTAGAATTGTTAGACGGCTCAACGTCTGAGTTTTTTGAGGTAAGTGATAAAAATGCGCTACGGTATGATGACTATCATAAGCTTGACGTCTCGGGCACGTATGACCTTAATTTAGGTGATAGCAAAGCTAGTATAGGAGTCTCTCTGACGAATATTTATAATAGGCAAAACACTTGGTTTAACGAGTACGAAGTCATTGAAGGAGAACTGCTCGAAACCAATGTTTCCCTACTGGGCTTTACACCAAGTCTCTTTTTTAACTGGACGCTCCGGTAAACTTAAAATCAATCTATAATGAAGTACTTTAAATTATTTTTTCTGCTAACAAGTTCTTCTTTGATTCTTAGTTGTAGTGAAGCTCTTATAGAGCTAGCTGAAACAAAAACAACCATTGTAGAAGGCTATTTATCTGCGCGTAAACCTATAGACAGTTTGAGAGTAACACAAAGTTTTTCTTTAGGACAGGTGGAGGATCAGGTCATTACCCTTGATGATTTGAATATTACAATAGCGGATGATAATAGTGAATTTGAATTAGAGTCAATTGGAAACGGTTACTATCAAAATGCAAATCAAATAATTGATGCTGGCAATAATTATCAATTGAAATTTAAAAGAGATGGAGAAATTATTTCTGCGGAGACATATGTTCCCGAGAATAATACCGCAAGTATTTCTAGAACTCAAGTTGAATTGACAAAAATAGAAGTTGGAGTGTTCCCCTCTGGTGGTATTAGAATACCCGATCCAGTAGAAGTGAGTTGGAACAATGAAGAAGGAGACTATTATTATGTACTTATCAAAAATATAGAAGCTGACCCAGAGTTTGTGAACGAAAATATTGCTCAATTTGATGGACAGTTACTATTTATTACAGAGCCTCAGATAATGAATTTCTATGCCATAAGAGCACAGCGGGATTTATTACAATTTGGAACTTACCAAATTATTGTCTTCCGAGTTAATCCAGAATATGCTGCATTGTTTAACAGCTCTGGCGGCTCAACGCTTTCATTAGAAGAACCTCCTTCTAATATTGTAAATGGGTTAGGAATATTTACAGGACTGAGTAGTGATACTTTGTATTTGGAAGTGACTAAGATATAAACTATAATCACGACATACTGCTGTTCTTCTAAGTTCATTAGAATTTAGTGGCCATATATTGAATAGAAGATTAAAAATTCAAAGTAAATGAATAAGGTATTCAAATATTCTATCGTAATTGCCGCATTATCAACCTTGTTTTTAGCCTGTAATGATGATGACATGGTGCCAACCAATACAGCACCAACCATTTCCGACCAAACATTTTCAATTGTAGAAGATGCCAATATTGGAACTTCTGTTGGGACTGTTGCTGCCTCAGATGCAGACAATGACCCCTTAACTTTCAGCATAATAGCTGGAAATGCGGAAGGTGTTTTTTCAATAGAAAGCACAACGGGAGAAATCCTGCTTTCTGAACCGCTTGACTTTGAAACCACCAGTTCTTATTCATTGACTGTGCAAGCAGCGGATAATGAAAGCAATGCTACTGCCATCATTACCATTAATGTGACAGATGCCATTGACCCAACAGTTACTTTTCCAGTGGGACCATTCGCTGCGATTTTAGACGGTACATTAATTGGTGCTGACTATTGGTCAGACCAAGCTGAAATACTTTCTGCTGGAATGGGTTTTTGTGATATTGTTGGTGTAACCGCAGATGCACTTACGCAAGAATTGGTAGAGCAAGCAGGTGGGGCATGGTTGTCTGACATTGGTTGCAACCCAGATGATCTCGGACTTTTTACCACTACATCGCTACAAAGTCAAGTAGGGGTAATTTATATTTTGCAAACCCCTTATGGGGAATTAAAAGATGGGGCAATTGGTCTTGATGGATTACCCATCGTATTTAGCTGGCCCGTCGTAACCAGTACGATAAGTCTTACCGATTTTCAGTTTACATTAAATACGGGAGAAATTGTTACGCCCATGGCTGCCAGTTCAGCACCAAATTTGGAGAACAATGAACGGAATTGTGTGGTGGTATTCGCTGAATTTGGAAACAAATTACCCAGTAATGATCCAGATGCTCGTTTTCCTGTAAGATGTGAAATTGTAGCGGACGAAACACCTTTAATGTTGGTAGGCCCTAATAATCAAATGGTAAGTGCTGTAGGGCTTACATGGGAAACAACAACCAGTCCTTATGATGATAATAATGGTCCGAGATTAGTCGGAGCCAAACTAAACTATGTTGGCAATGAATCTCTCGGGGAGGGAATAAACAACCCCATTTTCAACAACAATTCGACTGCATTTCCGAATGATGAATTTGCCCTTTATGGTGGAGGTGATTTTAGATTGCGAATGTTAACTACAGGAGGTTTTTCGCCAGATGGGGTCAGAGGTGTGTTACCAACTGATTATGAAAAGTTCTTTAGAATCCATGCAACTGGAACGGATGGTTCTACTGTTTTGCTTGAAGAAGTGGGAGTTGATTATCAAGTAATGGGAGGTACCTTGAGGGTAGTTGGTCTATCTGATTTAGGTAGAGTGGAAGGCAATGGTATTGAATATGGTGATTGCTATACAGAAGATAGGGATAATTACATTGATATCATATTGGTAGGAGATGACGAAGCTGCGAGGAATATTACATTCCTTGAAATTCCAAGTTTGGCTGGTGGCTATTCTGCTTTTTTCAACCCTGGAGGCTCTGGAACAACCCCTTTTTCTGGAGAGGCATACTCAGAACCAGGTCCACCAGATTTAGAACCTGTTGTTATTGCCTTGGATAATGCTATGCGGGTATCGAATTAGCAAATCTGAATAGCGCACTTAAGTTACACTGAAAATTTTGTGATGAGGTTAATAGTCCGGAAGATGCTCATGGTTTGACTGCTTTGGTGGCTCAACGCTTTCATTAGAAGAACCTCCTTCTAATATTGTAAATGGGTTAGGAATATTTACAGGACTGAGTAGTGATACTTTGTATTTGAAAGTGACTAAGATTTAGGTCATTTCTGATAAGTAAAGTGGAATTATTTATTCTAAATAGGAATAGATAGATCGGTCTACGAGGCCTCTATGATACTTTGGATAAACTCCTTCTGTAAGACGAGTTTAATATTGGTTAGCACGATGTCACCCATAGTAGTGCACTTGAGGAAGTCATCATTGTTATGATGTTGGGCAAGTTCTATTCTTAGTTGTACGACCTTATCATCGGAAGATATCCTGTCCTTGATCATATTATTGAGGAGGGTGTTCAGTTGGCTCCTGGAATTCCGTGCCCGTCGTGCAATAAGTGAACGTTCCTCTAACTGATATTGTCGTACAGCCCCAGACTTTAGATGCTCGATACCGAGATAGATGATTGGGTTGTTTTCTTTGAAGTATTGAGGCAAGTAGAAGCTTTTGCGGCCCTCGTAAGATTGTTGATCAAAGTCTATGGCCCTGATCCTATACTGATAACCCTCTATATCTGGTGTAATATCTACGATATAGTTATACGCCCTCATATCTCCTAAGAGACGTACAAAGCAGCGCTCGTTAAATTTTATAAACTCCTTAGCAATCCGGATTTGATCAAACTTCGGTACTGCGAGATGCCTACTGATGAAGTCATCACCTGGTACACCTGCCACATGCTCTTCGATCAAGGTCTTATCGTATACGAGATAATTTAATCGATCTGGAGATAGGATGCCTTCGAGCTCTAAACCATAGATCCTACTGGCGTCAATCTTCTTAATATAGAAGTGATCATAGTTATCATTAAGCCTATTACTAATCCTTATCCTAAAGGGCTTAGTATTCCCAAAGGTACAATAGTCAATCCGAGCTATGTCAAGGTGTTCTATCACGCTGGTATCACCCTCGGTTTTGAGGAGAGCATAGATCGTACATAAACTCTTGTAGATATGGGTTTGTTCTGATTGTTCGTAGTATACCGTCTCCCACAGCGTATCGTTGCCGCTACTATCTAATAATGGTACACTAGCCATGTAGCGGAGCATATCATCATACTGCAGGGGTAGCTCTGTGAGGCGACTATATGCCGACAAGTATTTTAACAGATTGTTAGACGGAGCGAATATCTTCTTCTTTTTTGACGGCTTATTTCCGAACATACATTAGGTCTTAGATCAATTATTGTACCTGATTTGATTTATACCACGTCTATATAGAAACAGCAGAAGTATGTTGCCGAAGCAGACTATATTTGCAAGTTAATAAGTTAGACATTCGATTATGCCCATTGTATCAAAACGTGGTGAACGCATGACCCAATC
Organism: uncultured Saprospiraceae bacterium; assembly: GCA_964414425.1. Taxonomy (GTDB): domain Bacteria; phylum Bacteroidota; class Bacteroidia; order Chitinophagales; family Saprospiraceae; genus GYS-P2D. The sequence goes on from CAYPWL010000039.1 coordinate 22,287, forward strand.
TCCGATAAGGAGTTTGATACCGTATGCCAGAGAAGCTAAGTCGAGTGGGGTAGATGTCATACACCTCAATATTGGCCAACCAGATATTAAGACTCCACAAGCTGCAATTGATCGACTCAAGGCCTATGACAATGAGATCATAGAGTATGGTGCATCTGAGGGAGATATTAATCTCAGAAAAGTAGTGCATAAGTACTACTGTGAGCATGTATCAGAAATCAACTTGTCTGATATCTACGTCACTACTGGTGCATCTGAAGCCATCATGTTTACCCTCTTTTCGTGCTTTGATGCTCATGAGGAGATAATCATACCTGAGCCATTTTATGCTAACTATATCGGCTTTGCGCATACCTCCGGGGTCAATCTGGTCCCAGTAACGAGCAAGCTTGATGATGGATTTAAGCTGCCATCACCCGAAGCATTCGTACAGAAGATCACCAGCAGCACTAAAGCTATCTTCTTATGTAATCCGGGTAATCCGACAGGCAATCTATATTCTAAGAGCGAATTGATAGAGATCGCTAAACTGGTCAAGGAGTATGATCTATTCCTAATCGTTGATGAGGTATATCGTGAGTTCTGTTATGATGAGGAGTTTACTTCAGTATTAGAGTTAGAGGATATCCGCAACCATGTTGTCGTGATCGATTCTATTTCCAAGGTATTTAGCGCTTGTGGTAGCAGGATTGGGTTTATAGTATCTCGCAATGAGCAATTGATGGCGCATATCCTTAAGTATGCCCAGCTCAGATTATGTCCGCCTATGATTGGGCAGTATATGGCTCTTGCTTGTTTTGAGGGTCGGTCGGCCTATATCCAAGAGGTCAAAGCAGAGTATAATAAGCGGCGTAAGTTCTTGTACGAGCGCTTATCTAAGATATCTGGAGTGAAGGTGTATATGCCTAAGGCTGCATTTTATATCATGACAGAGTTGCCTCTGGATGATGCTAGTCATTTCGCTACGTGGTTATTGAGTGATTTTAACTATAAAGGTCGAACGATCATGTTGGCACCGGGAAATGGCTTTTATCTCAATCAGGAGCATGGGCAGGCTCAGGTCAGGATCGCATTTGTATTAGGAGTTGAAGAACTCGCTGCGGCAATGGATATCCTCGAACATGCACTTAAGGAGTATGCTACGATCAGCTCTACTCAAAAACAACTGTCTTATTCTTATATATAAGAACATTGTGATTGAGGTGTGACCAGATTGCATTAGCGAATACGATCTTCTCTATATTTTTTCCTTTGCGCTTCATATCAGCGATACTGTCTCTGTGAGAGATCGGGATGACATCCTGAGCGATGATAGGTCCTTCATCGAGATCTTCAGTAACATAGTGAGCAGTCGCTCCCATAAACTTCACCCCTCGCACATAGGCAGCTTTATAGGGATTGGCCCCTGCAAAGGCGGGTAGTGAAGAGTGGTGAATATTGATGATCTTCATCGGATATGCATCAATAAGCACAGGTGATAAAATCTGCATGTATCGAGCCAGGATGACAAAATCTACATCGTGCTGTTTGAGTAGCTCAATTTCCTTTCGCTCTTGCGCTTCCTTAGTTTCCTTAGTAATCGGAAAGTGATGAAAAGGTATGTTATGCTGCTTGGCTAGTGGCGCAAACTTTTCATGATTACTGATGATGAGCGGTATCTCGATATCCCATTCTTTGGATTCATATCTACTTAGGATGTCGTGTATACAATGAGCATATTTAGAAACGAATATGGCGACTTTAGGCTTTTTACTCTTGAAGTGTAGAGACCAGTGCATGCTGTGCTTTTTAGCAATCAGCGTATTGAAATACTCTTCAATTTTATCAGATGGTATAGTGAAGTCTGCCAGATCCCACTCGATGCGCATAAAAAACAAATTGTCCGTATGGTCAACATGCTGATCGAGCTTAATAATGTTACCGTTATTAGTTAAGACAAAATCACACACTTGGTGTACGATTCCTTTTTGGTCGGGACAATCTATTAATATGATCGCGGTATCTCTTTCGTTGCTCGCCATTTTTCAATTATTCTAAGTATTGTCGTGCAATAATGATGCCTGTTAGTTCTGTTGTGATGAGGGATATTAATTTGAAACATGGTGTATATTTATCTACCCAATACGGTATGCGACGCATTATAATAAAATTACATATAAAGAGATGAAACAATTATCATATCTATTGCTATTAGCCATCAGTCTTCTATTGATCTCATGTGGAGGAGAAGAAGAACCTATGGTGCAGCCACCTTCTGATGACGAACCTCTAATCGTCCTTGATAAGGCCCCATTTTTTGAGTTGAACACTTTTGACGGCGGGATTATCAACAATAAGGACTTCGAAGGTGATGTGTACGTATTGTTCATTTTTGGTAATGCTTGTGGTCCATGCATCGCTGTAGGACCAGAAATAGAATCACGCCTCAATGTAGCCTTCAGCGAGCGTGACGATTACAGAATAATCGGTATCGACAACTGGGATGGTAATATTGCAGCAGTGGAAGCATATGCCGAGCGCTCAGGTGTTACCTTTCCACTTGGCGTGATGGGATCTGAGGTCTCACGACAGTTTGATAGCACTTATGATCGTTTGTTAGTTGTAGGGCGAGATGGTGGTGTTGCCTATAGAGGCAACAGTGTTGCCGCTAACAATCTTGATGAGGCAGTAAAGGTGGTGACAGGGCTACTTGCAGAATAATGAAGAACCTTATCAAGGCTATATTGCTACTGGTTGGCATATCCATAGCGGCATCTACATCTGGTCAGAGTTTAGAATATTTTTCTCTGGAGGATTTGGAGGGAGAGTGGCAGACATTCGATGATCTAAAGGGATCTAAGGTAACTGTTATCGATTTTTGGGCGACTTGGTGTTCACCTTGTCTTAAGGCTATGCCCAAGCTCAACACACTCTATGAGGAATTAGCTGATGAGGGATTAGAAGTAATCGGTATCAGTTGTGACGGACCCAGAAGTGTGGGTTTGGTGGATCCCGTGATCAATTCTATGTCTATAACTTACCCAATACTCAAGGATATCGATTGTGAACTTAAGCATGCCCACGGCTATCAGGCCTATCCTACTTTGATCATTTTAGATAATCAAGGAGAGATTACTTTTGTCCATGAGGGATTTAGATCCGGAGACGAAAAAGAGATCGAGGAGCACATCCGGGCCATGTTAGAATGAAGATAGTTCAGATCTTACTGTTATGTTTCATGGGGCAGTATGCCATTGGTCAGTTCTCATTGACCAATCTTACTGAGGTACAAGTCGGTCGACTTCCTGATGAAAATGTCGCTTCGTTCGTATCACTTTACGACAGATTTGTAGTCAACTATAGATTAGGTAATTTTAAGCTATCGGCAACTGCAGAAAGCTACGTGACGCCAGTTAGCAATCGAAACTTTGGAGTCTTATCACAAGCCAGTCTAACGTATAAGAAGAAACGCTGGACAGTTAAGTTGGGTAACTTTTATGAGACAATCGGACGAGGACTATTAATCCGGTCTTTTGAGATTCAAGGCGCTTTGCTTGAGGACTTTGGCTTTCGATCTCGCAACTATTTCCACAGAGATCATCTGGGGGCATTAGTGAAGTACAAGGGTAAGAAGTGGAATGTGTCCACCATGTATAGCCAAGTACTCAATAATACGCTACCGCCAACATTTGAGCGGGCTCAGCGACGTAACCAATCCGTGTATACAGTGGCGGTTCAATACAAATTACCTCAGAGACATAAGATAGGAGCCAGTTATGTGGCCATACAAGATGATAGTTTAGACTTGCAACATCTGTATAGTGCGAGCCTGACAGGCCCCATAGGTAAGGCCTTGAACTATTATATAGAGTTCGCTAATGCTCAATCGAGTATCAATAACAACGCACTATATGCCGGAGTCAATGGCTTTATTGGGGATCTAAGCTTTAATATTGAGTATAAGAACTATCAAGACTTCATCATCGGTAATGGTTATAATGAACCGCCTGCCCTCATTAAGCAACAGACCTATCGTACGCTTAACAGAAGTGTACATGTTACTAATCCTCTCGACGAATCAGGATACCAAGTGGATCTATTCTACACATTTAATGAGTTCAGTTCGATCAATGTTAATCATGCTTTGGCGAGTAATGAGTTTGGCACGAACACCTTCAACTTTAGAGAGTATTTTGTTGAGTGGAAGAGCGTATTGGGCCAGAGACATGAATACAAAGTGTTTATTGACTATGCAGAAGACCCATTTAAGAGGGAGAGCCAGAGGATATCTGCCGGCACATATTGGGAGTTGGGACTTAGCGAGAAGCTACGTCTACTTCCCCAATTAGAGTATCAGACCTTTGTAAGACCAGAAGGCCGAGTAGAGAACCAAAGTTATGCGCTGGCACTACAAGCTGGTAAAAATGTTGCTGTATCTCTAGTGGTTGAAGGGACGACTGATCCCTTTCTCATATTTGATGAGGAGGTTACACAGAGATGGTATGTCGGAGGCAATCTGAGTGTCAAGCCACATAGCAGACATACACTCAATATCTTTATTGGTGAGCGCCGAGGAGGACCACTATGTACTGCAGGGGTCTGCTATGAAATATTGGACTTTCAAGGCCTCGAAGTGCGATGGACCGGTAGGTTTTGAAAAGTTTGCCCAAGGGGTAATCTGCTTATCCCAAATGGAGTTATATATAATGTTAGAGTATCCTACAGGGCTTATCAGTAGTGTAGCTATTGATTCTACAGGCATACTTATGAGCACTTAGGGCATATTTTTATTAAAACAAAATTTAAAAAAAGATCAGCATGTCAGTAGTAAAAGTAATTGAAGTACTTTCTTCCTCTAAGAAGAGTTGGGAAGAGGCAACCGCAACAGCCGTTGCCAAAGCATCAAAAACGGTAAAGAATATTAAATCAGCTTGGGTACAAGACCAGAGTGTAACTGTGAAGAACGGCAAGGTAGTAGAGTACCGAGTCGCTCTTAAGATTTCGTTTCAGCTGGATTAAAGCAAAGAAATATCAACTAATTGTTGATAGAGGCTGTCTCATAACTGAGTCAGTCTCTTTTTAGTTTGTATACATATGCTTAACTTGTAATATGAGAATAGGAAGAAGGAAAGCGACGTTCAAGTCCTACAATCCAGACCAACTCAGTCTTCTTGCACCGAGTTTAGAATAGTTGATACCGGATAATCATGTTGTACGAGTTGTAAGACGTGTAATAGATGAGCTGAACATAGATGACATCTTGAAGAAGTACAAAGGAGGTGGTGCCAGCTCCTATCATCCGAAATTGATGTTGAAGATTTTAGTGTATGGATATTTGAGCAACACGTATTCAT
>CAYPWL010000040.1:0-26415 GCA_964414425.1 uncultured Saprospiraceae bacterium
TCTACAACAAAGAAAGGTATATCTGCCTTGGAGCTACACAGAAAGATGGGCGTTCATAAACGGACAGCACCACTGTTTAAACGAGAGGTGATGGCTTGTATGTCATCACCTTTGTTGTATAAAATGGATAGACAAGTAGAAGTTGATGAGACATATGTTGGAGGTAAAAAAAGTGGTAAGCGAGGCAGATCTAAGGGCTCTAACAGGCTGATAGCCATAGGAATAGAGCGAATAAGCAATGGAATATCAAGAGCGCATGCTCGTGTTATATCAGATGCTGGAGTCAAGCAACTTAAGCCATTCTTTGAAGATCATATCTCATCTGATGCACAGATCACAACAGATGGGTGACGATCATATAAAAGCCTCAAAAGAAGTGGATGGCAGATCACTCAGAAGAATTCCAACGGAGGAAAGAATTTTGACGCCATGCATAGGTTCATTATGACTATGAAAGCAACTCTGAGAGGCATCTACGGAAGTGTAAGAGACTTGCAAGCATATTTGGATGAGTACGTTTTCAAATTCAATAGGCACAAAATGCAAGGCGATATATTCAACGTCCTTCTATTAAGAATGATCAATCATCCCCCGCTAACCTCAGCTCAAATTTTCAATGTTACTTAAATGCCCTATTCAGTAAGAGTTTATGAGACAGACCAGAGGTCTATTCTTTTGGTAATAAATAGGCTTTAGAATGGTATGTTTAGGGAGCGTTAATCAGCCGTGCTTGAAATCGTGACGTAACATTGATAGGCCTAAAAACTATGATAAGAATTCGGATTTATTTATTGGTGTTTGGTTTATTGTTCAGTCAGCAGTTAATAGGACAAGAGTCAAAATACGTACAGAGCGATACCATTCCGTTTGACTTCACAAGCTATAACAACATCGTAGTTGATGCGCTAATCAATGATGCAGATTCAGTTCGACTGATGTTTCATACAGCGGCCAATGACATCTCTCTAATCGAAGAGTCTACTAAAAACATGAATAGTATCAGTTGGAATGATACGGCTTCAGACATAGTAAGTTGGGGTGGTTCCTCAGGACAGTCGAGGATGAGTGCGAACAACACTGTCCAGGTTGGTAGATTTGGCTTGGACAGTCTGACTATTTGGGAGAACAAAAACTCTGGACACACAACGGATGGTAAGTTTGGGCCCAATTTCTTCGAGGGTGACTTTATAGAGATCAACTTTGACTCCAGTGTTATGATCATTCATAGCGCTATGCCAAGTACCATCAATGGGTATACGAAGCTGCCGTTGAGATCTGAAAATGGATTTATGTTTATCGAAGCGGTTAGCATTGTCGGTAATAAAGAGTTCCCCAATCAATATTTGATTCATTCTGGATACTCTGGATCGATATTGTATGATGACCAATTCGTCGAGGATAGCAAGATCGCTGAACATATAGAAGTAACAGGGGAGAAGCGGTTATCAGATTCGGCTGGGAATGTACTCATTGAGAGTAAAGGAAAACTAGGCAAGTTATTATTAGGAGATGCTGTGTTTCAAGATATTTCCGTAGGATTTTTTCAAGGTGCTCTCGGACGTCAGAAGATCAGTGTTTTAGGAGGTAATCTCTTGAAGAGATTCAATATCATCATCCATGCGAATCGAGAAACCATCTACCTCAAAGCTAATTCTTTGCACTCCGAGCCTTTTGGTCAGGGTTGATCATAAGACCTACTTAACCAAGGTCAATTCTGGTTGACTCACCAATAAATTTTAGAATTACATCCTAATTCTCCTTATTCGATTGCACACATAATCGCATAGAAATTTCCTACTTTACATCAGTAGTAAGACTTTAATTATGCGTTTATCACTGATCCTATTCTTAGCATTTAGCATTTGTTCCTTAGAAGCCCAAGAGCTGTCTGAGTTATATGATGGTTTAAAATTTAGAAATATAGGCCCCTCCAGAGGCGGTAGGTCTGTAGCCTCTTGCGGAGTGCTCGGAGATCCACTCACTTACTATATGGGTAGCACAGGAGGTGGATTGTGGAAGACTACTGATGCCGGAGTATCGTGGAGGAATATATCTGATAAGTTTTTCAAGATGGGTTCTGTAGGAGCGGTAGAGGTAGCGCCTTCGGATGCTAATGTCATCTATGTCGGTATGGGAGAGCATCCGATTCGTGGGGTGATGACTTCGCATGGTGATGGTATGTATAAGAGTACCGATGCTGGTAAGACTTGGACTCATGTCGGACTACCTATGTCTCGCCATATTGCTGAGATACAGATACATCCAACTGATCCAGATATTGTCTATGTTGCCGTACAAGGTGCTGCCCATGGCGCATCTGCTGATCGAGGTATATACAAAACAGTCGATGGGGGTGTAAGCTGGAAGAAGATCTTCTACATTGATGACACTACGGGATGTGCAGACTTATCTATGGATCATCATAATCCTCGAATACTCTATGCAGGTATGTGGGATCATCGCAGATTGCCATGGCAAGTGCGCAGTGGTGGTCCGGGATCAGGTCTATATAAGTCTACTGATGGGGGAGAATCTTGGGAGCAACTCGAGGATGGACTTCCTGAGGGCTTAGGTAAGGTAGCTATAGATGTATCACCAGCTAATAGTGAAGTAGTCTATGCTAATATCGAAGCGGAAGGGAAAAAGGCAGGTGTCTATAGATCCGATGATGCCGGTAAAACATGGAGACAAACCACTAACGATCGTGTCACCGTAGCTCGCTCATGGTACTACATCGAAATATTCGCAGATCCACAGGATGAAAACAAAGTCTACGTACTCAACGCACCCATGCTCAAGTCGATAGACGGAGGAAAAACCTTCAAGACGATACCTAATCCACATGGTGATCAGCATCATCTATGGATCAACCCAAACAATACGAACAACATCATCCTGTCTAATGATGGTGGAGCTTGTATCACCTTTAATGGTGGAAAGACCTGGAGTAGTCAACAGAACCAGATGACTATCCAGTTTTATAGGGTCATCACTGATGAGCAGGTGCCTTATCATATCTATGGAGGGCAACAGGATAACTCGACTATAGCAGCCGCCAGCAGGAGTAATGGAGGCGGCGGACTGGGCTGGAAGGATTGGTATCCCGTATCTGGATGCGAGAGTGCATTCATCGCATTTGATGATCCAAAGAATCCACAGCAGGTATATGGAGGATGTTATCAAGGAAATATATCTGTATTTGATCCTGTATCTAAAAGCAGTAAGGACATCATCGCATATCCAACAGCAGTACTTGCATGGCATCCTGCCGATATGAAGTATCGATTTAACTGGAACTCACCGATCGTGGCTAATCCCTTTGATAGATCTAAAATCTACCACTGCGGTAATCAGGTTTTACGGACTACAGATGGGGGACTCTCTTGGTCTGAGATCAGTCCCGATCTGACTCGTAATGATACTACCAAGCATATTGATGGAGGCGTACCCTATACTAAAGAGAATGTAGGAGGTGAAGTGTACAACACGATCACTTACATGAGTTGTTCACCTCATGAAGAAGGGACTCTGTATACGGGTAGCGACTGTGGCAAGGTGTACCTCACCCGTAATGAAGGGGGCGATTGGTCTGATGTAACGCCCAATGGTATGCCAGAAGCACTGGTCAATGCCATTGATATCTCTGTACATGATGCAGCTACGGCATACATTGCCGTGACTCGATATAAGTTTAATGACATGAGCCCGATGATCTATAAGACCACCAACTATGGTCAGTCTTGGTCTAAGATAACCTCTGGTATACCGGATGATATTTTTGTAAGAGTAGTGCGCGAAGATCCTAAAGTGCCCAACCTATTATATGCTGGTACCGAGAATGGCCTCTATATGTCAGGAGATGGCGGTCAGCAGTGGCATAATATCCAATTGAACCTACCTACTTGCCCAATAACGGATTTGACTTTTGCTGATAATGATTTGGTAGTTGCTACGAGTGGTCGTTCTTTTTGGGTATTGGATGATCTCAGTGCCTTACAAGCAATGGCAGTAGAGGATTATAAGACCCTCACTGTCATCGAGCCAAAACGGACCTATGCACTGGAGACCCGGGGCAGACGTACTGGAGGATTAGGAGAGAACCATCCTGGAGGAGTGAATATTGATTACTATCTCCCTGAGGCAATCGATAGTGGCGAACTTACCTTGGAGTTATTTGATGAAGAAGGGGATCTGATTAGAAGCTTCTCGAGCGTGAAAGAAAAAATCAAAAAGCATCCCGGCTCAAGAAGTCCCGAAAAAACCTTGTCTACAAAACGTGGGATCAACAGATACAATTGGGACCTGACAAAAGAGTCGCTACCGAGTATTGAAGACGTATTTATGTTAGGAGGATATAATGGAGTTCCTGTTTCTCCGGGTACCTATACCGCAGTATTGACTCATGGTGACAACACGTATGAAACCAGCGTGACTATCGTCGCTGACCCTAATCTCAAGGTTGAGGCAGTAGATTATAAAGAACGAGAGATGTTTATCGATGAAGTCGCAGCTATGTATGGTGAAGTGACCGAGTCAGTTAAGAAGTTTATCTCGGTCAAAGAGCAGTTGCAGCAGCGACAGAAGCTGATCAAAGATATTCCTGATGCAAAGGAAATACATGATATTGGCCAAGGCCTCCTAAAGCGTATGGATGAATGGGAGGCAACGCTCATACAGAGAGATCAGAAGACTTTTCAAGATGTGATCAACTTTCCCAATAGACTAAATGCTGAGTTGTCCAACCTGATATCCAGATGTTCTGGACATGACCCAAGGATTACAGCAGGGGCAAGACAACGCAAGGCAGATTTGGCGCAAGAATGGTCCACTGCTCAAGCTGCTATGGATGAAATCATCAATGGGCAGATTACTAAGTATAATGCAGGCTATAGGGACTTAGGATTGGATGTGCTGATTATTGATTAAAGAGGCTAATAGCTAAGGGCATGTAAATTGGATAGAATCGTTTACAGTTTTATCCAACAATATCTAAAGGCCCATTCGAATTCATATGCTTACCTCTCCGTGAGAAGGTAACATCGATTCTCCCAAGGTTGACACCCGCCCAGCCGACTTGGTTGATTGCGGTAGTATGGCCCTCAGCATTAGTAATAAGTAGGGGCTCATCCATAAAGGTATGCGTATGTCCTCCCAGTATCAGATCTATCTCACTTACTTCTGCAGCCAATCTCTGATCAGAGGCATAGTATGAATTGTCATACTGATAGCCTAGGTGCGACAGGCAGATGATTAGATCACACTGCTGTGCATTGAGTTCTTGCACCATTTCTCTGGCAACAGCTATTGGATCTTGATAAACAGTAGCGCCATAAAGCCTTGAATCCACTAAGCTCTTCAACTTAATTCCTAAACCAAAGACGCCAATCTTCATGTCGCCCTTATGAAAGCTCTTATAAGGCTGTACCGAATCTTTTAAGTTCGTCTTTGACAGGTCGTAGTTAGCGGATAAGTATGGGAAGTTGGCAAAGTTCATGGCACGCTTGAGTCCATCAAGACCATTGTCAAACTCATGATTGCCAATAGTCGTGGCATCATACTGCATCTCACTCATCAGTTTGAGCTCTAACTCTCCGCCAAACAAATTGAAATAGGGTGTCCCTTGAAATACATCTCCACAGTCTAGTAAAAGCACATGTTCTTCCTGAGACCTGATTGTCTCAATGAGTGTTGCTCGTGCTGACATACCTCCTAATCCGCGATAGCGACCTTTCTCAAAAGGGTCGATATGAGAGTGCATATCATTGGTATGCAGGATGGTCAATTTCTTATCCTTAGCACTAAAGGAATCGAAGACCATATCGAAAGGACTGGCACTAATCGCTCCCGACGCTGCTAATGATTGTATGATGAACTGCCGTCTTTTCATGGTGTCGGGATCGTAACTGTATTCATAATGTCTTGTTCCACTTGTTTTCCTGCTGCTGTTAATTCCCTGACTTCGGTGATGATCATATCTCGGAGATAGACTCCTTTGGTATCATGGCGAGGTAGATTTGACAGTATATGGAAGCCACTGCCACCGTTAGCCATGTAATCACTGACGGTCAACACATAGTTCTTTGTCGGGACAATGGCGCTGCCATTAAGTGAGATATCCTTAGGCCCATCAGGAGTGGCAGTATAGTTCACGGGCCAGATCATACTCCTTCCGCCATTAGCGACCAGATCAATTACAGATAATAACTGCTCTCCTGTTAAGTCTATCAGTACCATTTCATTTTCGAAGGGCATCACCTCGAATATATCTCCGAGCGTAATCCCTCCTTGATTAATCGGTGCTCTGAGGCCACCACGATGATTCATGAGGGCAACATCGACTTCTGTATTGTATGCCGCAGTAGATTGTTTCAGCAATAGCTTAGTCACAAATGTTCCAAGGGTAGACTCATACTCGGCCGCAGCGGTTAGGTCATGCGTCGCATGACCGATTACTTCATCCATGATAGAGTCCAGCCTCATTCTATAGGGAGAAATAATCTCTTCTATTGCAGCAGATCGCTGAATAGTAGAGTCGATTTCTAAATCAGACCATGAATAATAGGGTTGATAGCGCTGGCTATTGAAGCAAGAGGAGAGGCTAAGAATTAAAATCCCTCCGAGAATAAAAAAGAGAATTGACCAACTGAGTTTCATAATTCTACTGAATACTATTAACCTTGGTCAAGATACTTCATTCGCATTAATACTGTGGCACGGATGGGTCAATCTCACGAGACCAAGCAAGAATACCTCCTTTTAGGTTATATAGGTTCGTTTGACCAGCTTGTTGAAGAGCATTAACGGCAGCGGCACTGCGCTGACCACTACGACACATCACTACCTTAGGTTTGTCATCATTGATCTTATCAAGAGATGACATGATATCGCCTAATGGCATGAGCTCTCCTCCGATATTTGCAAATTCATACTCATGACCTTCTCTAACATCTATCAATTGAAAGTCTTTATTCTCCTTTTGCCAAGCTTGTAGCTCCTGTACTGTGATTTCCTGTAGTGCTGACATGTTATCTTCTTTTGTTTTCGTCCCGCAAAAATGCTCATAATCGATGAGAGTTATAATCTGCGTTTTAGGACTCTTTTTATAATGTATGATTCGCATAGATGGTTCACGAGAGTCATAGATCATCAGTTTATTAGCCAGGACATCTGTCGATCCAGTGATGATCTTGATGACTTCATTGGCTTGGAGTGATCCGATGGTACCCGCTAATACGCCTAGAACGCCACCCGTGGCACAATCCGGCACTGCATCTGGTGGCGGTGGCATAGGGTAGAGGTCCCGATAGTTCGCACTTCTATGATTATCAGGCATACTCATATTGAATACGGATACCTGTCCCTCATATCTATATATAGAAGCATAAACGTTAACCTTATGATAGAGTACGCAAGCATCATTGACCAGATACCTTGTGGCAAAGTTGTCCGTACCATCTGCGACGATATCATAACCTGATAGGAGCTCCTCAGCATTGTCGCTGGTAAGTCTGGTATGATGAGGGATAATAGAGATGTCAGGATTAAGGGCTGAGAGTTTCTGTGCGGCGATTTCACATTTGGACTTGCCGATGTCGTCTGTATCATATAGCACCTGCCGTTGTAGATTAGAGAGGTCGACGACGTCATCATCTACGATACCTATTGTGCCTATACCTGCTGCGGCGAGATAGAAGAGCATAGGACTACCCAGTCCTCCTGCACCTATGATGAGGACTCGAGCTGCCTTGAGTTGTAGCTGAGTCTCCACGCTGAAATCAGGTAGATTCAGATGGCGGCTGTATCGTATGTATTCATTCTGTGATAACATCAAATATTTGTGGTCTTTCTAAGAGAAATAAATATATGTATAAAAGAGTATCATTCAGCTATTCATACATATTGCATTATTTGTACAAATATAAATCATTGATTATCAGTAAATATTTTGTTTAAAATTCTTTGAAATGAATTTCTCGTTAATATATTCGCATTTATAATAATATGTCGAGATGGCCGCTAAGGTTAAGAAAACGAAGAAGAAGAAAACAACAACTGATAGTAGAATAACGAAGATTATTGGTATCACTTTAATCCTCGTAGCTCTCTACCTATTTATAGCTTGTACTTCCTATATTTTTACATGGAAGGCGGACCAGGATTCTGTGTTAGCATTGTCATGGGCGATCCTCTTTGAGAGTGATGTAGTCGTTACTAATTGGCTTGGGAGACTTGGCGCTGTAATCTCCAGTTTCCTGATTTATTGGGGGTTTGGTGTGGCAGTATTTTTGATGGTCCCTGTAGTATTTAATGCGGGTAGACATCTTATCCAGCGCATACCGATCATCAAGGCATGGCCATTCTTTCAAAAGAGTTTTTTCGCCATGTGCTTCTTTTCAGTAACGCTTGCGTTGATATTTCAGCCAGCGAGCTTTCCTGTAGGCGGCAGCTTTGGTACTAACATGGTTTATTGGCTGACCAACTTCGTAGGCACCGCAGGACTCGTGATCATGTTATTCTTCTTGATAGTCGCTTGGGCAGTATGGCAGTTTAACCCATCTCTTGAGACGATTTCCTTGGCTACACCTCAAGGTAGCTTCAAGATTCCATCAGCATTAAAATTCAATCCCTCAATATTAAAATTTAGAAAGAGTAAGAACTCCGCTGTAACTGCGAAGCCTTCTAAAGAGCGTGAAGTTGCGCTTAAACCGAGAACCGATGATAGTTTCCTTAGGCCCAACTTCAGTGATGAAGTGGCCATTCCTAAAACCGAACCCATGACCGACCGCTCAATTCAGAGTGGTAATCAGGTAAGATCAGGCGATTTAGACCTTGAGCTTCCTGATACTATGGTCGGGGAGCCCTCTGATGAGGCAACAAAACCATTTGAAGAAATCCAAATAGAACAATTTGGTGTGTCTCCTACAAGTGCCAAGAAGAAGGCAGAAATCGAAGAACAAGTTTCAGATTTCACACTCGAGACGACTAGTAAACCTGATAGCTCTACCACTCCAGATCTTAGTATAACTGAGGAGAACAAGGATCACTTAGAACCTTTTGATCCAACTCTTGAGCTTTCGTCCTATAAGTTTCCACCGCTTGAACTACTCTTAGATTACAGCGATCAGAAAGTCGAAATTGACAGAACTGAACTGGAGGCTAACAAAGACCAGATTATCAGGACTTTATTAAACTACAAAATTGAAATCACTAAGATCCGTGCGACCATCGGACCTACAGTGACCCTGTATGAGATCGTTCCTGCACCAGGGGTGAAGATCTCTAAGATTAAGAACCTCGAAGATGATATTGCCCTAAGCCTTGCAGCATTGGGGATTAGAATCATCGCACCGATTCCTGGTAAAGGAACGATAGGTATCGAGGTGCCAAACAAGAAAAGCCAGATTGTTTCATTCAAAGAAGTGGTACAATCGGACAAGTTCAAAAATGCAAAGATGGACCTTCCACTTGCATTAGGTAAGACGATCTCTAATGAGGTATTTGTTGCGGATTTAGCTAAGATGCCTCACTTGCTAATAGCAGGAGCCACAGGACAAGGTAAGTCTGTAGGTATCAACACGATTATATCGTCACTACTCTATAAGAAACACCCGAGTCAGGTAAAACTAGTCCTCATCGACCCTAAGAAAGTGGAGCTCTTCCCATATGGTAAGATCAACAAGCACTTCTTAGCTTATCTGCCGAATGAAGATGAACCGATCGTAACAGAAACGAGTAAGGTGATCTATACGCTCAACTCTCTATGTATCGAGATGGATGAGCGTTATGATCTCTTGAAGAAGGCCAGAGCCAGAAATATCAAAGAGTATAACACGAAGTTCACAGCCAGAAAACTCAATCCACAGAATGGACATAAGTTTATGCCATTCATAGTGTTAGTCATTGATGAGTTTGCAGACTTGATCATGACTGCTGGTAAAGAGGTAGAGTTACCGATCGCACGTATTGCACAGTTGGCTCGAGCTGTAGGTATTCACTTGATTATTGCTACACAGAGACCATCAGTAAATATTATCACTGGTGTGATCAAAGCGAACTTCCCAGCTCGTCTTGCATTTAAGGTGACCAGTAAGATTGACTCGAGAACCATTCTTGATGGTGGAGGGGCTGATCAATTGATAGGGCGTGGAGATATGCTCTTATCAATCGGCGGTAATGTTGTGAGATTGCAGTGTGCATTCGTAGATACTCCAGAAGTAGAAGAAATTGTAGACCATATAGGTGATCAGCAAGGATTTGCCGAGCCGTTCTATCTGCCAGAATATAACACCGACGATGACGGTGCTGGCGCTAAAACACTCTCTATGTCAGATCTTGATGATCAGTTTTGGGACGCTGCTGCACTAGTCGTATCCAATCAGCATGGATCTACCTCTATGTTACAGCGTAAACTACAGCTGGGTTACAACAGAGCTGGACGTATCATGGATCAACTCGAAGCCCTCGGTATAGTAGGCGAAGCTCGTGGTAGCAAGCCTCGTGAAGTCTTATACTTCAGTGAGATGGAGCTGATGAACCTTAAGGAAAACATGCTCAATAGGTAGTCAATAGACCTGCCTAACCTTCATTGAAGCCTACATCACATAAGCTGTACTATTGACGATTTATTGAGTGTTTTACTTTTAAAAAATAGTCTCATGAGTCTGTTGTAGCGCTACAATTCTTGCTACATTCATTTGACTTAATTGTGAATAGATAAATACTGTACAATGGCCAATTCAACCCTTACCTTTGCTAGAGAAACTTATGTCGATCGCCGTAAGGCACTCATGAAATCGATGGGTAAAGGAAGGATCCAACTGCTGGGTAATGATTATGTCGGTATGAACTACAAAGACAATACATACCCCTTCCGACAGGACAGCACTTTTCTCTATTATATCGGGATTGATCAGCCTGGATTAATGGCTATCATAGATGCCGACAAAGGGCGTACTTATCTATTTGGTACCGAGTTAACAATTGATGATATTGTATGGACCGGTAAGGTTCCTTCTCTTAAGGAGTTAGCCGATGCTTCTGGTATCGAGCGTGTTAAGTCTCGAGTTGATATCATTAAATACATCGATGCCGATGTACACTATCTGCCACCATATCGTGATGATCATATTGTATTGTTATCTAAGCTCACTGGAAGGAAGAATAGAAAAGTCACCAAGCGAGTATCTAATAAGCTGATACGTGCTGTATACAAGCAGCGTGAGATAAAGACCCAAGAAGAGTTGGTTCAGTTAGATATCGCCTCAAGACTATCTCACCAAATGCATGTCGACGTGATGGGGGCTGCCAAAGCTGGTATGAAAGAACACGAGTTAGTCAGTGTTGCTGCTCAAGCGGCTTGGGCTAATAACGTGAGCTTCGCCTATCCACCTATCTTAACCATCAATGGCCAGGTTCTGCACAATCATGAGTATGGCAATGAGCTTAAAGATGGAGGTATGGTACTTTATGATGGTGGTTGTGAAGCACCAAGTCACTATGCTGGCGATATTACTCGGACATTTCCGATTGGTAAAGCCTTTAGTGCCCAGCAGAAGAGTATCTATGATATTGTTCATGCAGCATATATTAAAGCGGTAGAGCTATCTAAGCCTGGAACAAATAATATAGACGTACATATAGCGGCCTCAAGGGTTATCGCCTCTGGTCTTAACGATATAGGCATAATGAAAGGAAATATAGATGCAGCTGTCGAAGCAGGAGCTCATACGATGTTCTTCCCTCATGGCCTTGGACATATGATTGGCCTTGATGTGCATGATATGGAGAATCTCGGAGAGGATAATATAGGCTATAGCAAGACTGTAAAGAGACGTCAAGAATTTGGATTCAAGTCTTTACGATTAGGCAAAGCGCTAAAAGAAGGCTTTTGTATTACGATTGAGCCTGGTATATACTTCATACCTGACCTTATTGATAAGCGTCGTGCTGAGCATATGTATGAAGATTTCATCAATTACGACGAACTCGAAAGATGGAAAGACTTAGGGGGTATCCGACTCGAGGATGATTATGTGATTAGCGACGACGGCGCACAAAAGTTAGGGGTTGATATCCCGACAAGTAGTGACGAGATAGAGGCGTTTAGAGCGGAAGCGCTAAGTTGATTTAATCGTGTGTGGGAGCAGGATGGCGCAATGAGGCGATTATGCCTACTCCAAGCGCTACTACAATGAATCCCAGCGAGGCCCATTCAGGCAAATGCACATAGTGTAGCGCCAACATCTTAAGCCCTACGAAAGTCAGTATCGCCACTAAACTGTACTCTAAGTAGTGGAATCTATCCAGCATATTGGATAGGAAGAAGTACATCGATCTAAGGCCCATAATGGCCAATATGTTAGAGGTGAATACCAAAAATGGATCAGAAGTAATCGCAAGAATGGCCGGTATACTGTCTAATGCAAATAGAATATCGGTAACCTCAATGATGAGCATTGCCACGAACAGTGGAGTTGCCGCAAGAATATGGCGCTTCCTGATGAAGAACTTCTCACCTTCTATGGATTGTGTGATCGGCATGATCTTCCGCAATTGCTTAAATACAAAAGAATTACGTGGATTAAACTCTTGGTCTTTGGTGGTCAGCATCTTATAAGCTGTGTACAGTAAGAAGAGCCCAAACACATAGATCATCCAGCTAAACTGGTTAATCAATGCGACGCCAAAGACGATCATGAGTGCTCTAAAAATAATTGCTCCTAAGATGCCCCAGAATAGTACCCTGTGCTGTGATTCTTGGGGTATTTTGAATGACCCAAATATCACTGCTATCACAAAAATATTGTCTATACTCAGCGATAGCTCGATGAGATATCCAGTGATATATTTCAGCATGGCATCCGTAGCTGATAAGTTGTCTGGATTCTCAACAAGACCGTTCGTATATATGTAATATATCACTCCGGAGAAAGACAGAGCAATAGTGACCCATATAGCAGTCCATATACAGGCTTCCTTGACAGAGATTACATGTGCCTCACGATTGAATATGCCTAAATCAATCGCAAGGCATAAAATAATCATCGCTATGAAAAGAGTCCAAACCATCGTGAATTGTGTAAAATTAAGGAGCCGCGAAAGTAAATATTATTAAGCTCATATGAAGAAGTTTATGATTTGAGCCATAAACACCGTACTCGGGTATTAAACATATATAAAATAATTATAATATATTATAATAAACAGATTACCTTTGTCACCTTGATAATAGTGCCTGTGAAAAGCTATCTACATGAAACAGCTCCTTCTCAGCACAATATTTCTCCTCATATTGCAGTGGCCTTTCGGGTCCATTACTGCGCAGCATACTCGATATCAAGGCTTTACAGAACTGTCTGTCATTGATAAGTCCACTACAGTCTCAGTGGTTAAGAAGCAACTCAAACTGAATAACCGTCACGATCTGATCCCATCTGAGCATAACCACAAGCGGATGTATCATTACTATGATGAGTATCAAGTTGTCAATAGCGAGCTGGTCATCAATCCTTATGGTTTTGGAGGCAGTGTTTATCTCTTTGATGATACTCACGTCCTATTTGATATTAAGCAAGAAGAAGTTCTTGAGCTATTGGTGACACAATCAGAGTTTAGGGATGAGGTTATCAAGACGATAAGACCAGTATTGTATCTAACTCAATCATCAATTGATCCAGCTTATGAGATAAGGATAGAGGACGAGTTAGACATGAGTCATGCTC
The DNA here is from genome assembly GCA_964414425.1 of uncultured Saprospiraceae bacterium. Lineage (GTDB taxonomy): Bacteria > Bacteroidota > Bacteroidia > Chitinophagales > Saprospiraceae > GYS-P2D. The sequence goes on from CAYPWL010000040.1 coordinate 13,722, forward strand.
AGTTGATATATGTCTCAGCGAGCTCTGCACGGATCTTACATCGAGAAGCGCTAACTATTCCTCATAATGAGCCAGTGATAGCACGATCGCTCTATGATGGAGTGGTCTTCACAGAGGTTTATCGAGAGGGCGAAGTATACAATATGAGTCACTCAGCATTGGAATACAGAACTTATGATCTTGCCGGAGCAACCCATACAGTTTTTGGACAAGCGGTTGTTGGCGATCAACAGATTTTACAAGATCGTCTTGATGCCATCCAAGCGCAATATGCGCTGGGTACTACATTAGATTATTATGCACTACGACACGGCAGAGAATCCTATGATGACCAGGGTGGTCCCGTGTCAGCATATATCAATTATGGAGATCGCAGTAACAATGCATTCTGGTTTCAAGGAAACTTATTGTTAGGAGGCGGGGACGGCATACATCGCAGCGACATGTCGGCAGTAGACATAGTGGGTCATGAGTTCACCCATGGTGTGATACAGCACACGGCCGACCTCAGATATTCAGGAGAGTCAGGAGCTTTGAATGAGTCTTTCGCAGATATATTTGGTGAGATGTCAGAGTTCTTTGCTCGGGGCAAATGCGATTGGCAAGTAGGCCAACAGGTCGCTCAATCGAGCCGAGTAAGGTTCAGGAGTTTTAGAGACCCCAAAAGTGTTAATCATCCTGATACATATGAAGGGCAGAACTGGATTAATCAAGAGTGCGGATTGCCTGTGGGTTTTAATGACTTTTGTGGAGTTCACACGAACTCTTCTGTTCAGAACAAATGGTTCTATATCCTTGCCAATGGTGAAGCTGGTGTCAATGACCGAGGAGATCAATATCAAGTGACGGGTATAACCCCTAATGCTGCTGCCGCTATAGCTTACAAGAACCTTACCGAATATCTGTGGTCAACATCTACCTTTCGAGATGCGAGGGAGGGGGCTATCTTGGCGGCCAAAGAACTATATGGAGAGGGGAGTCTCCAGGAGATTTCAACGACCAATGCTTGGTATGCTGTAGGAGTCGGTGAGCCATATGAAACAAGGCTTAATCTTCCAGAACAAGTCGACACTTTTAGTTACCTAAATGTTTCCATTAATAATCTTAAGGAGCGATCTATGGATGTTAGTTGGAGTAGGGTAGACACACTTTGGGACACCTTGATTTATGAAGTGCTTTTAGATGGATCAGTGGTAGTAAGTACATCTGACTCAACTGCTCAACTTGTGGATTTACTACCTAATAGCCAATATGAACTATCCATCAAAGGTTATCGCGATTCTATCTTAGTAGCACTGAGCGATACTATTCCGGTTTTTACACCTGATGAAGAGATTCGGACTGGACAGTTAGCTGCTTTTTATTTTGAAGAAGGACTTGATGGCTGGTCGGTGAGTTCTGATGATGCCGCCTGGTATCAAGGGAGTAATTCTCCAGAAGGGCGTGGCTCAATCAGATTGAGAGATGACTATGATCAGAATATGATCCTATCGCCATGGATTAATACCTCATCTGTCAGCTCGATTGATGTATCCTTGTCTCTTTATGCTTGGAGTGTGGAGTTTGGAGAGGATCTGACTATAGAGTATCGAGGCGATAGCATCTGGCATACTGCAGTAATGTATAGAAGCATATTCGACTTCAGCAACGATCAGGTAACGTCATTTGCATTCGGTCTTGAGGGACTTGATTATCGAGAGATTCAGTTTAGGGTGTCACTCGATGCCTCCGCTAATACTGACCACGTCTATTTGGATGAATTTGTCGTGAACACAGGACTGATCAATACCAGTTTTGCTCCCGTTGCAAGCGATATTGAGATCTGGCCCAACCCTGTTGTAGAGTTGGTAAATGTCAACGTAGGATCTACGTCGTCTAAGCTACAGATCTTTGATCTATCAGGTCAATTAGTTTACGATAGGACTCAACAATCTGGGCTGGTGAGCATCAATATGTCCCACCTACAGAGTGGTTTGTATCACATAGAGATTAGCTCTGATGATCACAGCGCTACTTATCCTATTGTGAAGGAATAGGAGTATATCGCTGATTGCGCTGACCAATCGCACATTCTTGGTGTTATTATTGTAGATAGTTACCAAAGAACAGTCACATGGACATAGCTCAGCCATCACGTGCGCACATCTCAAGGGCAGCAATTGACCGCCTCTACATCGAGATGAGACACTTGATTCAACGTGGTAAGTATAAGCCTCGGGGTAAGTCAGGCTCCGCTATGATTGAATCCTTATTAGACCTCAATCCAGAGATCTATGGTTATATCAATGATCCTAATCGGGTAGAGCTTAATGGGCTTTTATATGTCTTTGAGCGACTCCCACAAGGCATAGAGGAGTGTAGATATATCCGTCTGATCAGTCGTGAGGGCTTAGAGCATTCTGGATTTGAGCCATTGATACCAGCCAAGCGTCGTAGAAACTGCTACCGCATAGATGAAGAGCAGATGTATGTGGAGATGACTCGAGGTAATAGTGACGTCTATGATATCCTCACTCACCTCACTTTTTTATACAGTGAAGCGGAGAAGATCGGTCGTAATGCACTTGACTCTCGTGGCAATATCAACAGAGCCTGGAAGGCGATCAAGAAGATTCATGCAGGTCTCAATTCTGAAGGTGAGATAGATATCCAAGTAGGATTTACCTATTTGAGTACCCTTTTAGGCCGAACTTATGAAGAGTCGGCAGGAGCATATGAGCGCTTTGCCAAAGCTAAAGGAGTGAATGACCTTTTTAGCATAGTATACGCAATGGGCAAGTTAAGCCTCGAGGAAGCTATCGATAAAAACGATAGAGAAATCAGCATGTCGAGCGCCTTAGTTAGAATGCTGGGTCACCACATCTATGGAGAAAAGTGGGCCAATAACATCAAGCAATTTTTGATATCTAAGGGTTTGTTTGAGCGACCTGTACATGTGATTAGCGCTAATATGCATAGTGTTATGAATCTGGTGTACGCACGACAGGCACTCGGAGTAGATCATACCGACAAAACGGTTATGGAAATCGCTCACATGTTGAGTGATGATCGAAACAGCCAATTGCGCGAAGAGGTCAAACAGTATGCGCTGGCACATGGTATGTATGAGCTCAAAGATCAATCTGGCACAAATCTGTCTGTACAGATATTTGATATCGATGACAACAACATGGCATATCTAAAAGACAATGTCAACTGTTCAGAACTGGAGTCCGGTATAGCACCGATTATCATCGTGATGGATTATGCATTTGGGGAGCAGGCTTATGAGACGATGGATGAATTATTGAAGCCTTTAGACCAGGGTGGTAAAAAGATTCCTTGGGATGTTAGATCTGTTAATGTAATGGGTAAGGCGGGTACATTGTCGGGTAAGAAAGGCGATATCATGATACCTACATCGCACGTAATAGAAGGTAGAGGAGATAATTATCCATTTAATAATGAGTTGAGCAAGGATAACTTTCAGAATGCAGAGGTTAATGTATACGAGGGCAATATGATCACTGTACTGGGAACCTCCCTACAAAACAAGGATATCCTGCGCTACTTTTATAAGTCATCATGGGCGGCCATCGGACTTGAAATGGAAGGTGCTCATTATCAAAAGGCGATACAAGCCAACTCCAAGATCAGAAAATCGGTAAGTCCTAATATTCAGGTTAGATATGCTTACTATGCGTCAGATAACCCGCTACATACGGGTAGCACGCTTGCATCAGGTAGCTTAGGCTTAGATGGTGTCGTACCTACGTACCTAATTACTATTGAGATCGTCAAGGGTATCTTGGAGAGTAAATGTTAACCAAATAGCTGACGGTTCTTTAGAATCGTTTGCCCAGCTGTACACCTATTAATAGAATCGCCCCTTGACCAGTGGGTTCTCCTCTTGTACTGACATTCCATTCTGCCCCTAACGCAACTGATGGAGATATAAAAAAGCCTGATTCGCTTAAGAATTGATATCCCACTTCTGCGGTAGGTTGCAGCACGGTAATATCTGTGCTCCCAGTAACACGCTCACCACTATCAAGATCATCAAACCAATCAATGTTATTAAACCAAACATCATTTTTTATCGAGAAATAGAATTTATTGTTACGATTTGCGAAATATTTCCTGAATCCCAATGTGAACCCAAAGCCATTACCTACTTCATCGTCATGGACTCCGAGGTCTCTATGATCGATGATTTGATATCCAAGGCGCACTAATATAGCCTTGTCATCACTGATAAATTTGTCTATCTGTACGCCCGGGATTATGCCTGTCGGGTATACTTGGGTGCTGATCGATAGATCTGTCTGTCCATAAGATGTATGTGCGCACAGGAGTAATAAGCAGATAATAAGTCTCATGACATAAAGATCAAAAAATCCTTGACAGCAATTGAGTTTTGCATTAATCACTTTAAGGTTAAAATCACTAAGAAATTATTCACCTGATAGATATATTTATTGTTATTTCGCACAGTCAAAAGATAATATAATGACAGCCGAGCTACATACTGAAAAAGGATTGATGAAAGTGTCGTTTTATGCAGACGATGCACCAAATACGGTGAAGAATTTCGTTGATCTTGCTCAGAAGGGGTTCTATGACGGACTTACGTTTCATAGAGTGATACCTGACTTTGTGATACAAGGTGGCTGTCCTAATGGAACAGGTGCTGGAGGTCCTGGATATCAGATAAACTGTGAGCTTGATGGTGACAATCAACATCATGACAGAGGCGTGCTTTCTATGGCACATGCTGGAAGAAATACTGGTGGGTCGCAATTTTTCATCTGTCACAGTCGTAATAATACCGCTCATCTCGATCGTAATCATACTTGTTTTGGCAAAGTGACCGAGGGGCTCGATGTAATTGATGACATCAGAGCGGGAGATAAAATAGAAAAAGTTGTAATCTTAGATTAAAGTAGGGAAGGCCATCCCAAAAACCGATTTGAGTTGGTTTTTTCCCTACTTATTCTGGATGTGCATCCTCATCCCCTATCAATAATATTAAGGCAGCATTGGGCACTACTACATACCGCTCTTTTTTAAATATCATTTCATGTGATCTGTGTTGTAGATATACCGCTAAGTCGCCAGGTTTAGGTTGTATCGGTACGTAGGTAACTTGTTCTCGTTTTTCCTTCCATGGCTCATCGATGTCTTGTATGGCAGGGATAGGATACCCTGACCCGACTTTCATTACATATCCTGTATATAGCTCTTCTTGCTTGTGGATTCCTTATGGGAGATATAGTCCACTGGTCGTTTTGTGATTCTCCTTGGTAGGTTGGATTAGTATACGATCTCCAATTAATATGATCTTTTAAGGTCTCGATGATCTAATCTAAGCATGTTGATTTATCTTATTTTGAACAGTTGATACTTATATTGCTGTTTAGCTGTTTAATTGTCACAAGCAAAGGAAAAGATTATTTATAAAGTTTCAGATATAGCAATCCATTTAGGAGGTCAGTTGATTGGAGATGGAGATATGACTATATCGACGATCTGTAGTCTTGATCAGCCCAAACCTAATGCTATTGCTTACCTCAGTGGCGATCTGAAGTATGCCAATGCAGCAATTGACCCTTCAATTCAAGTGCTTTTGCTACCAGAGTCACAAAAGCATAAAGGTGATCTCACCATTATAAAGGTCTCAGATATCTCTATAGCGCTCGAGAAGCTCAAAGATCTATTATATCCAATAACGCTGGATGATCGGCAAGAACAATCGGAGCACTCTTACAGACAGGGTCAATTTTGTGCCATAGACTCTACGGCGAAGATTGGATCTGATACAATTTTGGGTAATCAAGTAGTGATCGGTCCAAATGTGACAATAGGGCGTAACTGCAATATTGCTGATGGTGTCAAAATCTATGCAGCTTCACAGATTGGAAGTAATGTTGTCATAAAAGCCAATACAATTATTGGTGGTGAAGGTTTTGGATTCTACTATGACCAAGGTTACAAAAAGATACGACATGTGGGCTCTGTACGTATCGAGGATGACGTGCATATCGGCTCTAATTGTTGTATAGATCAAGGTACAATTAATAATACGATTATAAGGAGAGGTGCAAAGCTCGACAATCTAATCCAAGTGGCTCACAATGTTGAGATCGGTCGAGATGTAGCCATTGCGGCGCAGACAGGTATTTCGGGTAGTGCGGTAATAGGAGACGGTGTCCAATTGGGAGGCCAAGTTGGAGTAATAGGACATGTGCGGATTGCACCAGGTTCGAGGATACAGGCCCAATCTGGAGTGGCAGGAAACATAATCGAAGGGAACCAAAAATGGTATGGATATCCAGCGGTCAAATATTGGGATTACCTGAGATCATTTGCACTATTTAAAAGACTACCATTACTTGAACGTAGACTAAGCTCTCTCGAAGAGTTAGTAACGGACAAGTCAAAGTCGTCAAAAGACGAGCAATAGTCCTACATTTGGAAGCCTAAATCCTCATGAGAAAGATATGAAGCATAAGACCATCAAGGATACGATCTCTTGGAATGGTATGGGTTTACACCGTGGAGTACCTTGTAGGGTGACCTTAAAACCAGCGGAGAGTGGCCATGGAATTAAATTCATACGTACAGATATAGCTGAGGCAGAGGCTATGAAGTGTGATGTCAAATATGTGAGCGATACGAATCGACGCACAACATTATCCAACGGAAAATACACAATAGAGACTATTGAGCATCTATTAGCAGCGCTATACGCTCATCAGATATCCAACGTATTAATAGAGGTAGACGGCCCGGAGGTGCCTATACTCGATGGAAGTGCTACTCAATTTGCTGAGGGTATTTCGTCTCAACTGACAGAACAAGATGAAGATCAAAGAGTGTTTGAATTGTCAGGCACAATTATCTATAATCATCCAGAAACTGGTGCTGAGTACATAGCCATTGCATCTGATGAAATGGTACTTGAAACCATATTGGAGTATGATCAAGATATAGGAGATCGACATGCAAGCTATACTGAGGCTGCTGATTTTAATACTGAGATTGCCCCAGCAAGAACTTATGTATTCACCGATGAAGTGATCAGCCTCGCTGATGCAGGACTTATCAAAGGGGGGAATATTGACAACGCTGTAGTCATCAAATCGGATAACGTTTCTGAGGATGACTTCAAGAAAGCTCTTAATCAGTTGAATATTGATAATGCTGATGAGGTACTTAAGACCGTTCAGGCGGGCCAGGACTTACATTTTCCTAATGAATTGTCACGTCATAAGCTATTGGACCTGTTAGGTGACTTGGCATTAGTTGGCGTGCCAATCAAGGCTAAGATCATTGCTAAGAAACCCGGCCATACCGCAAACGTTGCTTTGGCTAAAATCCTAAAAGAAGCGTATTTAGAGCAAAAGAAAAAAGCGGGCATCCCGGTATATATTCCTACTCAAGAACCGATTTTTGATACTGAGAAAATTAAATCTTACTTACCACATCGCTATCCATTTTTAATGGTGGATAAGATTATTGAGCTGACGGATACAACTGTTGTGGGTATCAAGAACATTACGTTTAATGAGAATTTTTTCATGGGGCATTTCCCAGGTAATCCCGTGTTTCCTGGTGTGTTGCAGATGGAAGCCCTTGCACAGACTGGTGGTATCTTAGCACTTAACCAAGTTGAGAACCCCTCAGATTGGGATACTTATTTTCTCAAGATGGACAATGTGAAGTTTAAGCGTAAGGTCCTTCCGGGGGATACTTTAATCCTTAAGATGGTTTTGGCAGCACCGATACGCCGTGGAATCGTCCAAATGAAAGGTTCTACCTACGTCGGGGATAAGTTAGCATCAGAGGGTGATCTAACTGCACAAATTGTTGATAGAACCAAACTATAGATGTCTATCAGCCATCTTGCAGAAATCAATGAAAAGGCTCAGATAGGCAATAACGTTTCTATCGGACCATATGCTATTATCGATGCCGATGTTCATATAGCCGACAACTGTAAGATTCACCCCCATGCCAATATCATGAATGGCACTCGCATTGCTGAGGGTACATCTATCTATCAGGGTGCAATAGTAGGTTCTGAGCCTCAAGATTTAAAGTATAAAGGCGAACAGACACTACTCAACATAGGAAAAAATGTCTCTATACGAGAGTATTGCACAATCAATAAGGGTACTGCCGCATCTGGACAGACCGAGATCGGTGATGACGCATTGATCATGGCATACGTCCATGTAGCCCATGATTGTCAGATAGGACGCCATGCGATCATCGCTAATAGTGTTAACCTCGCTGGACATGTGCAAGTTGATGACTATGCGATTATAGGAGGCATGACAGCAGTACAGCAGTTTGTACATATTGGCGAGTCTTGTTTTATTGGTGGGGGAACCTTAGTGAGGAAGGATGTTCCGCCCTTCATCAAAGTTGCTCGCGAGCCACTGAGCTATGTGGGTGTAAATTCTGTTGGACTAAGACGTCGTGGTTTTACAGTGGAGGCGATCAACAAGATTAAAGACGTCTATCGCATCTTATTCGTCAAGTATAAGAATATATCCTTAGCGCTTGAAGAGATCGATGCCAACCTCCCAGAGTCGGATGAGAAGTATGCCATAGTCTCCTTTATCCATAACTCAAGTCAAGGCTTAGTCAGGGGATTCAGACAACATAGAGGCCATGATTATTGATTTACAGCAGGTCTCTAAGCGATATACAAATCAGTGGATACTAAAAAATGTCACTTATACATTTGAGTCTGGGAACAAGTATGCGATCAGAGGATCTAATGGGTCTGGCAAGTCGACCCTGCTGAAGATACTCAGTGGATTCTTGTCACCATCGAAGGGTAATATCAGCTATGCAGAAGGAGGGAAGACCTTAAGTAAGTCAACGATTTATAAATCCGTGAGCTATGCAGCACCATACCTCGGATCACCAGAGAAGTTAAGCGTCCAAGAGGCTGTCACCTTGCATTTCAGATTTAAGAATATCATTAATGGACAAGCGGAGTCGTGGTTTTACGATCAGATGAATCTTCCTGTAAATAAATCGGCTCGTCTCAATGAGTTGTCATCCGGTCAGCAACAACGCCTACATCTTGCGATGGCCATACTATCTGATACTGATATCTTATTACTCGATGAGCCTGGGTCGTATCTTGATGAGTCTGCTAATGCATGGCTTCAGAACCTAATAGCTAATAATGCTCATAATAGACTTGTCATCGTGGCTTCTAATGATGATGGAGATTTGAAGCACTGTGATCACTCAATCTTAGTCTCTGACTATCATTAAAGCTTACGCGGGCGTAGGTTTTATTTCCCTTCGAATTTCGGTGTTTCTTTATTGATATGAGCTTCAACGGCTCTCTTGTAATCAACGGTCTCTGATAGCCTTAGTAGTGATTCGTTATTATACCTATCGTTGTCAGCCTTGTTGAGGCGATAACTATTATTGATTGATGCTTTGGTCGCTTGGACAGATAGTGGGGCCTTCATGGCAATAGTGTGGGCCAGGGTCAAGCCTTCTGTCATGAGAGTCTCTTTTGGTACCACAGATTTGATCAATCCATAAGAGAGGGCTTGATTAGCATCAATTGTATCTGCCGTTAATAATAATTCTTTTGCACGAGCTGCACCTATGAGCTGCGGTAATCGATAAGTAGAGGCCATCAGGCCTATGTTGACTCCTGCACCACGAAACTTAGCCGAGCTTGAAGCTATGCGCAGATCTGTACTCAGCGCTAACTCCAGTCCTCCTCCGATACACCATCCATCGATTAGTGCAATGGTTGGTGCCGAGCTATCTTCTATCATCGACATTAACGCTCCAAACTCTGCCAAGGAATCTTGAACTTTATGGACTCCTTCGTCCATGTTGCTCTTTGCCTCCTTGATATCATCTCCACAACAGAAGATTCCATTTGAGCCCTTTATGATAATTACTCGGATGGATGGGTCCATTTGAGAGAAGATGTTATGAAGCTCCTGACGGACTTGCTTCGAAATAGCGTTTACAGGCGGGTTATCTATCTCAATAACAAGAATATGATCTTCGATTATCTCAAGTCTAACAAGGGATATGCTCATCACATAAACCTAATGATTTATGTGAGATGATCGCATGACTAAGTGGATAGTTTGAATGAAGTCACCAAATCTTTGTAGCGCTCTTTCATTTTTTCGTAAGTGATCAGATCTATACTCAAGTCGCCACCTGACAGGAAATGTTCGATGAAGATCTCACCTATAGCAAGAGTAGAGTAGTAGGCATATATCGAGGTTGACGCCCCTCCTATGATCGTCCCAATGACAGGCATTCTTTTGAATGCCGCTTTTGTGAGGATCCCTAACTCTACGGATGTTATGCCACCTACGATAGATGCAATTATAGGTGTCATTCGTGCCTTAGCATCAATCTGTGGAAATTCCTTAGCAAGCTTGCCGATCATACGGTGTTGGATTACTCCTATTGCTGCCAAGTCTATCAGGGGCAAAGGTGCAAAGCCTACAGCCGCAGTATATCGGGCATATTTTTTTACGATGTCTTCCAGTTGGCTTGCCATGGTCTCACTATCTGATGGTTTTGGGTCAACTGTGTTTTCATTGACAGCCGTCATAGACATGAATTTATCGCGTACATCAAGATGTCGTATCAGCATGTAGTAAAATACATCTCGACGCTTGTTACGATTAGAAGAACCCATATCCACACATATGACCTTGATGGCTTTATCTAATTCATTTGGTTCTAATACCAAACCTATATAGCCCACTAAAAACTGATCTCTTATATGAGCCAACTCCTCCTTGTCGGAACAAGCTACTTTTACAGCATCGGGAGATAGTGATTTCTGTGCGAGGAAGTTGATAACTTCATCGAGAAGTTCTATGTCGATGTTTTTATGACCCAGCTTTTCCTTGATATACTGCTGTGCCTTAGATAGAGTTATCGTGTCTTTTGTCATGGTGCTTTGACTTTGATGGTAAATATAGTCTATGTGCAACGCAGATATTTTTGACACCGACGAATCGCCATATAAATTAGACTAATTGCCAAGTTATAATAGCACAGACAAGTAATATCTGTTATATCAACTTTGGGTAAGTGCAATTCGAATCTGCGATCTATTTATTCGATTGATTTGTTATTGGACGTTTTAAAAATGAATGGCCTAAATAAAAAAGGCCCTCCGTAGAGGGCCTTATGCATCAACCAAAAAATAAATCCTATTACTGCTATTAAGACGGAATACAATTCACCAGGTCACTCTTAGATCCTGCGAGTGACTCTTTATTTGATAAAATGTAAGTTATTTGTCATTTTGGACAGAATCATAAGTTCATGAGAAATATGAGAATAATCATATCACTATCAATCATTCTGCTTTTCGGTTGTGAAATGCAGAAATCTGCAGAATTCACCTATATGGAGACTAACGCAGTACTGGTTGATTCGATTAGGGTGTTGTACCTCAGTAATGATGAAGGGATTGCTACAATTGAGGATTACAATAAGGAGAAAGGTATTTACGCTATAAGAAATCTGAATTATCAAATAGATCAAGTTAAAAATGCGATGATCAGTGATTCTGATCAAGCAATAGATAAACGTGCGGTAAATAAATATCTATCAGATGGTGAATTGTTACAGAGCATAGGAAAACTCGCTTCTACATGCGAGGATATATTAGCTCGATACCCTGTTGCACGTAGTATTCAACCACAAATAACTTCTCCTGACGGACAAGTGGTATTCTTTGATGGCAAAGCGTTATATGAGGTGGTGCCCGAATTAAATAAATGGATATTGAATAATGAGCGAGTCATTGTAGAGTTATTATTAAATCAAGAATGAAAACTATCAAATTTTAAAGTATAGTTGTCAGAAATTTGAAAAACTTCTGCTGATATGTTTTTATGATTCTGGAGTCAGATTAAATCCAAATATTCGTAGTTTATACTACTAATTTATATGAATAAATATTGAATTTGATATTTATCCCGACTGGATGAATTATTTTATAAGGTTTTATAAAATAAATTGAGATCAATAATAGTATCTTTATCATAGTTAACTTATAAAAATACATGTTATGAAACCAGCAGAAATTGCTAAAGTGTTTTCGCAGTACATTGACGAAGGTACTACACCAAAGAGTAAGAAAGTCCAGTCGTTTTTCAATAATTTGCCTCCGAAGCAAATGGGAATTGTGGCAAAGTATGTTGCCAAATCATATGATGTTTATATGAAAGAAGAGCAAGAAAGAGCGGCGATGAGAAAAGAGCAGAAGAAAGAAATTTCTGCTTTAAAGAAGAAAGCAAAGGAGCTTGGATTTACATTAGCAGAAATGTAATTGAGGCTATCAATATTATAATGAGCTTTAAACAGCCGATACAAATAAAGTTTGTATCGGCTGATTTCTTTTTGGCCCGGTGATAGACTCTGAATATCGGACGATCGATCTGATCTGAGTTTACATCAATCTTTGTCACTTGACATTATATATGGCGCAAAGAATAATCTAAGTGAATCTGATATGATTTTTTCTTTCACGTAGATAGATGAAAAGCAGCAGAGAGGTCAACGAAAGATCTGAAAGTGCTTATGTCTTGATTTCTTTATGGTGGTCTGAAAGGTTTACTAAGAAGTATGAATAAAAAAAGCCCTCCTGAGAGGGCTTTATGCATCAACCAAAAAATAAATCCTATTA